>NZ_VMOA01000019.1 GCF_020662345.1 Methylobacterium sp. W2 | reverse complement strand
CGCATTCGTCCTTGGGCTACCGGCCGCCCGCGCCTGTCACCTTCCCGGATCTGGCCTTCCGGCTACCCATGGTCGCCACCATGCAGTAGCCTCTCAATCGGCTCGGTCCAAAATACCGGTCAGGTCACTCCTCAACGACGCCACAGGGTCGTCCGCAGAGGTGATCGAGATGAACGCCCATTCCAAGACCATTGCTGTACTCGGTGCCGGGCAGATTGGTGCGATCATCGCCCGGATGCTGGCCGAGCAGGGGCACGAGGTCACCCTCGCCGACGCCTCGCAGGCTCAGCTCGACCATGCGGCCGACGATCTCTTCCGCACTCAGATCATCGACGCAGCCGATCTCGACGCCCTTGAAGCCTTCCTCGGGCCGCGCGACATCGTCGTCAGCGCTTGCCCCTACTTCCTGAACAAGGGCATCGCGAGTGCCGCCGTTGCGACGAAGACGCATTACTTCGACCTGACCGAGGACGTGGCGACCACCGCCTTCATCAAGCAGATTGCCGCGCAGGCCGATGTGGCGCTCGTCCCGCAATGCGGGCTCGCGCCAGGGTTCATCTGCGTGCTCGGGGCCGACATGGCCGCACGCTTCGACGTGCTGAAGACGATCAAAATGCGCGTGGGCGCCCTGCCGCTTTATCCAACCAATGCACTCCGTTACAACGTGACTTGGTCGATCGACGGTCTGATCAATGAATACTGTAATCCCTGCGAGATTGTCTTCGACGGCAAGCCGATCCTCGTCCCCGCCCTCGAAGGCATCGAGAGCGTGATGATCGACGGCATCGCCTACGAGGCTTTCAACACGTCGGGCGGCCTCGGGACGCTGACGGAAACCCTGGACGGGAAGGTCCGCGATCTCAGCTACAAGACCCTTCGTTATCCGGGCCACGCCGAGATCATGAAGCTGCTCCTGCGCGGCCTCGAACTCGCCGACGACAAGGATACGATGCGCCGCATCCTGAGCCATGCGGCGCCGTTCACTCGCAAGGACGTCGTCGTGATCTTCGTCACCGGCATCGGGCAGAGGAAGGGGCGGATGGAGGAAGATTCCATCGTCCTTCGCTACGACGGCACACCGGAAATCGGGGCGATCCAGCTCACCACGGCCGCGGGCTGCGTCGCCATGGTCGAGCTTTTCCTCGCCGGCAAGCTCCCGCAGAGGGGGTTCGTCCGCCAGGAAGACGCTAAGCTCGCCGACTTCCTGGCGACGAAGACGGGCTCGCGCTTGACGAAGGAGTCGCGCGGGTCGGACGCGGCCAAGGCCGTCTATGTCCAGAACACCCGCGACGCGGCCTGAAGGGGGGCGGCTTCACCCTCGATGTCGCGTCGACGGATGCTCGCGAGCGATCCGACCAAGCTCGTCTAATGAGCCGCCTCCGGACCCTGCTCAATCCGGCCGGTGACGGCGGTCGCATGGGGCGAGAGGGTCGAGGCGGCTGGGGCCGGGCGACACCCACGATCCCGGTGGGCATGTGCGCCGAGGATGAGGCGATCGCAGCGGCAGATGACTTGATCGATAGTGCAGCCCGGTAGGGATGAAGGTTGAATCATTCCCGCTGTGAATCAGTCCATCGGTGATGCGTCGCCGTCACCTTCCCACGCAAACGGCGGGAGGACCCATATATTGTCCGGATCAATGCGTCGTCTGCGGTCGCTCCTTGGCAGGCTTGAGGAAGGTTTTCTTTGAGGCCACCTAGACCAGTTGTCGAGGCAATGAACGCGGCACTCAACGAGGGCCCACATTTACGCGTCGGCTGACATTGGCGAGACATTACGAATAAACGGAAAAACGCGCGGATTGCTCCGCGCGTTGTGTTTTCAAACGTAGCTTTATTCTGTTCTATTAGGCAGAAATACCGCTAAAAACGCAATGTTCTGGTACTTGTCTTATGAGCAGCCGGTAGTGCTACCGCAGGTGTCGCACTTCATGCACGTTCCGTTGCGTACCAGAGTAAAGTTGGCACATTCCGGGCAAGATTCACCGACATACCCCTTCAGTTTTGCTTCGGTTCGACGGTAGGCGATCGATGGACCAACTTCTGAACTAGGAAGCGAAAAGCCGAGTGCCACTGAAGCATCCTTCTCTTCAACCTTCAGCGCCGTGGCTCCCCGCAGGGCGTGAACGACACCCCCGGCCGGGGCGCTCGTTCCAGCACTCCCGGAACCGACACCCACGGTGCCTCCGGCGGGTCCGCCCTGGATCAGGGTGAGCCGATCGGCCGAGCCGCGCAGCAGACCGCGCGAGACAATGCTGGACGCCACCGGATCGGGCCTGTCGCCACCTCCGCGGCTGCCTTCGCCCTCGCCCTTGCCCATCACGGTGTTGCCGATCTCGGACGGATCGACATGGGCGAGATCCATGCGGCCGAGATACGAGATCGCCAGTTCGCGGAACACGTAGTCCAGGATCGAGGTGGCGTTCTTGATCGCGTCGTTGCCCTGCACGAAACCGGCCGGCTCGAACCGGGTGAAGGTGAAGGCGTCGACATACTCCTCCATCGGCACGCCGTATTGCAGGCCGATCGAGATCGCGATGGCGAAGTTATTCATCAGCGAGCGGAAGGCGGCGCCTTCCTTGTGCATGTCGATGAAGATTTCGCCGATGCGGCCGTCCTCGTATTCGCCGGTCCGCAGATAGACCTTGTGGCCGCCAACCACCGCCTTCTGGGTATAGCCCTTGCGCCGATCGGGCAGCTTCTCACGCGAGCGGATCCGCTCGACGCGCTCGATAACCCGCTCGACAATTTTTTCCGCGAGCTGGGCTGCCTTGGCGTTAGCAGGTTGCGCGACCAGCGCTTCGATCGCCTCCTCGGTATCCTCCTCCTCGCCGGCGATGAGGGCCGAGTTCAGGGGCTGAGAGAGCTTGGAGCCGTCGCGGTAGAGGGCATTGGCTTTAAGGGCCAGGGTCCAAGACAGCTTGTAGGCGTTTTTGCAATCCTCGACCGTGGCGTCGTTTGGCATGTTGATGGTTTTGGAGATGGCGCCCGAGATGAAGGGCTGCGCCGCCGCCATCATGCGGATGTGGCTCTCCACCGAGAGGTAGCGCTTGCCGATGCGGCCACACGGATTGGCGCAATCGAAGACCGCGTAATGCTCCTGCTTCAGGAACGGCGCCCCTTCGAGGGTCATTGCGCCGCAGATATGGGTGTTGGCGGCCTCGATGTCCTTCTTCGAATAGCCCAGGAAGGGCAGGATCTCGAAGGTGGGGTCGGCCAGCTTCTCGGCCGGAACCTTCAGCACGTCCTTGAGGAAGTCGTCACCCAGGGTCCAGCGGTTGAACACGAACTTGATGTCGAAGGCGGATTTCAGGCCCGCCTCGATGGCGGCGAGCTTGTCGTCGGTGAAACCCTTGGCGCGCAGGGAGCCCGGGTTGATGGCGGGGGCCTGACCCATCGAGCCGTGGCCGACCGCGTAGGCCTCGATCTCGGCGATCTCGGATTCGCGGTAGCCAAGAGAACGCAGCGCGTCCGGCACGGCGCGGTTGATGATCTTGAAGTAGCCGCCACCGGCGAGCTTCTTGAACTTCACCAGTGCGAAGTCGGGCTCGATCCCGGTCGTGTCGCAATCCATCACGAGGCCGATCGTGCCGGTGGGCGCGATGACGGTCGCCTGAGCATTGCGGTAACCGTGCTCCTCGCCCAGCGCGAGTGCGCGGTCCCACGCGACCTTCGCGCGTTCAGCCAAATTCCCCTGGGGGATGTTGGCGATGTCGAGGGGGACAGGGGCGATCGAGAGAAACTCGTAGCCCTGGGCCTCGCCATGCGCCGCGCGGCGATGATTGCGGATGACCTTGAGCATGGCATCCGCGTTCTCGTCGTAGCCCGGGAAGGGCCCGAGCTCGGCCGCCATCTCGGCGGAGGTCGCATAGGCGACGCCGGTCATGATCGCGGTCAGGGCACCGGCCAGCGCCCGGCCCTTATGCGAATCGTAGGGCAATCCCATGCTCATCAGCAAGCCGCCGATATTGGCGTAGCCGAGGCCAAGGGTGCGATAGCGGTAGGAAAGCTCCGCGATCTCCTTCGAAGGGAACTGCGCCATCATCACCGAGATCTCGAGGACCACTGTCCAGAGACGGTTGAGGTGCTCGAAGGCGGCCACGTCGAATTCGCCGCTGGCGCGGTCGTACATCGTCAGCAAGTTGGCGGAAGCAAGATTGCAGGCCGTATCGTCGAGGAACATGTACTCGGAGCACGGATTCGATGCGCGGATCCGGCCGGCCGACGGGCAGGTGTGCCAATCGTTCATGGTCGTATTGAAATGCAGACCGGGATCGGCGGACGCCCAGGCCGCTTCGCCGATCTTGTCCCACAGCTCGCGGGCCTGCACCGTTTTCATCGTCTTGCCGGTGGTCCGAGCCGTCAGATGCCATTCCTCGTCCCGCTCGACTGCGCGTAAAAAATCGTCAGTGAGTGAGACGGAGTTGTTCGAGTTCTGGCCGGCCACCGTGAGATAGGCCTCGGAATCCCAATCGGTGTCGTAGACGGGGAAATCGATTTTGGTGAAACCCTGGCGGGCGAACTGGATGACGCGCTTGGTGTAGCCGTCCGGCACCATCTCCTTGCGGGCGGCCTTGACGGCCTTCTTGAGGACGGGATTACGCTCGACGTCGAAACAGGCATCACCCTCGGCCTCGCACTGGGTGCAGGCCTTCATCACCGCCTGGAGGTGCTTCGAGACGATCTTGGAGCCTGTGACAAGGGCCGCGACCTTCTGCTCCTCCTTCACCTTCCAATCGATGTACTGCTCGATATCCGGGTGGTCGATGTCGACGATGACCATCTTGGCCGCACGCCGGGTGGTGCCGCCGGACTTGATCGCGCCGGCCGCCCGGTCGCCGATCTTGAGGAACGACATCAGCCCCGACGACTTGCCGCCGCCGCCGAGCTTCTCGTTCTCGCCGCGCAGCATGGAGAAGTTGGAGCCGGTGCCGGAACCGTACTTGAACAGGCGGGCTTCGCGGACCCACAGGTCCATGATGCCGCCTTCATTGACGAGGTCGTCCTGCACACCCTGAATGAAGCAGGCGTGCGGCTGAGGGTGCTCGTAGGACGAGGCCGACTTCACCAGCTCGCCGGTGCGGTAATCGACATAATGGTGGCCCTGCGCCGGGCCGTCGATGCCGTAGGCCCAATGAAGGCCGGTATTGAACCATTGCGGCGAGTTCGGCGCGACCATCTGCTTGGCCAGCATGAAGCGAAGCTCGTCGAGGAAGGCGGAGGCATCCTCCTCCGAGGTAAAGTAGCCGCCCTTCCAGCCCCAATAGGTCCAGCAGCCGGCGAGCCGGTCGAACACCTGGGTGGATGAGATCTCGGAGCCGGAGCGCTCGGCCTCAGGCAGTTCCGCCAGGGCGGCATCGTCGGCCACAGAGCGCCACAGGAAGGAGGGAACGTCGTTCTCCTCGACCTTCTTCAGGCGCGCCGGTACGCCAGCCTTGCGGAAGTACTTCTGCGCCAGCACGTCGCTAGCGACTTGGCTCCAGCTGTCCGGCACCGAGATGCCGTCCAGTCGGAACACGATCGATCCGTCCGGATTGCGAATCTCGCTCAGCGCCTTGCGGAAGGCGATGGATGCGTAGGGGGATTGCCCGGCCGTAGTGTAACGCCGCTCGAACCGCATGAACCCTGTATCCCTTGTCGAAGAGTCGACGATGCCGCCGCGCCCTGCGCAGCCGCTGATTCATTGGAGTCTGACGAAGGTAAGCGCTCGCTAACGCTCGCGACGCGCTGTCAGATGGCCGAAAAAACTTAGAGCTACCGGACCGAACCCTTCGTTCCGGCGACCATCGAAAGCTATCCCGGACAGGCACTCCACGTCAACAACTTGTGTGTGCCGGCTATGTTCCGCGCTATATGTTGTGGTCTCTCTCGAAAACCTGTGGATATCGCGACGGAGGCGATAAGTCCTGTTTTCCGTTGCAGGAATCCGGCCGAAAAAATTCTGAGTTCACAGGGCGGTCGCCGTCTCGGCCATGTAAGGCTTTGGTTAAGACGCGTCGGTGTGGGATTCCCGCAGCACCGCCTCCCTTGGCGCCTACACGCTGATCGGGCTCCGAAGACACTCCCCGGCCCGACTCGCCCTGGACTTCGTGCCAGCCCCTGACCATAGTCCTGGCCAACGAAGGACGGGCGGCGCGCCGGTCCGGTTCAGGCAAGCGCGATGGCTCTCAAGGACACGCTTCTGCGGATCTTCACCTGGTGGAACGGGCAGACCATGTCGCTCGCGGTAATGACCGCTCGGCACGGCCAGCTGGTCGGCACGGACGATTTCGGAAACACCTATTACAAGGCCCTCGGACCACTGATCGACCGCTCGGTCGGCCCGGAGCGGCGCTGGGTCGTGTATAAAGGCTATGCCGATGCCTCGAAGGTCCCGCCCGGTTGGCGCGGCTGGCTCTGTCACAACGGTGACGTTCCCCCGAGCGAGGAGAGCTACACCCCGCGCGAGTGGCAAAAGCCGCATGTGGAGAACCTCACCGGAACCAGCGCCGCTTACCGCCCGAAGGGATCTCAGCTCAATCCTGGCAACAAGGCCGTGACGGGCGGCGACTACGCGGCCTGGAGCCCCGAATAGCGCTTCGCCGAATGAGAGATGCCGCCGGCACTGGTTCCCGTTCCAACCGTCGCGCCGCCCTTTTTACACCATGCTTGGCCTGTCTATCGGTGCATAACATCGCGACCGCCCTGGCTTAGGGCAGACGCCTCATCGTCCCGCGCCGGGTAAGCCGCATGCTCGTTCACCGCAATCTGCATCTCGCCCTGAGGGCCGGCCTCCTGTTCGCGGGCGCCGCGGCGCTCAGCCTGCCGATGACTGGCCATGCCCTCGCCGACAAGATCAAGAATCCAACCGCGGTGTTCTCTGGCCTCGACAAGATCACGGGGCGGATCGTGTCGTTCGAAGTTGCGGTGGACGAGACCGTGCAGTTCGGTGCACTGCAAATGACCCCGCGCGTCTGCTACAGCCGGCCGCCCACCGAGAGCCCGAAGACCACGGCCTTCCTCGAAGTCGACGAGGTAACCCTCGACAACAAGTACCGCCGCATCTTCACAGGCTGGATGTTCGCGGCGAGCCCCGGGCTGCATGCGATCGAGCATCCGATTTACGATGTGTGGCTCGTGGATTGCAAAGGTGGCAACGACATCATCGCCGAGGCTCGCGAGCAGGAAGACGTGCCCGCCATGGCCTCGAAGCCGGAAAAGACCAAGCGCCAGCGGAACTCAGACCCGACGCGTACGGCCCAGCAGGTCAACCCGAACGGGCAGGTCGATGTTGAGGCGCCGCGTGGAGTTCCGGTGCAGCCGAAGCAGAAGCCATCGCGAAAGTTCTTCCCGACCAACGAAGGCCCGGCGCCTGCGCCGCCGCCGCAGCAGCCGCAATCGATCTTCGACGCCATCTTCCGGTAGGATCGGCCGGGCAACAAAGTCTCGCAGCATGCCCGACGCCATCACACTTCTAGCCTTCGCGGGCGTCTCCCTCGGCATGGTGCTGACGCCGGGGCCGAACATGGCCTATTTGGTGTCTCGCGCGATATGCCAGGGCTATGCGGCAGCCCTTGTTTCTCTCTGCGGGATCGCGCTGGGTTTCGTTGTCTACATGCTCTGCGCCGCCTTTGGCATCACCGCACTGATCCTGGCGATCCCGTACGCGTATGACGCACTGCGGCTGACCGGCGCCCTCTATCTCGGTTATCTCGCTTGGCAGGCGCTGAAGCCCGGCGGCCGCTCGCTGTTCGAGGTGAGCCGGCTCGCCCCAGACAGCCGGATACGGCTCTTCAGCATGGGCTTCCTCACCAACTTACTGAATCCGAAGATCGCGATGCTTTACCTTGCGCTCCTGCCACAATTCGTGACGCCCACGGGCGGCGCGGTGCTGGGACAGACGCTTATTCTAGGCTCTGTCCAGATTGTAATCAGCGTCTCGGTGAATGCAGCGATCGCTTTGGCAGCGGGATCGATTGCGCTCTTTCTGTCCCGTAACCCGGGATGGCTGAGGGCCCAGCGCTGGATCATGGGCAGCGTGCTCGGCGGCCTCGCCCTGCGTATGGCCCTCGATAGCCGACGCTGAGGCGCTCATTCCACCACGGAAAGTGCCGCTAGCACGTTCTCGCCGCTCACGGTCCGCTCCCTCGGCCAGACATCCCATACTGCTTCTTCAGCGATCGCCTCGGCGAGGCGACGCTTGTAGACATGGCGCGGAACCTCTTCGGCTCCGAATTGGATCAGATGGTCCGTCACGAACTGTGTGTCGGCGAGGCGATATCCACCCGTCCGCAACCTCGCCATCAGATGCACGAGGGCAACCTTCGAGGCGTCGCGAGAAACGTGAAACATGCTCTCGCCGAAGAAGGCCGCACCGAGCGAAACGCCATACAGCCCGCCGACGAGCCGTCCGTCGGCATAGACCTCGATCGTATGCGCGTGACCGGCATCGTACAGGGCGCCGTAGAGTTCACGGATGCGCGCATTGATCCAGGTCTTCTCACCATCCCCTCGCGGAGCGGCGCAGCCCGCGATGACGCCATCGAAATTTGAGTCGGTCCGTACCTCGAAACGGTCGGACCGAATTGTGCGGGCGAGCCGGCGGGAGACGTGGAAATGGTCGATCGGCAGAATCCCGCGCGCCTTCGGCTCGACCCAGTAAATGGTCGGGTCATCGGCATCCTCCGCCATGGGAAAGATTCCGGCGGCATAGGCCTTCAGCAAGATCTGCGGGGTGATGTCCACGCGGTCGCCGTCGTGGTCGTGCTGCATGATGCCCAATGTGACGCCTCGGACGCGCGAAAGCCAGAGCAACGAGCGTTATCTAGCGTCGCGCCAACGAAAAAGGCGGAGCTCTCGCTCCGCCATCACGTTCGATGAAATGGGCCGATTTTTTAGAACTCCGGGCCGCCCGAAGTCGTACCGAGGTTCGGGTTGGAGCGCTGGTTCTGCTCGGCGTTGCCGCCCTTTGCCGAATCCTCGAACACCGCTTCGCGGTTCGAGATGAAGGGACCGCTACGGACGCTGCCGGTATCCTCCACATCAAGACGATCATCGGCATCGCGATAGGCGCCGTAGACGGAAGGATGGTCGATCGGGCCGCCGGCAGTGGTACCAGCCTGCGGGAAGGACCGCTCCGGCTGACCGACATTTCCTGACGGGGACTGAGCGAAGGCAGCGGTCGCGCTCAAGGTAGCAGCGACGAGGGCAAGGGTGATGGTGCGCATGGTCGGGTCTCAATTACGATGAGTTAGGATCGGCCTCTCGGTAGCTGCCTGCTGACATCAGGAGGGGCGCTTGCCGGGCCGGACTGCTCAACAAGCCATTGCCGATCGAGACGTTCCGAAGATAATGAGCCGACGAAGTGTCGCATCTTCGGGGGGATGAAGCTGGATATAGACTACCCAGGAGTCAAGGAATGTGATTTTAAAGAACCAAATTTCTATTTTATGGCAGATCCATATCGGTATTTGGAAGAAAACACTAAAAGCTTTTCACACCCGTGATGACAAAATCGTTGTGTGTCGTGACATCGCGCACGAACCGAAGACCTCGCCACCGTTTGAGCCTTCAAAATAAAAAAGCCGGCCCATGAGGGCCGGCTGTTTTACTAATAGCGTCGTTGTCCTAATTGGATCAGCGGGCGGGGCCACCGGAGGTCGAACCGATGTTCGCTCCCATGCCCTTGTTGGTCTGATCGGCGTTGCCGCCCTTCGCGGAATCAACCGCGCCAGCTCCAGGAGACATGCCGTTCTCTCCCACAGGGCGATTCATGCTGCCAGTTGCTGGCGGCACGTCACGAGTGGACGGATTGTCGAGGGGCCCGCCCGTGGTCGTACCAGCCTGTGGCACTGCGCGCTCCGGCTGCGATACGTTGCCGGACGGCGACTGCGCCAGGACGGGGGAAGCGGCAAAGACTAGAGCGGCGGTGGTCAACTTCACGATATGCATAAAGATCGTCCTTCTCGACTTAGGCTCCAGTTGCGCGGGGACCTGTCCCTCGATTGCGCGCAATGAGAAACTCTTCATCGAGAGAACGGGGTTCGAGCGGAGCGGTTCCTATCTGCTGGCAGCACAAGCCGTTCAGGTCATAGTCTCAGCGAGACCGCCGGCTTCGAGAAACCCCTCCAGCCAGTGGATGTCGTAAGCACCATCGAGAACCTGCGGATTCCTCACAAGAGTGCGGAAGAGCGGAAGGGTCGTGTCGACTCCCGCGACGACGAACTCGTCGAGGGCCCGACGCAAACGCATCAAGCATTCATGCCGGGTACGTCCGTGGACAATGAGCTTTCCAATGAGAGAATCGTAGTGTGGCGGGATCCGGTAGCCCTGGTAGGCGGCCGAATCCACGCGCACGCCGAGGCCCCCGGGCGGATGGAAATAGGTGATGAGGCCCGGCGATGGACGGAAGGTCGCCGGATGCTCGGCATTGATCCGACACTCGATGGCATGACCCGTGACCTTGATGTCGTCCTGCGTTACCGAGAGCGGCAGGCCGGCCGCGACGCGGATCTGCTCGGCAACCAGATCGACCCCAGTGATCATCTCCGTCACCGGATGCTCCACCTGGATGCGCGTGTTCATCTCGATGAAGTAGAATCGCCCATCCTCGTAGAGGAACTCGACCGTTCCGGCGCCGATGTACTGCAGCTCCTGCATCGCCCGGGCGCAGACGCCGCCGATTTCTGCACGGGTCGCCTCGTCGATTACCGGCGATCCGCCTTCCTCCCAGACTTTCTGGTGGCGGCGCTGGAGCGAGCAATCGCGCTCGGCGAGGTGAACGGCCTTGCCGCGGCCATCGCCCAGAACCTGAACTTCGATGTGGCGCGGCTTCTCGAGATACTTTTCGAGATAGACCGCATCGTCACCGAACGCCGCTTTGGCTTCGGTGCGCGCCATGTCGAGGGCCTGTTCGAGGTCGACTTCCGTACGGGCCACCTTCATGCCGCGGCCGCCGCCGCCCGAGGCGGCCTTCACCAGTACCGGATAGCCGATCTCCGCCGCGATGCGCTTGGCCTCGACAGGATCCTCGACGCCGCCTTCGGAGCCGGGCACGCAGGGGATGCCGAGGCGCTTGGCCGTCCGCTTGGCTTCGATCTTGTCGCCCATGATGCGGATATGCTCGGCCTTCGGGCCGATGAAGCCGATATTGTGGTGCGCCAGCACTTCGGCAAAGCGCGCATTCTCCGACAGGAAGCCATAGCCAGGATGTACCGCATCCGCGCCGGTGATCTCGCAGGCGGCAATGATCGAGGGGATGTTGAGATAGCTGTCCCGAGCCGAAGGCGGACCGATGCAGACGCTCTCATCGGCGAGCCGCACATGCATGGCATCGGCATCCGCCGTCGAATGCACCGCCACGGTGGCGATCCCGAGTTCCTTGGCCGCGCGCAGCACGCGCAGGGCGATCTCGCCACGATTGGCGATCAGGATCTTTTCGAACATGGGGGCACTATCACTCGATGACGAGGAGGGGTTCGCCGAACTCGACCGGCTGACCATCCTCGAAGAAGATCGCAGTTACGGTGCCTGCACGGGGCGCGACGATCTCGTTGAAGGTTTTCATCGCCTCGATCAGAAGCAGCTTTTCCCCTGCCGCCACCTGGGACCCGATATCGACGAAAGCCTTCGCATCCGGCGAGGGGCGGCGATAGGCGGTGCCGACCATGGGGGAGGGCACGGCGCCCGGATGACCGGCCCCGGCCTTGGCGCGCTCACCGACGGCGCCGGGTCCGGCCACGGGGAGCGCTGCCGCAACGGGAGCGGCCACCGCCAAAGCGGGGGCAGGGGCCGCCACCTGGACATGCACGGGCTCGATCCGGCGCACGACGCGGATGCGCAGGTCACCCTTCTCCACTTCAATCTCGGTCAGATCCGTCTCGGTCACGAGTTTGGCGAGTTCGCGCACGAGCTCGGGATCGAAAGGTTCGTTCTTAGGCATCGGCACCTTGGCCATTCCGGTCAGTCTTGAGAGTTGGCGTCCGACGAAGCGTCAGACAGGAGAGAAGGGAGAGATGGCAGGCGAGCCTGGAGCAACCGCGCAAGAGCTTCCAGACCGAGACCGTAGCTGTGCGGACCGAAACCGCAGATCATCCCGGCGCAGACGGGCGCAATGAGCGATACATGCCGGAAGGCTTCGCGTGCATGGACGTTCGAAAGATGCACCTCGACTGCAATGGCGCCGCTACCGGCGATCGCGTCACGCAAGGCGACGGATGTATGGGTATAGGCGGCAGCGTTAATGAGTACCCCGGCTCCGGTGAGGCCCGCCTCCTGGACGAAACCGACCAGTTCGCCCTCGTGGTTGGTCTGACGCACAGTCAGTGCGACGCCGAGCGTCTCAGCGCGCGCACGAAGATCGCGCTCGATGTCGGCGAGCGTCGCGGTCCCGTAGATGCCGGGCTCGCGGCGCCCCAGGAGGTTGAGGTTCGGTCCATGAAGGACGTGGATCGGAATCATGACATCGCGTTCGAAGCGCCGGCAGCGCGGAGCGGCCGGGGCGGTGGTCCTAAACGATCGTTCCGGATAGCGACAGGTGCGAGCGGGAACAATCGCCAACCGCGAGTCTTCAGCAACTCGCGTGGCCGCACTGGCGGATATCGCCGATGGTTTTGCGGATCGGCTCCACGCCGACAGCGCCAGGAATGATCTCATCGCCGATGATGAAAGCGGGCGTGCCGGAAAGGCCGAGCTTGTCACCGAGGCCGACATTCTCTGCGAGCGCTGCCTTCACCTCCGCCCCCTGCGCATCCTTCTGCAGCTTGGCGATATCCAGGCCCATATCCTTGGCCAAGGCGATCGCACGCTCGCCGTTGACGCGGCCCTTGCTCTCCAAAAGCTTAACGTGGAACTCGAACAGCTTATCGCCTTTGAGCTGCTGCTTGGCGGCCAGCGAGATCTTGCTGGCTTCGAGGGATTCCGCGCCGAGGACCGGGAAGTCCTTCAAAACTACGCGCAGCTTGGGATCGCCCTTGACCAGCGTTTGAATGTCAGCGAGTGCCTTGCGGCAATAGCCGCAATTGTAGTCGAAGAACTCCACCAGAGTGACGTCGCCGGTCGGGTTGCCGACCACGACGCCGTGAGGTGAATTGACCAGAGCCTCACGGGATTCTTTCAGAGCGGCGGATTGCGCCAGCTTCTGCGTTTCCTGCTGTCGCCGCTCGCCCTCGGCGATGGCCTCCTGCAGGACATCGGGATTCTTGACGAGGTAATCCTTGATGATCGCCTCAATCGCCTGACGCTGCACATCGGTGAAGGCTGCAGCCGCGGCAGGGGCCGTCTGCGAGGGCGCCGGCGTCTGCGCAACGGCGCTTGAAACGCCGGAGGCCAGCGCGCCAGCGAGGGCAACGGACGAAAGAAGGTGGCGAAGCAGGCGCATTGATCCTCGCGGGGTCGCGTCCCATCGGCCGTGATCAGGCTCGGGACAACCGGTCGTTAGTCGCCGGGTTAGGCGTTTTCGCGGCGGCGGGTCAATTGTTCGCCAGACCCGCCACATCCCGCACCGAAGACGTGGAACAGATCGGCGGCCTGGAAGGGGAGGGCGCGGGGGAGTAAGCCAGCGTTATGACATCAAACGCCGATCGCCCTGACATCAGCATCTCCGGCAAGGCCTCCCTGCGCGCGAGCCGCGTAGCACCCTTCCTTGCCATGGACATCATGGCAGCCGCTGCGATCCGCGACAGACAGGGTGATGGCGTGATCCATATGGAGATCGGCCAACCCTCTGCTCCTGCGCCGCGTTGCGTGATCGAGGCCGCACAACGGGCTCTGGAAACCGGTAAGCTGCCTTATACCGATGCCTGTGGAATTCCGGCCCTTCGTGAGCGTATCGCCCGGTCTTATCGCGACACCTATGGGGTCACTGTGGCACCCGATCGGATCGTCGTCACCACAGGCTCCTCGGCTGGCTTCGTTCTGGCGTTTCTCAGCCTGTTCGATGCCGGCGCGCGCATTGCGGTGCCTCAGCCGGGCTATCCCGCCTATCGCAGTATCCTCCACGCATTGGACCTCGTTCCCGCACCCATGATCCTGCGGAACGAGGACCGCTTCGCTCCGACGAGTGAGGCTTTGCGCGCCCTCCATCGCCGCGAGGCCCTATCCGGAATCCTGGTGATGAGCCCGGCCAATCCGTCGGGCACGGTCATCGAACCCGCCCGTCTCGCGGAGCTCTGTGCGACTGCGCGCGATCTTGGGCTCCCCTTCATCTCGGACGAGATCTATCACGGGCTCAGCTACGGCATGCCCACTGAGACCGCGCTAAAATTCGATGACGACGCCATCGTCATCAACTCGTTCTCGAAGACCTTCTGCATGACCGGCTGGCGCATCGGCTGGATGGTGGTTCCGCCCTGGCTGATTCGGCCCGTCGAGCGGCTGGCGCAGAACCTCTACATATCCGCCCCCTACCTGTCGCAGGTCGCAGCGCTGGCGGCCTTTGACGCAGTGGAGGAGGCAGAGACGATCCGCCTCGGCTACGCCGCGAACCGGGCGTTGCTGCTCGACGCGTTTCTTTCCCTTGGCCTCGGGCGAACACATCCGGCCGATGGCGCCTTCTATCTTTATGCCGATGTCGCCGAACTCACCGACGACGCGTCATACTTCTGTCGCCGGATGCTGGAGCAGGCTGGGGTGGCCGCGACCCCTGGCCTCGATTTCGACGCTACCGAGGGAGGCCACCATGTGCGGTTCTCCTTTGCGGGATCCGAACAGGATTGCGTGGAAGCCGTGCGGCGCCTGAAGTCATGGCTTCGGTGAGGTCTCCCCCATCGACATGAAAATGGACCCGGATCGCTCCCGGGTCCTTCGGTCTCGTTGCTCGGCGCCGCGTTTAGCGGAACATTTCAGGAATCCGCCCGATTCAACATAGATGCCCGGTGCCGCCGTGGAGGTCTGGAACGTGATCGAACCGATCACTGCATCGCCGTCCATTTCGAAGTTCCAGCATTGGTCATCTGGCGGAAGTCACCACCGAAGGCAGCGCAGTCGGTCTTGTTCAGATCGATGTCGTGGTAGCGTACATCGCGGCCGATGTTCTCGTCGGTGTAGGTCAGGCCGACGTTCCCATAGAGTTAGCTCGGAAGGTTGAAGGAATTGAACCGTCCGATATCCGTGTCAAATCCGATAGGGGAGTACTAAGCAACGCGGCGCGTTCGACAGGGCCGCATCCACTCGGATGCGGCCCTGTCGAACGACATATCTTGCGCGTTGGACCCTTGGCTTACTCGCCGGTAAGAGCGGCCTTGGTCCGCGACCACCAGCCGGCGCGCTTCGGGCGATCGGGATCGATTGGTGTCAGCACTACGGCCACCGGCTCGGGCGCCGGAACCGGATTGGGTACAGGATCGGTGGTGATGTCCGATGGAACCGTGTCGATCGGCGCTGCCTCGGACGTCGCCGTTTCTACGGCCAGAGATGAGGACTCATCGGCCACCGGCAGGTCCACCGCCATGGTCGCGTATACGGCCTCAACGGGCTCTTGCGGCAGATCAGTCGGAGCCGGAGCCGAAACCGGTGTCGTCTCGTCGGCCGAGACGAGCGCGGCCTGATCAACGTCGGCTTCCTCACGCGGACGGCCGTCGTTGCGGTCACGTCCGCGTCCACCCCGGCGTCCACGTCGGCGGCGGCGGCCGGCACCCTCGTCGTCGGACGATTCGGAGCGAGGCATCGCCTCACCGTCTGGAGCATCCGTTACGGCGACCTCATCGGTCTGACTTCCTCGAGCCCGATCTTCCGTACCTTCACCGGTCTGATCGTCGCTGTCTCGGCTCTCGCCATCTACATCGTCGTCGCCGGACTGCTCATCTTCGCCAGTCGCGTGATCACCTGACGATTCGCCGGTCTCATGACGACCACCACGCCGCCGCCGCCGCCGACGGCGACCGCCCGAGCGGCCTTCACCGTTACCTTCGCTGGACTTTTCGGGCGATGCCTCCGGCTCCACCGCTTCAGCCTCAGCCTCAAGGATGGCCTCTTCTTCTTCGTCGCCGTCAATATCGTCGTCGGCATCGAGTTGGGGCGAAATCGCGACGGCGCGGATCCCAGTCACGGGGCCCTCGCTCCGGATCGCCAACTCGCCCCGATCGAGCTGGAACGCCGATGTCGCGGCCAGCCGCTCGTCCGCGGCGATCGTGACGCTGACGCCGAAGCGGATCTCCAACTCGCGCAGATGCGCGCGCTTTTGGTTGAGGATGTAGAGGGCCGCCTCGGTGCGGGTGCGCAGAATGAGGTTGTGGGTCGTGCTTTTGAGAAGCGACTCCTCAATGGCGCGCAGGATCTGCAGGGCCACCGATGCCGTGGCGCGGACATAGCCCGAGCCACCGCAATGGACGCAGGGGAGCGACGAGCTCTCCAGCATGCCGGTGCGGATACGCTGACGGCTCATTTCGAGCAGACCGAAGGGAGAGATGCGGCCTACCTGAATGCGAGCGCGGTCGTTCTTCAGGCAATCGTTGAGCTTCTTTTCGACGGCGCGGTTGTTGCGCTTCTCCTCCATATCGATGAAGTCGATGACGACGAGACCGGCGAGATCGCGCAGGCGAAGCTGGCGGGCTACCTCTTCGGCCGCCTCCAGATTAGTCCGCAAAGCCGTGTCCTCGATGTCGTGCTCACGGGTCGAGCGGCCCGAATTGACGTCGATGGAGACAAGGGCTTCGGTCGGGTTGATGACGAGATAGCCGCCGGATTTCAGCGTCACATGCGTCGAGAACATTGCGTCGAGCTGCTGCTCGACGCCGTGGCGCGCGAAGATCGGCGTTGGGTCGCGATAGGGCTGCACCACTTTGGACTGGCCCGGCATCAGCATGCGCATGAAGTCGCGCGCCTCGCGGTAAGCCTCGTCACCCGCCACCAGGATGTCGTCGATATCCTTGTTGTAGAGGTCGCGGATGGCGCGCTTGATGAGCGAGCCTTCCTCATAGACCAGGGCCGGCGCTGAAGAGGACAGCGTCAACTCGCGCACGCTCTCCCAAAGGCGCATCAGATATTCGAAGTCGCGCTTGATCTCTGGCTTGGTCCGAGACGCACCCGCGGTGCGCAGGATCACACCCATGCCTTCCGGCACCTCGAGATCCTGGGCGACTTCCTTGAGACGCTTGCGGTCGGCGGCCGATGTGATCTTACGAGAAATACCGCCGCCACGGCCGGTATTAGGCATCAGCACGGAGTAGCGGCCGGCCAGCGACAGATACGTGGTGAGCGCCGCGCCCTTGGTGCCGCGCTCTTCCTTGACGACCTGGACCAGGATGATCTGGCGGCGCTTGATCACCTCCTGGATCTTGTAGTGGCGGCGATAGGTACGGGGACGCTCGGGAATCTCGGCCAGAGCGTCGCCGTTGCCGCCGACCTGGGCGATCTTGTGCTCGCCGTCCTCGCTATCACGCTCGTCGTCCGAATCCTCGTCGTCGGATTCGTCCTCATCCTCATCGTCGGAATCGTCGTCCTCATCCGAGTCGTCTTCTTCGGAATCGTCCCGATCGTCGTCCTCGTCTTCGAGAGCGGAGGCATCCGGATGACCTTCGGCCACTGGTTCCGCCACGGCATCCTCCGCAGGAGGCGCCATTTCGAGGCTGAGCGTGGGAGTTTCGATGGGGGCAGCTGGCTCACCCTCGAGGGAGGCGGGCGGCAGGTCCGACGACGCATCCGAACCTGGCTCGATGGAGGCGGCGGCGGGCGCACCAGCATCGGCCGCGGCCGATTCGTCTTTCACCATCTCGTCTACGGCCTTCTCCGAAGGCGCGACGGGATCACCCTGACTTGCGATCTCGGGCACGATGGGATGTTCGCCCGACTCGTTGTTCTGCGGCGCATGATCCAGAGGCGTCTGCTCGTCGAAGGGTCCTGCCTCGACGGCTTCGGACACGTCGTCCGCACTCACCGTCTCGCTGGTCTTGGCCGATGCGGCCTCTGCGCGACGGCCACGCGAGCGGCGGCGCGGCTTGCGCTCCTCGCGCTCGCGGTGCTCCTCGGCGTCCCTCGCCTCGTCTTCCAGCAACGCCTGACGGTCGGCGAGCGGGATCTGATAATAGTCGGGATGAATCTCGCTGAAGGCGAGGAAGCCGTGGCGGTTGCCGCCATACTCGATGAAAGCGGCCTGGAGCGACGGCTCCACCCGGGTCACCTTGGCGAGATAGATGTTGCCGCGAAGCTGACGCCGGTTTGCCGCTTCGAAGTCGAACTCCTCGACCCTAGACCCGTGGACCGTGACGACCCGGGTCTCTTCCGGGTGCATCGCATCGATGAGCATCTTGTTGTTGTTGGCCATGATGAACTTTCATGGCGATCGACGTCGTCCTTCTGCAGCCGAACTGTCCCGGCGAAGCGCTGCCCGGTTTCGGCCCATCGGCCGCCGGGGGGAACGCACGCCCAGGCCCGAAGAGGCGGGCCAGGGGGGCTTTGGGGAAGGGATTGCCGTCAACCGCCGCTAGGCGCCGGTGATCGGCGCGGGTGGGGTTGAACATGGCCAGGGCCGACGGCGAACCGGCGCCACGCGAAACGCGTACGCTTTGAACACGAGCAACGGCAACCGATGCTGTGCGTCCGTCCATCCGCTCCCTGACCTCACGAAGACTTTGAGGCCGAGCAAATGCCGGCCGCTGATTTCCAGAACGACGCCTCGGCGAAACGATCGCCGCATGCACCGGTACCTCCCCGGACTTAAAGACGCCGACGGACTTGACGCGGAGAGCCGACTGAAAGGCGACACGGCCACTGGCCAGGACGCTCTTGCGGGCCGCGAGTGAGACCGCACGACACCCAAGGAGGGACATTACCATTACAGATCGTCGCGGGCTCTTGGCAAGCAGCAAGACCATCGCCGTCACAACTTTGACTCCGTCTCGTCCCTGCGGTCGTCCGGTCTGGTCCTGTCGCCCCACAGCAACATACCGGCAGCTTCGCCACCAGGCGGGAGAGGAACGGTTAACCATCACGGCCGTATCCCTTATCGAACGCTCTCGCTTCCGAAGGTCGTCTGGTCCCAGAGATCCCCTGGTCCCAAAAGTCTTCGGGTTCCGAGGGGCCCTGGTTTCAGGACAACGATTGCCGGATCGATGCCGCCTCTCGCTCGCATGCTGCGCCACGCAATCCTCCTATCGACCTTCGTGATGGCTGTTCCGGTCGCGGCCCAGGACGACATTCGGACGAATCCAGCGGTATCCGGCCAGCATTCGGCGGTCGCCATTGCGGCGGATCTCTCCACCGGCGTGGGCGGATCGACCAAGCTCACCCTCACGTTGTCTAGGCCGATCGAGGCGCGCACCTTCGTCATGGAGCGGCCTGATCGGGCGGTCATCGACCTTACGGAAGTGAACTTCCAGCTCGGACCGGACACCGGCCGACGTCGCGAAGGGTTGGTCTCGTCCTTCCGATACGGCCTGTTCGCTCCCGGGCGCTCGCGCATCGTCGTCGATCTTGCTCAGCCTGCCATAGTCGGGCGCATCGAGACGACGACGCGGATACGGGACGGTGCCATCCTCCTTTCGGTGGAGTTCCAGAAAGCCGACCGCGACACCTTCCGCCGCGCGGCCGTGGCGAACGACCCGTCTCCTCCAGCCCGCAAGGAAGCGATCGCGGAACCGACGGACTCCCGGCCGTTGATCATGATCGATGCCGGTCATGGCGGCATCGATCCAGGGGCCATCGCCGCCACCGGCATTTTTGAGAAGGACATCGTCTTCGGTTTCGCCCAGGCTCTCGTTGGCAAGCTCGAAGCCTCCGGACGCTACCGGGTGCGGATGACACGCGATCGCGACGTGTTCGTTCCGTTGGCTGAACGTGTGCGAATCGCCCGCGAAGCGAGCGCCGACCTCTTCGTGTCGATCCACGCCGATTCCATTTCCTCGGCCCCGCAGGTGCGCGGCGCCACGATTTATACCGGCTCGGAAAAGGCCACGGACGCCGAATCGGCCAAGCTCGCGGAACGCGAGAACAAGGCGGACTCCACCGCAGGCACGGATTCCGGCGAAGGCCCCGGCCATATCGCCGACATCCTTCAGGAACTCACCCTACGCGAGACGCGCACCTTCTCCTCGGGCTTCGCCAAAGGGCTGATGTCCTATCTCGGCCCGGTGATGGAGATGAGCCCCAAACCTCATCGCGAGGCCGGTTTCGTCGTGTTGCGCTCTCCCGACGTGCCCTCTGTTCTGGTCGAGCTCGGTTACCTGTCGAGTAAGCGCGACCTCGATTTGCTCCAGTCGGAATCCTGGCGAGCCGACGTCACCGGCGGCATGGCGAAAGCCATCGACGCGTTCTTTGCCAACCGTACTTCCCTGACACGGCCGGTGCCGCCGCGCCGCTCTGCAGCAATCGCCCCAGTTTCACCATAGATACGGTGTGAAACCGGGGCTCACGGCGCCCCGGCCCGGAACAGGCGTCCCACGCCTTCCAAACGATCGCGGGTCGTCGCGTCACTCTTGCCTTTCCGGGGCGATCGAGGTCTCGGTCATCCTCGCCTCTCGGCCGGACCGGCAGCGGCAGATCATCGACGGACGGGACCCGGATGCGCTTCATCCTTCGTTTCTTCGGCTTCCTGTTCAGCATCGGGGCGATGTTGTTCGTGCTGCTGTCGGCAGCCGGCGCGTATTTCTATTACACCTACAGCCAGGATCTGCCCGACCACGCTGCCCTCGCCAATTACGAGCCGCCGGTGATGAGCCGCGTCCACGCAGCGGATGGCAGCCTGCTCGCCGAATATGCCAACGAGCGCCGGCTCTACCTGCCGATCCAGGCGATGCCGAAGATCGTCGTGGCTGCCTTCCTCTCGGCCGAAGACAAGAACTTCTACAAGCATGGCGGCATCGACCCCGAGGGTGTCGTGCGTGCGATCCTGACCAACGCGAAGAGTGGCAAGAAGCAGGGCGCCTCGACCATCACCCAGCAGGTGGCCAAGAACTTCCTGCTCACCAACGAGCAGACCTTCGACCGCAAGATCAAGGAGGCGTTGATCGCCCTGCGGATCGAGTCGGCCTACTCCAAGGACAAGATCCTCGAGCTCTACCTCAACGAGATCTTCCTCGGCACCATCGTGCCCGGCCGCAACCTGCACGGGGTCGCCGCCGCCGCGCTCGATTATTTCGGCAAGTCCGTCCACGAACTGACGATCAACGAGGCGGCCTATCTGGCTGCGCTGCCGAAGGGGCCCAACAACTATCATCCTTATCGTCAGACCCAGAAGGCTCTGGACCGCCGGAACGAGATCATCGGCCTGATGGCCGTCAACGGCTACATCACGAAGGAAGAAGGCGAAGCCGCACGTAAGATGCCGCTCGGCGTCAACCCGCGCGTCGCTTTCGCCAACGCCGCCAACGCCAACTACTTCACGGAAGAAGTCCGTCGCGAGATCACGGAACGCTACGGCGAGAAGAAGCTCTACGAAGGCGGACTCTCCGTACGCGCCACCCTCGATCCAAAGATGCAGGCCTGGGCGCGCAAGGCGCTCGTGGACGGCCTGATCCGCTACGATCAATCCCACGGCTGGCGTGGAGCTCAGGCCAAGGTCGATCTCGTCGGCCGCGATTGGGGCTTCGCCGTCGCCGAAGTGCCGGGCCTCGGTGACGTGCAGCCCTGGCGTCTCGCCGTAGTCCTGAGCACGACTGGCGGTGTTGCACAAATCGGCCTGCAGCCCCGCCGAGAGGCATCTGGCCAGGTCTCAAAGGATCGTGAGATCGGGACTATTGCCGCCGACGGCACCCGCTGGACCGGACGCTCGCCTTCTGCCGCGCTCAATGCCGGCGATGTCATCTATGTCGAGGCCATCGATGGCGGTCGCGGACAATACCGGCTGCGCCAGCGCCCCGAGGTCTCCGGCGCCATCGTCGCCATGGATCCCTATACCGGACGCGTCCACGCCATGGTCGGCGGCTTCTCCTATGACGAGAGCCAGTTCAACCGTGCGACGCAGGCCCAGCGCCAGCCGGGCTCGTCGTTCAAGCCGATCGTCTACTCGGCGGCCCTCGACAACGGTTACACGCCGTCTTCGATCGTTCAGGATTCGCCGATCACCATTGAGGCGGGTCCCGGACAGGAAGCATGGTCGCCCTCGAATTATGACGGCAAGGCCGGTGGCCCGCATACGCTCCGCTACGGGATCGAGCATTCGAAGAACCTGATGACCGTGCGTCTGGCCAAGGATGTCGGCATGCCGCTCATCGCCGAATACGCCCGCCGCTTCGGCGTCTACGACGATATGCTCCCCGTCCTGCCGATGTCGCTCGGTGCGGGCGAGACTACGGTCATGCGCATGGTCACCGCCTATTCCATGCTGGCCAACGGCGGCCGTCGCATTCGTCCGACCCTTATCGACCGCATACAGGATCGTGTCGGCGAAACCATCTACAAGCACGACAACCGCAAGTGTCTCGGCTGCGACGCAGAAAAGTGGTCCGGCCAGGACGAGCCGAAGCTGGTGGATGATTCGGAGCAAGTTCTCGATCCGCTGACCGCCTACCAGATGGTCTCGATCATGGAAGGTGTGGTCCAGCGCGGCACCGCGACGTTGCTGAAGCAGATCGGCAAGCCGCTCGCTGGCAAGACCGGCACCACGAACGATGCCAAGGACGCGTGGTTCGTCGGCTTCTCGCCGGACCTCGCGGTCGGGGTCTATATCGGCTTCGACAAGCCACGCTCACTCGGCGACCGCGCCACCGGTGGCGGTCTCGCGGCGCCTGTCGCCCTCGACTTCCTAAAGCAAGCCCTGAAGGACAAGCCGCCGACGCCATTCCGTGTGCCGCCCGGCATCAAGCTGATCCGCGTCAACGTCGCCTCCGGTATGCGCGCCGGCTCCGGCGAAGGCTCCGGTACGATCCTTGAGGCGTTCAAGCCGGGCACAGCCCCGCCGGACGCCTACGTCGCGGCTCCCGCCGCTCCCGCCGCAGTGCCGGCAGACGCCGACCGTGCAGCCCAGGCTGGTGGATTATACTGAAGGGGAGCCCTTCGGGTCTCCATCCCGGGTCATTGAGCGCTGCAGCGCTCGATGACCCGGACGTCGCATTAAGCCGAGGCGTCCATAGGAGCCGGTGACCGGGAAGCGAGACCCCGTCCCGATCCAGCCTGACGCCCCATCCAATACGGCAGTTTTGCCCGGGTAAGGGAACCCCCCATCCTCAGAACGACGCCCGCACGCCCCCGAAGAAGCTGCGGCCGACGCCTGGGTAGAAGGCGATCGGATCACCCCTCATCGTCGCAGCGTTGTTGACCACCGCCACATCCGAGACGTAGCGCGTGTCGGCAAGATTGCGGGCGTCGAGGAACAGCGACACCCCATTCGAGAAGTCGATGCCGGTTTGGACGTTAAACAGGGTGTAGCCGGGCACCTGCAGGGTGTTGGCGTGATCCGCGAAGGCGCCTTTCGGCACCCAATCCAGAGAAGGGCTGAAGTGGAAACCGCTCGGGTGAGTGTAGGTGACGACGCTGCGTAGTACGTCCCGCGGGATGCCGGCGATGCGATTGTTGCCGAATTGCGGGTCGCCGACGAAGCGGAAGTCATTGTGCGTCCAGATCTGCGACGCCGAGATTCGATCTCCGGTCCCGGTGAGGTCGCGAACGATATCGAGGGAGACGGCCGCCTCGACGCCCTGATGGACAGTGCGCGGCGCGTTGAAGGTCGCCGCGGGGATGTTTCGGCCGGGATCGACTGAGAAGTTGATGAGCTCGTCCCGGATTTCCGAGCGATAGAGCGTCACGTCCCAGGCAAGCCGGTCTAGGCGGCCTCGCGTGCCGGCCTCATAGGTCCAGGCCTGCTGAGCCTGGAGCGGCACGAACTGCGTCGTCATGCCGATCGTCTGGGTCAGGTCAGTGAAGTCGGGCACGTCACGGGAGCGGGTGATGTCGGCGAAGACCTGGATGTCGGGCCGCGGCTGCCAGATCAGGCCGAGCTTCGGGTTGATCCCCTGATAGGTCCGGTTGTCGAATTTCACCGCCGGGTTGGGGCCGAAGCCGCCCTTGTCGCTATAGGTCCGGTTCGAGGAAAATGCCTTCGCCCCGGCCATCAGGGCGACATCGGGCAGGAACCAGAAGCGGTTCTCGCCATAGGCCTCGTAGTTAGAGGAACTCTGCAGGGCGTTTAGCGTCTGCGCGCCGCGCTGTCCGGCGACGTTTTGGAACTGCAGCGCCGAGTTCTGACCGGCGAAGGCACGCAGGCCGAGGATCGTGTCGTTGCGGTATCCGCCGATGTCGAAGGTGCCGGCCCAATGCGGGGAGATGCCGTAGGTCCAACCGTCCTGGTCGATGACCTGGAAGATCGGGTGATAAAGCGATTTGTGGATCGCCCAGGTGTCGATGTCGAGCTTGCCCACATCGAGGGCGAACGAGGTGCGGTTGGCCACCCGCTCCGTCTCGACCTTGCGCGACTGGTTACCCGAAATGGCGTTCGCATTGGCCATTGTGGGGTTGTTGAGCGTGTTTAAGAGTGTGAGCGTTCCGGGCAGCTTTTGATCGGTGAGGTAGATGCCGACGTAGAACCGCGTCTCGATACCGGGGGCGAGCTGGTAACCAACATTGGCGTTGAAATTCTGAGTCCGCTGGGTTTCATGATCACGAAAACCAGCGGAATTGGTCAGCGTGCCACTGACGAGGAAATCGGCTGGGCCCGAGATCCGCGAGAACTGGAAGTGCTCGCGGATGGTGCCGAAGCTGCCGCCATCGACGCGCAGCATGTTCGGCGCGAAGGCCGTCTGTGCTGTCGGCGTGACAAAGTTGATTGCGCCGCCGAGCGTCGTCGCACCGAAGGTCAGCGCGTTTCCGCCCCTGTAGACCTCGACCGAGCGCAGCGCGAGCGGATCGATCTGGTAGAAGTCTCCGCTTCCGTCCGCCGCGTTCACCGGGATGCCATCCTGCAGGAGTTCCAACCCACGCAGATGAAAGCCGCGCGAAATACCGGAGCCGCGCACCGACAGGCGCATCTCCTGACCGTAGCGCTGCTGCACGAACACACCGGGCGTGTCCTTCAGGACGTCGCGCAGGGTATTGGCGTAGCGATCCTGGAAGTCCTTGGCATCGACAAAGGCCACTGAGCCGACGGTGGCGTTCACCGCAGCCCGTTGTGCGGCAACGCTCGGCACGGTGAGTGAACCGGACGTTGGCCCTTGGACGCTGAGCTCAGGCAGCTCGGCATTCGCCACGCCTTGAGCGAAGGCGGATGTGGAGGATAGGAGGGTAAGCGCGAACGCCCCCGGAAGACGTAACGACGGCATGGCAGGAAGCTCCGGATCCCGCGCGCTAAAACACTCCGGCCTATCGAGGCAGAGGAGCGGCGGGTTCTGAAAGAGAAAGAGATGAGACGCGCCTGGCGGAGCCGCCATGCGCGAAGGCAGTCCAGGATTGGACGCTCAGTGCTGGTGTTGGCCGGCTGCTGGTTCGGCCGCTGCGGGCGCGTTCGGCGCCCTGGCGCCAATGGGCCCGACGGCGAAGGTGACCGGTACGGTGCCCGCGCGCTCGAACACCAAACTCCCCAAGATCGATTCGCCGACTTTTGGCGATGCCTTCAGCCCCTCGAACATCAGGTGATAGCTGCCGGGCTTCAGTTCCACGGTCTCGCCGGGCTTGAGGACGAGACCGCCTTCCACCGCGGCCATCTTCATCACCCCACCATCCATGATCATGGAATGGATCGAACCCGATGCAGCGAGGGGAATGGAAGCGGAGATCAGCTTGTCCGCTTGTCTGCCGGTATTGCTGATCCGGACATATCCACCGGCCACGGTAGCGCCGCCGGGCGTGGCGCGCATCCACGGCGTGTCGATGACGAGGTCGCCGGCCTTGATCTGGCCCGAGGACGATGACGCTGCGCGCGACGGTGCTATGGCTTGAGCCGCGACGATGGCGACGCCCGGTGCGGGTGATTTCAACGCATGGGGGTTCTGACCCGAAGCAGGAATCTCGCTCCAGCGGTGATTGCCACTCGTGCAATCCTGCTCGACCGGGAAGTACACGATCGCGCCGGGCGCGAACGCATTGGAGATGCGGGCAAGGAATGTGAATTCGTCGACCTGATCGTCCGGCAATTGGCCGCCGCTCCAGGTGATGGTTTTCACGCCTTGAGAAATGTCGCCGTGATAATAAGGATAGGGCTTCGCGTAGGGACCTTTCTCCGTGGTCACCGTCCAGCCGGGCTTCGGCATCGGTTTAGCGCCAATGACGCCCTCGGGAATCGTAACGCTCACCCGGTTGGTCGGCTCGCCGTTGCACCCATGGGTGACTTGGATCACGCCGCGATAGCTCGCATTCGGGGTTGCCTCCTTGCGCTCAAAGGTGGCGTGAGAGAGGGCGGCGCCGGTGGAGAGGGTGACGAGGAGCGCTGCGGCAAGCTCCGACCGCAATATCCGTTTCATGATGATTGTCCGTGTCTGAAGGGATCGAGGCATCGAAACGCTTCAGGCGGCGGGCGGACCTCGTGGATGGGGGATCGAACCCGGTGGCCCGCGTGCACCGAGGTCGGCCACGTCGCGCCAGATCAGATGGATGACGGATGGGGTTGGCCAGATGATCGCGCTCGAAACGAGCACCGGTTGATCCGTCAAGATGGTCGCGACCGCCGACGTGCAGCAAAGCTTGTGGCCGTCGTGTGACGGACTGTCCGGTCGCTGGGCGGCGAGTTCCCCCTCCATCAGGCCAGAACAAATCGGATCGACGTGACCAGCCGCGGGCAGCGGCATCAGGGTCGCAAGGAAGATCTGCAGCACGAACGCATAGAGCGCGATCACTGCCGTGATCACGCGCCCGCCGCCCGCCGCTGAATCTACCGACATCATCCCTCCAGCGCTTACCCCAACGGACATAATCCCGCCATACCGTCGACGAGCCGCGGCGCAGTGATGTTGCATGTGCGCTGCAGTACAGGACAAGCCCAGATTTAATCTGGCAGCGCCACATTCTAGCCCGGACCGCATGACTTCTTAACTGTGCCCCGACACGTTCGCGGCACAGGACGTTCGGTGGTCGTTCTCCATCACGGCCATTCCCCAACGGCCTCGTGCCGCTTCACAGGTCAGATCAGAGTTTCCGTCCGATGCTGAAACAGGCTTACCCCATCCGCTCACTGGGTCTCGCACTCCTTGCCGGTGTCGCCGCCTTCGCCCAAACCGCCTCGGCGCGGGAGCAGGCTGGTTTCGCTCAGGCGGAATGGGCGCAGGATTACGCGGCTCCCTCGACCATGCAGGTGCAACGTTCCTCGACGCCGATCCTGTCGCCGCAGACGCTCGCGGCTACTGAGCAAATGGTCGAGCGCTACAAGGACATCGTAGCGCGCGGCGGCTGGAGACCGGTCTCCGGCGCCGACCGCCTGCGCATCGGCGGCAAGGGACCTGCAGTGGCGGCCTTGCGCCAGCGTCTCGCGGTGACGGGCGATCTCGACTCCGCGTCCGGCGGATCGAGCGTGTACGACTCCTATGTCGCCGCCGGCGTAAAGCGTTTCCAGGCTCGGCATGGCCTGAGCCAGACCGGGTCCATGAGCCCGGCCACCCAGCAGGCCATGAACGTGTCGGCGGACATCCGCTTGAAGCAGCTGGAGGTGAATGCCGTCCGCCTGCGCTCGTATTCGGGCAATCTCGGCAACCGCTTCGTCATCACCAACATTCCGGCCGCCCTGGTCCAGACGGTGGAGAACGGCCAGGTCGTCACTCTGCACGCCGCCGGCGTCGGCAAGATCGACCGTCAGTCGCCGATCATGAACACCAAGGCGACGCAGATCAATTTTAACCCCTTCTGGACGGTTCCGGCTTCCATCGTGAAGAAGGACCTCATCCCCAAGATGCAGAAGGACCCGAACTATCTCACCGAGAACAAGATCCGCATCTTCACCGGTGAGACGGAGATCTCGCCGGCCTCGGTGAATTGGAATTCGGACGAGGGTACGCGCTACCGCTACCGCCAGGATTCAGGCGCCGACTTCAACTCGATGGGCATCGTGCGCATCAACATCCCGAATCCGCACGGCGTGTTCATGCACGACACGAACTCCAAGGGCGTGTACGGCGACGATTTCCGCTTCATCTCCTCGGGCTGCGTCCGCGTACAAAACGTGCGTGAGTACATAACTTGGCTGCTCAAGGACACGCCCGGCTGGGGCCGTGACCAAGTCGAGCAGGCCATCGAGAGCGGCAAGCGCGTGGATGCGACCCTCAGCACTCCCGTACCGGTTTACTGGACCTACATCACCGCCTGGGCGACCCCGGACGGCTCGGTGCAGTTCCGCGACGACATCTACAAACGCGATGGCGTGAACGTGCCCTCGACCCTCTCGGCCCCGACCCCAGTGGCCAGCGCCGAGCAAGTGCCGAGCTTCGAGCCGGGAGACGAAGAGAACTAGGCGTCCCGCTCCGGATAACGGGGACGGCGTTCAAAGTGAACGAAAACGGCGGGCGCATCTGCGCTTGCCGTTTTCGTATATCGGCTCCCTCCAACGCGTATCTGCCGAGAATCACACGGTCAGGCGCTCTCGCTGGCCAACGCCGTGCGGATGTCCGCCTCTATCCTTCGCACGTACGCCACGGCCTCCGCGGCATCGACGCGCTCACCCGCCTCACCCTCCCAGAAGAACCCGCCGGTTGCGTGAGCGTAAACGGCACCCGCGATCGCGACGCCGGCGATGTTTGCGGTGCCGACATACGAAAACTCGAGGATCTGCGTCCACGGACCGCCCGAGCCCAGCTCCTCGCTGTCTTCGACGAACTCTTCGATGGCCACTTCGTCACCAGGCATGCACTCGAAACCACCTTCGCGTCCTTCCCAGATGGCCGGCAAATGGCCGAACAGGGCATCGATGCGCTCGTGCGGCTCACCCTCCAGGGTCAGCTTGAAGCCGAGTGCATCGATGGCGGCCTGCCACTGACCGATCGTCTCGAGGGGGCGCGTGGCCAGAACGAATGCTGATAGTGACATGGGCTGATCCTTCGAACGTTCCGTCGCGGCAAAATCGGCGACCGCGACACTGGACCCCAGGGATACGAGGGCGAGCTAGAACGATCCGTGTGCATCGCTCTGGATTGCAACTCCTGGTTATGTTCACGATATGTCCCGATGCTGGCAAGGCTGCTTGCGGTCTCAAAACGGAGGGAGCGCGGTCATACGATGTCACGCAGCCGATGCGCACGAGGCAGAAGTTCAAATTTTTTCGACGGCCACGGCAAATTAGCTGCGCTTGGCCTGATCCCGTCGCACGTGTAGTAAATTGCCCATCGAGCGTCCGCCCGCCTTACGCCAGCGGATAACGGACGCCTTCGCCCGTTAAACAATCGAGGCTACCCATGAGCGCCGGTACCGCTGCCGACAAGCACTTCTCGAATTCCTTCTTCAACGCGTCCCTGGCCGACGCCGATCCGGAAGTGGCCAAGGCCGTCAGCCAGGAGCTAGGACGGCAGCAGCACGAGATCGAGCTGATCGCCTCCGAGAACATCGTCTCCCGGGCGGTGCTGGAAGCACAGGGTTCGGTGCTCACGAACAAGTACGCCGAGGGCTATCCCGGCCGTCGCTACTATGGTGGCTGTCAGTTCGTCGACATCGCCGAGAACCTCGCCATCGAGCGTGCCAAGCGGCTGTTCGATTGCGGCTTCGCCAATGTGCAGCCCAATTCGGGCAGCCAGGCGAACCAGGGCGTGTTCATGGCCCTCATGCAGCCCGGCGATACCTTCCTCGGCCTCGATCTCGCCGCCGGCGGCCACCTCACTCACGGTGCTCCCCCGAATGTCTCGGGCAAGTGGTTCAAGCCGATCTCCTACACTGTGCGCCGGGACGACCAGCGCATCGACATGGAGCAGGTCGAGGCTTTGGCCCACGAACACAAGCCCAAGGTCATCATTGCCGGCGGCTCGGGTTATCCGCGTCATTGGGATTTCGCGAAGTTCCGCGAGATCGCTGACGCAGTTGGCGCCTACTTCTTCGTCGACATGGCCCATTTCGCGGGCCTCGTCGCGGCCGGTGTCCACCCGTCGCCGTTCCCGCATGCGCATGTCGCCACCACCACGACCCACAAGACCCTGCGCGGTCCGCGTGGCGGCATGATCCTGACGAACGACGAGGCTCTCGCCAAGAAGTTCAACTCGGCGATCTTCCCCGGCCTTCAGGGCGGTCCGCTGATGCACGTTATTGCCGGCAAGGCCGTGGCCTTTGGCGAGGCTCTGAAGCCTGAGTTCAAGATCTACGCCAAGCAGGTCATCGAGAACGCGAAGGCGCTGGCCGATACCCTGATCACCGGCGGCTACGACATCACCTCGGGCGGGACCGACAACCACCTGATGCTCGTCGACCTGCAGAAAAAGGGCCTGACCGGCAAGGCGGCGGAGGCGGCACTCAGCCGCGCCGACATCACCTGCAACAAGAACGGCGTCCCGTTCGACCCGCAGAAGCCTACCATCACCTCGGGCATTCGCCTCGGCACACCGGCCGGCACCTCGCGCGGCTTCGGCGTCGCTGAGTTCAAGCAGATCGGTGGCTTCATCGTGGAAGTGCTCGATGGTCTGGTGGCCAAGGGCGATGCCGGCGATCCGGCCATCGAGGCGGCGGTTAAGGACAAGGTCCACGCCCTGACCCACCGTTTCCCGATCTACGGCTGAGACGTTCGACGGCGGGTGCACCCGCCGTCACCGACATGATAGAGACGGCCGCGGATCCCCATATCCGCGGCCGTTCTCGTTTTCTCACCAATCAAGCAGGTATCCGCCCGATGCGGTGTCCCTATTGCGGCGGTCCCGATACCCAGGTGAAGGATTCGCGCCCCAGCGACGATTCTGCCGCGATCCGGCGCCGTCGCGTCTGCCCGGATTGCGGTGGCCGCTTCACGACCTTCGAGCGGGTTCAGTTGCGGGAACTTACGGTGCTCAAGCGCTCGGGCAAACGCGTGCCGTTCGATCGCGACAAGCTTCAGCGCTCCATCGGCGTCGCCCTGCGCAAACGGCCAGTCGACCCCGAACGGATCGAGCGTCTGGTCAGTGGCATCACCCGGCAGCTGGAAAGCGGAGGCGAGGCTGAGATCGCCAGCGAGGCGATCGGCGAACTGGTGATGGAGGGTCTCAAGGGTCTCGACGACGTGGCCTATGTCCGCTTCGCATCGGTCTACAAGAACTTTCGCGAGGCCAGCGATTTCAAGGCGCTACTCGGCACCCTTGGGGAGCCCTCCGGCATGGCCCCGCGGCAGGATGATGGAGCAGGCGATGAAGCCTCGTTTGGTGAAGTCTTGCCGAGCGCTGGCCCACCGGCCAAACCTCCGACGAAGCGCGCAACGCGGGTGCGGTCATGACTGTCACTGAGACCAGCGCCGCCCTGGACCGTCGTTTCATGCGCCTCGCCCTGGCGATCGGCAGGCGCAATCTCGGGCGGACTTGGCCCAATCCGTCCGTTGGCGCGGTAGTGGTCGCGGGTGAGAAGGGCAGGGAGCGCATCATTGGGCAGGGCGTGACGGCTCAAGGGGGGCGCCCGCATGCCGAGCCTCTCGCTCTCGCCATGGCCGGCGAGGGCGCGCGCGGGGCGACGCTCTACGTCACGCTCGAGCCCTGCTCGCATCATGGGGCCACCCCTCCTTGCGTCGACGCCATCATTGCTTCGGGGATCACCCGCGTCGTCACGGCAATCGAGGATCCGGATTCCCGAGTGGCGGGCAGGGGCCATGCACGCCTCGCTGAGGCCGGCATCACCGTGACGCAGGATGTGCTCCGCGACGAGGCCGCAAGGGATCATCGCGGCCACGTCACCCGCGTCACGAAGGGGCGCCCTAGCCTGCACCTCAAGCTCGCCCGCACTCTCGACGGTTTCGCGGCCGGCGCGCCGGATGAGCGCCTGCGCATCACCGGCCCTCTTGCCGACGGCGCGGTTCATCTCTGGCGCGCCCATGCCGATGCGATTCTCGTGGGGATTGGAACTGCACGAGCGGATGACCCGTCACTAACGGTGCGGCTGCCCGGCATGTCGCAACGATCGCCGCTGCGCATCGTCCTCGATTCGACCCTTCGGCTGTCGCCGGCCTCTCACCTTGTGCGAAGCGCCCGCGACATCCCGACTCTGGTGGTGACGACACGGTCGGCCCCGATCCATGCCAAGCGAATGCTGGCATCCTTCGGCGTCGAGACGGTTCAGGTCTCAGCCTGCTCACATGGTCGAATTGATCTGTCCGCCGCGCTCGCGCGTCTGGCCGAGCACGGACTGACACGGATCTGCTGCGAAGGCGGTCCCCGCCTTGCCGATTCCCTGGCGGCTGCCGACTTGGTGGACGTCTGTACCCTCGTCACCGGTCCTCGTGCCATTGGCGGAAAAGGCCTCCCGGCCGTCGGCGAGGCGTTAAGGACCCGCCTGCGTGAGTCAGGTTTCGATGTTACCGAAACCCGTGCATTCGGACCCGACCAGTCTGTTACCTACGAACGGAGTGTCTAGATGTTCACCGGCCTGGTCAGCGATGTAGGATCGGTCCTCAGTGTCGAGGGGGATGAGCGTCTGCACCGCATTCGCATCCGGTGTTCCTACGATCCCGCGACCATCGCGCTCGGTGCATCCATCGCTTGTTCCGGACCCTGCCTGACGGCCGTAGCAATAGAGCCTGAGGCCGAGGGCTGCATCTTCTCCGTCGACGCCGCGGCTGAGACCCTTGCGCGGACCACCGTGGGCTCCTGGGCCATCGGCACGCGGCTTAATCTGGAACGCTCACTGAAGATCGGCGATGAACTCGGCGGCCATCTCGTCACCGGGCATGTGGACGGCGTCGCCGAGATCGTCGTGCGCGAGAGCGTGACGGGTGGGACCAGCGATCCGCAATGGGCGCCGAGCGACCGTTTCCTCCTGCGTGCGCCGTCATCCGTATCGCGTTTCATCGCCGAGAAGGGGTCGGTTTGCCTCGACGGCACATCGCTCACGGTCAATTCCGTCGATGGCGACCTCTTCTCGGTCCTGCTCATCCCCCACACTCTGGCAGTGACAACCTGGGGCGAGCGCCGAACCGGTGACCGGCTCAATATCGAGGTCGACCTGATCGCCCGTTACGCGGCCCGCCTGTCCGAGAGCCGCGGCTCCTGACGCGCTGTCTTGTGATACGGCACCCTTCGGTCTATCGCTCGCCCACCGAACGATAGGTCGCCGACCCACCTCTCTGATGCGACCGGTCAAAAGATTTCGAACCGGGCCAACCCGGTCATACTGGGTGGCGACGCCGACGATCCGCGCTCAAGGCTCACTCGTCACGTCCGTGCCGATGTCGCCCTCCGCTACTACAGACAAGGCCCACGATGGTTTCGCCCTCACCCGCCGCCCGCCCGGCACCGCCTACGAACGTGAAGGGCGCGCGCGTCCTCGTGGTGGAAGCGCGCTATTACGACGACATCTCAGATGAACTCCTCGCCGGCGCACAGGGAGCGCTCGACGAGGCGGAAGCCGAGGGCGTCGTCGTGACGGTACCGGGTGCTCTCGAGATCCCCGCCGCCATTGCTATTCTGGTGGAAGAGGCAGCTCGTGCGGGGCAGCCCTACGACGCCGCCGTTGCGCTGGGCTGCGTCATTCGTGGCGAGACCGGCCATTACGACATCGTGGCAACCGAGAGCGCGCGAGCCCTTATGGACCTGTCGGTGACCGGGCGTCTGCCCCTCGGCAACGGCATCCTGACGGTGGAAACCATGGAGCAGGCGCTCGCCCGAGCCCGCGTCTCCGACCTCAACAAGGGAGCAGGCGCCGCGGAGGCGGCCCTGGCCGTCTTGTCGCTGAAACGCGCCGCGGCTGCCGCTCCGGTGGGAGAGGATTGAGAATCTCATGGCCAAGACGATCGAGCGCAGCGGCGCACGCCTCACCGTTGTGCAGGCGCTCTACGAGATGGAAATTTCCGACAAGGGCGTCATCGAAGCGCTCGCCGAGTTCGAGGCCTACTGGATCGGCCGTGACATCGATGGTGTCGAGCAGCCGCCTGCTGAAATCGCTTTCTTCCGCGATCTTCTGCGCGGCGTGGTCGAGGAGCAACGCGCCATCGATCCTCAATTGGACAAGGCCCTGTCCAGCGGCTGGCCTCTGAAACGCATCGAGGCGGTCTTGCGCGCCATTCTGCGTGCCGGAGCCTACGAGCTCATGTTCCGCAAGGACGTGCCGGCACGTGCCGCGATCTCGGAATATGTCGACGTGGCTCACAGCTTCTATGCCGGCGATGAGCCAGGCATGGTCAATGCCGTCCTCGACAAGGTCGCCCGCGAGGTTCGGGGTTCGGAATTCGCTGGGCTTCCTGGTTCCGGGCGCGCTTGAAGACCAATCCCCCCGCCGCCCGCCCGACGGAGGACGGGCTGATCGCGCGCTACTTCGCGCCGTTGGCGGGGTATGGCGCGGATGGGTTGCGGGACGATGCCGCCACGCTGAGGCCGAGTCCCGGCTGCGATCTCGTCCTGACCGCCGACGCGATCGTTGAAGGCGTCCACTACCTGCCCGATGATCCCCCTGCCTCCATCGCGCGCAAGGCGCTCGGGGTGAACCTGTCCGACATCGCGGCGAAGGGGGCGATACCGCGCGGGTTCCTGCTGACTCTCGCCTTGCCCGACGACTGGACCGAAGCCTGGCTCGCCGGATTTGCCAATGGCCTCAGTGAGGCGGCGACGGCGTTCGGCTGCCCACTTCTCGGAGGCGATACCGTCCGCTCGGCCGGTCCCGCCCTCATCGGCGTGACGGCTTTCGGCGAGGTGCCGCACGGCGGTATGGTCCGGCGGATGACGGCCGAGATCGGCGATATCCTCTGCGTCAGCGGTACGATCGGCGACGCGGCCCTCGGTTTACCGCTCCTCGACGGCTCCCAGCCGAAATGGGGCGACCACCTCGGATCGGCAGCGCGCGGCGTTCTCATCGATCGCTACCACCACCCCAGGCCGCGCGTTTCCCTCGCGCCGATCCTACGCCGCCATGCACGGGCTGCGATGGACGTGTCCGATGGACTGGTCGGCGATCTAACGAAGATGCTGGCGGGCGGTGGCCGTAGCGCCGAGATTATCCTCTCCGACGTACCGCTGTCCGATTCCGCACGGGCCGCGCTCGCTCTCGATCCGGGGCTGATCCGCACCATCGTCACCGGGGGCGACGATTATGAGATCCTCTGTGCCGTGGCGCCGAACTACGTCGATGGCTTCATCGCCGAGAGCCTTGCCGTCGGCATTCCGATCGCACGGATAGGGACGGTCGTGGCCGGCGATCGAGCGCCCGTCTTCCGTCGGCCGGACGGCAGCGAACATGCCTTCACGACACGGTCGTTCAGCCACTTCTGATCGCTTGCACGCTGCTGGCGAGAGCGCTCACGAACCGGCAAAACACCTGCGTCGTCGCGTCGACCTTGCCAGCGTCTCGAAAAGAACGCCACACTCAGTCCCAAAGTGGCCGTCAGGCTAGATGCATGTGCTGCTCTGGTCCGGTCTATCGGCGAAGCGGCAAACCGGGATCGAACGCATGACTTCAGGCTCCACATCGGCCCCGGCCACCTCCCTCGACGACGGCATCGTCGCCACAGCGGAGGCGTGTCTCGGTCAGGTGGGACAGGCCCGTGACGCCATTCACAAGGTCATCTTCGGCCAGGAGAAGGTGGTCGACCTCGCCCTCATCACCATCCTGGCCGGTGGCCACGGCCTCCTCGTCGGCCTGCCGGGCCTCGCCAAGACCAAGCTGGTGGAGACGCTCGGCACCGTGCTCGGGCTCGACGCCCGGCGCGTGCAGTTCACCCCCGACCTGATGCCCTCCGACATCCTCGGTACCGAGATCCTCGACGAGGACCAGGATCGCCGCCGCTCCTTCCGCTTCGTGCGCGGCCCGGTCTTCACGCAATTGCTGATGGCCGACGAGATCAACCGGGCCAGCCCACGCACCCAATCCGCGTTGCTGCAGGCGATGCAGGAGAATTTCGTCTCGGTGGCCGGTGAGCGCCACGACCTGCCGCGCCCGTTCCACGTGCTGGCGACGCAGAACCCCATCGAGCAGGAGGGCACCTATCCGCTCCCCGAGGCGCAGCTCGACCGTTTCCTGCTCGAGATCGATGTCGGCTATCCCGACCGCGCCGCCGAACGCCGGATCCTCATCGAGACCACGGGCGTCGGAGACCATAGCCCGCAGGCGGTGATGTCCACGGAGGCGCTTCTCACGGCGCAGCGCCTCGTGCGCCGTCTGCCCGTGGGCGATGCGGTGGTCGATGCGATCCTCGACCTCGTCCGCTCGGCCCGTCCGGAGGGAGGGGATCCCTCCCTGAAGGGCAAGCTTCTGTGGGGCCCGGGGCCGCGCGCCAGTCAGGCGCTGACACTGGCCGTGCGCGCTCGCGCCTTGATCGAAGGCCGTGTCGCACCCTCGGTGGCTGACGTGAAGGCGCTGGCGGAGCCCGTGCTCAAACACCGGATGGCCTTGAGCTTTGCGGCACGCGCCGATGGCGAGACGGTGCCGGGGCTCATCGCCCAGCTGGCCGCGAAGCTCTAGCCGCATGATCGCGACCCGGGTTCTCGACGCGGCCCAGCGCGCTCCTGGGCGACACGAGACCGAAGGCGCGCTCTCCCTTGCCGAGCGGATGCCGCGTCTGATCCTCGAATCGCGCCGCGTATCCTCGACACTCGCGCACGGCCTGCACGGCCGACGCCGGGCGGGGCAGGGGGAGAGCTTCTGGCAGTTCCGGCCCTTCGTGGCGGGCGAAGCGGCGGCGCGGGTGGATTGGCGCCGCTCCGCCCGCGACGACCGGCTCTACGTGCGCGAGCGCGAATGGGAGGCGACCCACAACATCTGGTTCTGGATCGACCGTTCCGCCTCGATGGGGTTCTCGTCGAGCCTCGGGCAGGGGCCGAAAGTCGAGCGCGCCCTCGTGCTCGGCCTCGCCGTCGCCGATGCCCTGGTCGAGGGGGGCGAGCGGGCGGGGCTGCTCGGTCTCACCAGAGCCACCGCCTCACGCCGCATCGTCGAGACGATGGCGCAGGCTTTGGTGGCCGAAAAGGCCGGACTCGTGCAGGACATGCCGCCGCGCGCCACGCTGGGCCGCTTCGACGAGGCGATCCTCGTCAGCGATTTTCTCTCGCCGCTTGAACAGGTTAGAGAGGCGGTGGGCTCCCTGGCGGGCTCCGGTACGCGCGGTCATCTCGTCATGGTGGTCGACCCGGTGGAGGAGACCTTTCCCTTCGCCGGCCAGGCGGTGCTGCACGACCCCGAGACCGGGTCGAGCCTCGATATCGGTGACGCGGCGGCCTGGGGCACGGCCTATCGCACCCGCATCGCCGCGCACCGGGATGGCCTCGGCGAGATTGCACGCGCCCAGGGCTGGACCCTGACGATCCACCGCACCGACCGGCCGGCGAGCGAGGCGGCCCTGCGTCTCCTCACGCTGGTCGCCTCCGCGCGCGGGACGGGGTGAGGAGCAGCGCATGTTCGGATTGCCCCTGACCTTCGCCGCGCCACTGGCCCTCGCGGCGCTTATCACCTTGCCGGCATTGTGGTATTTGCTGCGGGTGACGCCGCCGCGACCGCAGCGGATCGAATTCCCGCCCCTGCGGATCATGGCCGATCTCGTGGCCAAGCGCGAGACGCCGGCGCGGACCCCGCCCTGGCTGCTGATCCTTCGGATGATCGCCGCGGCCTGCCTGATCCTTGCGGTGTCGGGGCCGGTCTGGAACCCGTCGGGCACCGGCGCGACCTCGGGCCGGACGCCGCTCATCGTCATGATCGATAACGGCTTTTCCGCCGCGCATGATTGGCGCGCGCGGATGCGGGCCGCCACCGACGAGATCGAGGCCGCCTCTCGGGACGGACGCCCCGTGGCGGTGATCGCCCTGGCCGACGCCCCGGCGGCTGTTGAGGCGAAGACGCCCGCCGCCGCCCTCGACCGGCTCCGGGCCGTTGCGCCGCGCTCCCATCTACCGCAACGCGACGGCCATTTGACCGCCATCGGAGCGTTCTTCGACCGCCATCCGACGGCCGCTCTGGTCTGGATCACCGATGGCGTAGCGGGCGCCGCATCCGACGCGTTCGGCAAGGGCCTGTCCGAGGTGCTGAACAAGGCCGGCGCCCGTCTGACCATCCTGCGTGCCGACCAGCCCTCGGCTCTGGCGCTCGCCGCGGCCGAGAGCGGCGGCAAGCTCACCGCCCATGTCCTGCGCGCCTCGGCCAATGGCCGCAATGCCGGCCTCGTCCGTGCCCTGGACCAGAAGGGCCTGCCCCTGGCCGAGCACGATTTCCGCTTCTCCGAGGGGGCCACCGAAACGGAGGTCACGTTCGAGCTCCCCGTAGAGCTCCGCAACGGCATCAGCCGTCTCGAGATCGCCGCCGAGCGCTCGGCCGGTGCGGTCACGCTGATGGACGAACGAGGCAAGCGCCGCCGGGTCGGCCTGGTCTTCGGCGGTACCAACGATCAGGCCCAGCCGCTCCTGGCCCCGACCTACTATCTCTCCCGCGCGCTGACCCCCTTCGCCGGCGTCCAGGAGGCACGCGGGGCCAAGGGGGTCGCCGAATCCGTCGGGCAGCTCCTCGACAATCAGGTTTCGGTTCTGGTGCTCGCCGATGTGGGCGCCCTCGACGAGGCGACCATGCGCCGGGTGGCGAGTTTCGTGGACGAGGGCGGCCTGCTGCTGCGCTTCGCCGGGCCGCGCCTGGCGGCCGGCAACGACCCCCTGGTCCCCGTGCGCCTGCGCCGGGGCGGCCGGACCCTCGGCGGCACCCTGTCCTGGGACAGCCCCAGGACGCTCGCCACCTTCGCACCGGAGAGCCCGTTTGCCGGACTGGTCCCGCCGGCGGATATCGGGGTGCGCCGCCAGATCCTCGCGGAGCCGGATGGCGACCTGCCGGGCCGGACCTGGGCCTCGCTTCAGGACGGGACGCCCATCGTCACCGCCGAGAAGCGCGGCAAGGGGCAGGTGGTCCTGTTCCACGTCACCGCCGATACGACCTGGTCGAACCTGCCGCTCTCCGGCCTCTTCATCGACATGCTGCGCCGGGTCGTCGCCCTGTCGGGCAGTGCTTCGCCGAACGGAGGGGAGGGGTCGACGCGGCCCGCCGCGGCCGTCCTGGCGCCGCGTCTCACCCTCGACGGTTTCGGGGCGCTGGGCAGCCCGCCTGCCGGTGCCACGGCGGTGCCGGACGATTACGGCGAGCGCGCCAGCCTCGAACACCCGGCCGGATTCTACGGCCCCACGGACGGTGGCGTCGCGGTGAACGCGCTCAGGCCCGACGACCGCCTGAAACCCCTCGACCTGACGGCCTTCACCGATGCCCGTACCGGGTCTCTCACCGGCGGAGACACCCTCGACTTGCGCGCCACGCTGTTTACCCTGGCGCTGATGCTCCTAATCCTCGACACCCTCGCCGGCCTCTGGCTCGGCGGCTTCTTCAACCGGTCGCGCGGGGGGCTGTTCGGCCGCTCCGCCGGACGCGCGGCGGCGGTGCTCATCGTCGCCGCCATCGGCATCGCTGGTGCGCCGAGCGGCACGCATGCGCAGGAGGCCGCGCGGCCGAACGCCTTCGACTCGGCCCTCGCCACCCGCCTCGCCTACGTCGTCACTGGCGACGAGGCGACGGATACGGCGAGCCGCGCCGGGCTCACCGGCCTGACCCAGATGCTCGCCAGCCGGACGGCCCTGGAGCCAGGCGACCCGATCGGCATCGATCCGGGCAAGGACGAGCTCGCCTTCTATCCGATCATCTACTGGCCCATCGTCGCCAGCCGCCCGCAGCCGAGCGAAGCCGCGATCCGCCGGATCGATGCGTTCATGCGCAATGGCGGGACGGTCCTGTTCGACACCCGCGACGCGCTCACCGCGCGGCCGGGCGGCCCGCCCTCGCCGGAGGGGGCATATCTGCGCAAGATGCTCTCCACGCTGGAAGTCCCGGAATTGGAGCCCGTTCCGGCCGACCACGTGCTCACCAAGGCATTCTACCTCGTGGACAATTTTCCCGGCCGCTACGCCACCGGCCAGACCTGGGTCGAGACCCTGCCGCCCGCCGGCGACGGGGCCGAACGCCGTCCCGCCCGGGCCGGCGACGGCGTCTCCCCCATCGTCATCACCGGCAACGACCTCGCCGCCGCCTGGGCAGTGGGCAAGCGCGGCGAGGCGCTCTACCCCATCGTCGGCGGCGACCAGCGCCAGCGCGAGATGTCGTTCCGCGGCGGCATCAACCTCGTCATCTACACGCTCACCGGCAACTACAAGGCGGATCAGGTCCACGTCCCGGCCCTGCTGGAGCGGTTGGGACAGTGATGATTTTTGAGACTGGCTGTTGGCTCAATGGGTTCGTCCCTACCCCCTCTGCGTGGGATGGGGTTCACACCGGCCGCACGAAGCGCGGGTCCCCTCTCCTGGAAGGAGAGGGACAGGGTGAGGTGTGTGACCTTTCCGGAGAGACCTCTCACCTCACCCCAACCCTCTTCTTCCAGGAGAGGGGGCCTGGCGCGCCTCGTATCGACGTCTCGGCGGACCTGCTCCGCGGCTTCATCCCTTCGCCCGCTGCTGGCTCCCGTTGTCAGGCAGGTCGTGGGAAGCGCGGGTTCCCTCTCCTGGAAGGAGAGGGACAGGGTGAGGTGTGTGACCTTTTCGGAGAGACCTCTCACCTCACCCCAACCCTCTCCTTCCAGGAGAGGGGGCCTGGCGCGCCTCGTATCGACGCCTCGGCGGATCTACTTCGCGGTCTCATCCCTTCCCCCGCTGCTGGCTCCCGTTCTCAGGCAGGTCGTGGGAAGCGCGGGTTCCCTCTCCTGGAAGGAGAGGGACAGGGTGAGGTGTGTGACCTTTTCGGAGAGACCTCTCACCTCACCCCAACCCTCTCCTTCCAGGAGAGGGGGCCTGGCGCGCCTCGTATCGACGCCTCGGCGGATCTACTTCGCGGTCTCATCCCTTCCCCCGCTGCTGGCTCCCGTTCTCAGGCAGGTCGTGGGAAGCGCGGGTTCCCTCTCCTGGAAGGAGAGGGACAGGGTGAGGTGTGTGACCTTTTCGGAGAGACCTCTCACCTCACCCCAACCCTCTCCTTCCAGGAGAGGGGGCCTGGCGCGCCTCGTATCGACGCCTCGGCGGATCTACTTCGCGGTCTCATCCCTTCCCCCGCTGCTGGCTCCCGTTCTCAGGCAGGTCATGGGAAGCGCGGGTTTCCTCTCCTGGAAGGAGAGGGACAGGGTGCGGTGTGCGATCTTTCCGGAGATGGACCACACCTCACCCCGACCCGCCCTTTCCAAGCGACCATGAGTGATATCCTTCCCTCCGACCTCATCCTGAGGCGCCGGAGCGCAGCGGAGGCCTCGAAGGAGACTTCCCGTCCGCTCGGCGCGTGCTGGAAGGCTCCTTCGAGGCCCGCCATGCGGGCACCTCAGGATGAGGTGGTCTGGCGGGAGAGCACTAGAATTCAAAACCTGGAGGCCGCTAGCCCATGCTGAGCCTCAGCTTCACGCCGCTCATCCCGTGGCCAGTCATCGCGGGCTTCGGTGTGCTGGTGGCGGTCTTCGTCGTTCTCGCCTTCGTGGCGCGGGGGCGCACGGCGATCCTGCGGGCGCTGGCCCTCGGGCTGGTGCTGCTGGCCATCGCCAACCCGTCCCTGGTGCGCGAGGACCGCGAGCCGGTGAAGGACATCGCGGCCGTCGTCGTCGACCGGTCGGGGTCGCAATCCCTCGGCGACCGCCCGGCCGTGACCGACACGGTCCGGGCCGAATTGCAGCGGCGCTTCGGGGCGCTCACCAACATCGAGCCGCGCTTCATCGACGTGCCCGACGCCAAGGACGGCGATGACGGCACCAAGCTGTTCACGGCGCTGTCCCAGGGCCTCGCCGACGTCCCGCCGGACCGCCTCGCCGGTGTGGTGATGCTGACGGACGGCGTGGTCCACGACATCCCGGCCTCCGTCGCGGCGCTCGGCATCAAGGCGCCGCTCCATGTCCTCGTCACCGGCCATCCCGACGAGCGCGACCGGCAGATCAAGCTGATCGAGGCGCCACGCTTCGGCATCGTCGGCCGCGATCTCACCATCCGCGCCGAGGTGATGGAGCGGGGCGGCACCGGCAGCGCCACCGTCACCGTGCGCCGCGACGGCGAGGAGATCGGGCGCCGCACCTTCCCCACCGGCCAGCCGTTCTCGCTCACCACCAAGATCGAGCATGGCGGTCCCAACGTCGTGGAGATCGAGGTCGAGCCGCTGCCCGGCGAATTGACCACGATCAACAACCGCGCCGTGCTGCCCATCGAGGGCATCCGCGAGAAGCTGCGCGTGCTCCTCGTCTCCGGCGAGCCGCACCAGGGCGAGCGCACCTGGCGCAACCTGCTGAAGTCGGACGCCAACGTCGATCTCGTCCATTTCACCATCCTTCGGCCTCCGGAGAAGCAGGACGGCACGCCGATCTCCGAACTTTCGCTCATCGCCTTCCCGACGCGCGAGCTGTTCGTCCAGAAGATCAAAGATTTCGACCTCATCATCTTCGATCGCTACGCCAACCAGAGCGTGCTGCCCTCGGCCTATTTCGACAACATCGTTCGCTATGTCCGCGACGGCGGCGCGCTCCTCATCGCGGCGGGGCCGGAATTCGCCTCGTCCGCCAGCCTCGCGCGCACCCGGCTCTCCCAGATCCTGCCGGGCGAACCCAACGGCCGTGTGGTCGAGCAGCCCTACAAGGCGACGCTGACGGGCACCGGCACCCGCCACCCGGTCACCCGTGCCCTCCCGGGATCGGAGGCATCGCCCCCCGCCTGGGGTGACTGGCTGCGCATCGTCTCGGCCCAGACCAAGGCGGGGGTGCAGCCGATCCTGCAGGGGCCGAACGCCCTGCCGCTCCTTGCTCTCTCGCGGGAGGACAAGGGGCGTGTCGCCCTGCTCCTGTCCGACCATGCCTGGCTCTGGGCGCGCGGCTACCAGGAGGGCGGTCCCTATCTCGATCTGCTGCGCCGCCTCGGCCATTGGCTGATGAAGGAGCCGGCCCTCGAAGAGGAGGCCCTGCGGGCCCAGACCACGGGCCATGGCCGCGAGGTCCGCGTCGAGCGCCAGACCATGGCCGAGACCACCGACCCCGTCACCGTGAAGGGGCCGACCGGACCGGAGCGGACGCTCACTCTCACGGCCGGGGAGCCCGGCCTGTTCAGCACGACGTTCGAAGCGGCGGAGCTCGGGCTGCATACCTTGCGCTCCGGCTCGCTCATCGCCTTCGTCAGCGTCGGGCCGCCGAACCCGCGCGAACTCACCGACGTGTTCAGCGATACCGAACGTCTGAAGGCCATGGCCGAGGGGACGGGCGGCTCGATTCGACGGATCGCGGATGCCGGCGGCGGCACGGTGGTGCCGCGCCTGCAGGCCGTGCGCAGCGGGCGGCTCGCCGGCGCCGACTGGATCGGCTTCCGTCCGAGCGACAGCGCCGTCATTCGCGGCGTCGAGGTCTATCCCCTGGCGCTGGGCCTGTGGGCGTTGGTGGCGCTGGCCGGAGCGGTGCTGGCGATGTGGCTGGTGGAAGGTCGGCGCGGGCGGGCGGCGTAACCGCCGGACGGTTTTTTCAGCCGCAGGACGCGTCCCTCATCCCCTTGTGGGCCTACCGGATTCACCCATCCGCTCGACGGCTGTTACCTCCACTAAGGTTGGACGAAAGGAGCGACGCGCTCCCTCTCCTGGAAGGAGAGGGCTGGGGTGAGGTGTGGTCCATCTCCGGAAAACTCACACACCTCACCCTGTCCCTCTCCTTTCAGGAGAGGGGACCCGTGGTGCCCGCGGGATGTGTGGATATCGTAGCCCTCACGGCGGAAGTTAAGAGTGGGGGGCCACTGGCCTTCGCACCCTGAGGGGGCACCCAACCACCCCCACCTCCAACTCCTCCCCACAGGGGAGGAGGGCCGCGTCGTGAACCGTTTGCGAACTTTACCCCACTAACCGCCCGAAAAACCGCGCGATCTCCGCTGCCGCCGCATCCGGCGCCTCCCGGTGCGGGAAATGGCCGACGCCCTCGAACGGGGCGAGGTCGAGATCCGAGAAGGTTTCGCCGAGACGATCCGTCCAGGCATAAGGGAAGAGCGGGTCGCGCGTACCCCAGCGGATGCAGGTCGGTACGGTGATCGGCGGCAGCGACGGCGCTTCGCCGCGGATCATGGCGAGCCGCCCCTCCTGTGCGCTGACGTACCAGTTGAAGCCGCCCTGCAGGTTGCCGGGGGCCATGAAGTTATCGACGAACGCCTCCAGCACGTCATCGAACGCGGCCGGGTTTCCGCCGGCCCAGTGGCGCAGGAAGTGGCCGATATAGAGCCGGCAGGCCTCGCGCGACGTGCCGATCGTGGCGGCGGCGAACGGGTTGACGTGGAAGGACTGGTACCAGATCTCGGCGAGCATCTCCGGGGCCGCGAGGCGCGGGCCGATGCCGGGATAGGGGCAATTGAAGAAGAACAAGCCCGTGAGGCGCTCCGGCACACGGCGCCCCAGCGCCTGCCCGACATAGGCGCCGACATCGTGGCCGACGAACCCGGCGCGCTCGATCCCCAGAGCGTCGAGAAGCCCGGCCACATCCGCCGCGTGGACCTCCGCCCCGGCCTTGTCCGAGGGTTCGGCATCCGGCTTCTCGCTGTCGCCGAAGCCTCTCAGATCGGGAACGATCAGCTCGAACCGGTCGGCGAGGCGCTGCATCACCGGCTCCCAGGTGAGCCAGAATTCCGGCCAGCCATGGAGCAGGACCAGGGGCGGTCCCTTGCCGGCGGAGGCCACATGCAGGCTGACGCCGTTCACCCCGATCGTCCGGTGTGTGATGGAGTGGTTCGATCCCGTCATTCGTCGCTCCCGCTGAGGCGCTCGATGCCCAACGGGTCAACGCGGACGGACGGCGCTCACGTTCCCCGACACGGTGTCGAGGGCGCCCGGTCTGAGTTCGAGCCAGAGGAAGCGCGCGGGGTCGACCGGTCCCGGGGGCAAGAGGCGGCCGGGCGGCACGGGCGTGAAGCCGAAGCGGCGGTAATAGGGCGCGTCGCCCACCAGGACCACGACCCCGTGTCCGCCGGCCCGCGCGGCGTCGAGGCTCGCCCGCATCAGCGATCCGCCGATGCCGCGCTTCTCGAAGCTCGGATCGACCGTGAGCGGTCCGAGCACCAGGAGCGGCCCGCCGGCTTCCGCCGGGCCGACGCGGACCGAGCCGACGAGGTAGGTGCCGACCAACGCGGTAAAGCAGAGATCCGCCATCGGCACGGTGCCTTCGCGCAGGCGATAGGCAGTGCGGGCGAAGCGTCCCGGCCCGAAGGCGCGGGCATGCAGGCGGTCGATGGCCTCGGCATCGCCCGGCCGCTCGGGCCGGATGACCAAGGGCAGGCTGGTCATGTCGCCCGCGCCGAGAAATCGATGCGCGGGTCGATCCAGGTGTAGATCAGGTCGGAGAGCAGGTTCACCGCCAGCCCCATCAGCGAGAAGATGTAGAGCGTGGCAAAGACGATCGGGTAGTCGCGCCCGACGATGGCGGTGAAGGACAGGAGCCCCAGCCCGTCGAGGGAGAAGATCGTTTCGATCAGCAGGGAACCGGCGAAGAAGGCCGAGATGAAGGCGCCGGGAAAGCCCGCCACCACGATCAGCATGGCGTTGCGAAAGACGTGGCCATAGAGAACGCGCCGCTCGGTGAGGCCCTTCATCCGCGCCGTCATCACGTATTGCTTGCGGATCTCGTCGAGGAACGAGTTCTTGGTGAGCAGGGTCGAGGTGGCGAAGGCGCCGAGCACCAGGGCGGTGAGCGGCAGCGTCATGTGCCAGGCGTAATCGACGATCTTGCCCCAGAGGGTGAAGCTCTCCCAGCCCTCGCTGGTGAGACCGCGGATCGGGAAGACCTGCAGGAACGAGCCGCCGGCGAACAGGATGATGAGGGCGATGCCGAACAGGAAGCTCGGGATGGCGTAGCCGACGATCACGATGCTGGAGGTCCACAGGTCGAAGCGCGAGCCGTCCTTCACCGCCTTGCGGATGCCGAGCGGGATCGAGATCGCGTAGGACAGGAGCGTCATCCACAGGCCGAGGGAGATCGAGACCGGCAGGCGCTCGCGGATCAGCTGCAGCACCGAGACATCGCGAAAATAGCTCTTGCCGAAATCGAAGGTGGCGTAGTCCCACAGCATCTTGGCGAAGCGCTCGGGCGCCGGCTTGTCGAAGCCGAATTGCTGTTCGAGTTTCTTGATGAAGGCCGGGTCGAGCCCCTGCGCGCCGCGATAGCGCGAGCTCGCCTCCGAGCCGCCGCCGGCCGAGCGCCCGCCGCCGCCGAGATCGCCGGCCCCGCCGGTGACGCGGGACAGGCTGCCCTCGTTCTGGCCCTGCAGCTGCGCCAGCACGCGCTCCACCGGGCCGCCGGGGGCGAACTGGACGATGACGAAGGTGATGAGCATGATCCCGAAGATCGTCGGGACCATAAGGGCGATGCGGCGCAGGATGTAGGCGAGCACGTGTGGTCCTCAATTCCTGCCGATGCGTCGGGCCTTGTCGGCCTCGTGCCACCAGATCGCCGGCGCGCCGAGATCGTAGGCCGGCCCAGGCGACGGGTGGCCGTAGACGTCCCACAGGGCGAGCCGGTGATCCGCCTTGTACCACATCGGGATCCAGTAGCGGCCCGCGCGCAGCACCCGGTCGAGGGCGCGGGCGGCGACCGTGAGATCGGTCCGCGTCGCGGCATCGAGCACCCGGCCAATCAGACTATCCACGGAGGGGCTCGATACCCCGGCGAGGTTGTCCGAACCCGGCGTCGCCGCACTGGCCGAGCCGTAGACCTGCCGCAATTCGGGGCCCGGCGTCGGGCCGTTGCTGTAGCGGCGCGAGGTGATGTCGAAGTCGAAATCCTTCAGCCGCGCCTGGTACTGGGAGGTATCCACCCGCCGGATCGTGGCCTTGATCCCGATCAGGCCGAGATTGCGGATGAAGGATTGGGTATGCGGTTCGAGGGCCGGGTCGGCGTCGAGGAATTCGATCTCCAAGGGCTTACCGTTCGGCAGTCTGATGGTGGCGCCGTCGCGGGTGCAGCCCGCCTCGCGCAGGAGCGCCACGGCGCGGCTGAGGAGCGCCCGGTCCTGGCCCGACCCGTCCGATTGATCCGGCTGCCAGGCCTCCCCGAAGACCTCGTCGGGCAGGTCGGCGCGCATCGGGTCGAGGAGCGCGAGTTCCTCGCGCGAGGGCTTGCCGGTGGCCTTGAGGTCGGAATTCTCGAAGAACGAGGCGGTGCGGAGATAGGCGCCGAACATCAGGTTCTTGTTGGCCCAGGGGAAGTCGAAGCACAGGCCGATCGCCTCGCGCACCCGGCGATCCTTGAAGGCTTCGCGGCGGGTGTTGATCCACCAGCCCTGCGTGCCGGAGGGGCGCGCATCGGGCACGACCTCTTTGCGGACACGTCCCTCGCGAAAGGCGGGGAAATCGTAGCCGGTCGCCCAGACGCGGGCGGTGAACTCCTCGCGGAAGGTGAAGATACCGCTCTTAAACGCCTCGAACGCCACCTGGCGATCGCGAAAATACTCGTAGCGGATCTGGTCGAAATTGTTGTGACCAACCATCACCGGCAGGTCGGCGGCCCAGTAATCGGTCACCCGCTCCAGTTCGATGAAGCGGCCTGCCTCCAGGCGCCCGACCTTGTAGGGGCCGGACCCCATCGGCGGCTCCAGGGTGGAGGCCTCGAAGTCGCGGCCGGCGTAATAGGCCTTCGAAAAGATCGGCAGGGTGGCGACGAAGAGCGGCAGGTCACGACTGCGGCCCTTCTCGAATCGCACGACCACTGCTTCGTCGCCCTCCGGCATGGCGTCAGCCATGTCGCGGATCACCTGCGAGATCTCGGGATGCCCCTTCTGCTTCAGCAGGTTCAGCGAGAAGGCGACATCTGCTGCAGTCAGACGTGAACCATCGTGGAACCGCGCCTGCGGGCGCAGGGCGAAGCGGTAGGTAAGGCCGTCCTCGCTCGCCTCGACGCCGCGGGCGACGAGGCCGTAGAGCGCGTCCGGCTCGTCCAGCGCCCGCACCATCAGCGAATCGAAAGTCAGGTTCATGCCGGCGGCGCCGTCGCCGCGCAGGACGTAGACGTTGAGGGTGTTGAACGTGTCGCCGGCCTGATTGCCGAGGGTGGAGGACAGTTGCGCCGAGAACCGACCGCCGCGCGGGGCCGCCGGGTTGACGTAAGCGAAATGCGGGAAGTCGGCCGGGTAGTTCAACTCGCCGAAACTCGACATGCCATGGCTCGCCCCGGTGGGGGCGGCCCCCGCCGGCTTCGTCAGGGCGGTGGCAATGCCGAGGGCGCCGGCCCCGGCGACGAAGTCCCGGCGGCTCGGCGCGACCCTCACCGGGGCGCCCCGGTCTTGGCGGCCAGTGCCTCGTCGTACCACCACGTGGTCGGGAAGCCGGAGGAGCCGTAGAGCGGGAGGGTGGCCGGGTGCCCGAACCGGTTCCAGCGCAGGGTCCGCGACACGTTCGAGGCCCATTGCGGCACGACGAAGTTGTGGGCGAGGAGCACCCGGTCGAGGGCATGGGTGGCGGCGAGCACGCCCGGCCGGTCCTTGGCGAAGATCACCGCCTCGATCAGCGTGTCGATGGCCGGGTCCTTGATCCCGATCAGGTTGCGCGAGCCCTGCTTGTCGGCGGCGGCCGAGCCCCAATATTCGCGCTGCTCGTTGCCGGGCGAGAGCGACTGGCCCCAGGAACTCGTGGTCACGTCGAAGTCGAAGGCGCGCAGCCGGTTCTGGTACTGCGCCTGGTCGATGACGCGCAGCGAGGTCTGGATCCCGATGAGCTTCAGCTGAGCCGAGAAGGGCAGGACCACCCGCTCGAACACGCTCTGGAACTCCAGGAACTCGACCGTGAGCGGCTCAGCCGTCTTCACGTTGGTCATGCGCCCGTCGCGCAACTCGTAGCCGGCCTCCTTGAGGAGACGCACCGCCTCGCGCAGGTTGCCGCGCACGGCATCGGGCGTGCCGTTCACCGGGTTGGTATAGGGCGTCGTGAAGACGGAGGGCGGGACCTTGTCCTTCACGCCGTCGAGGATCGCCAGTTCGGCGCCCTGCGGCAGGCCGGAGGAGGCGAGTTCCGAGCCAAAATAATAGGAATCGATGCGCTTGTAGAGGCCGAAGAACAGCGCCCGGTTCATCTCCTCGAAATTCATGGCGAGGTTGAAGGCGCGCCGCACCCGCTCGTCCGCGAACTTGGCCTTGCGGGTGTTGAAGACGAAGGCCTGCATGATGCCGTTGCCGCGGTCGGGGAATTCCTCCTTGATCAGGCGGCCCTCCTTCACGGCGGGGAATTCGTCATAGGCAGTCGCCCAGTTGCGGGCGACGTTCTCGGCGCGGAAGTCGAACAGGTCGCCCTTCAGCGCCTCGATCAGCACGGTGGCGTCGCGAAAATACTCGTTGCGCATCGTGCCGAAATTGTTGCGGCCGACATTCACCGGCAGGTCGGCGCCCCAATAATCGGGCACACGCTCGTAGGTGACGCTGCGGCCGGCCTCGAACTTGGCGATGCGGTAGGGGCCGGAGCCGAGGGGGATCTCGAGGGTGGTCTGGGTGGCGTCGCGCTGCCGCCCCTCCGCGTCCTTGCCCGTCCACCAGTGCTTGGGCAGCACGCGGAGCTGGCCGAGCACCTGCGGTAATTCGCGGTTGCCCTTCTCGGTGAAGGTGAAGGTGACCTCGCGCGGGCCGGTGACCTCGCCCTTCGCCACGGTCTGGTAATAGGCCGCGTAGAACGGGCTGTTGGCCTTCAACGTCTCGTAGGACCAGACCACGTCCTCGGGGGTGATCGGCTTCCCGTCGTGCCAGCGGGCGTTCTCGCGCAGGCGGTAGCTGACGGAGGAGAGGTCGTCGGCGATGCGGACCCCCTCGGCGAGGAGCCCGTAGGAGGTGAACGGCTCGTCGAGCGACTCCGTCATCAGCGTATCGTAGATCTGCGCGACCCCGCCTTCGAGATCGCCCTTCAGGCCGGCCACGACGAGGTTGAAATTGTCGAAGCCGCCCTGGGCGCCGAGGCGCACGAGCCCGCCCTTCGGGGCTTTCGGGTCGGCATAGTCGAACTGCTTGAACCCGGCCGGGTATTTCGGCTCGCCCATCAGCGTGAAGGCGTGGGCCCATTGGCCGCCGTCGGGGGCGGCCCTGGCACCGCCGACGAAGGCGACGACCGCGAGGGAGGCGGCGAGAAGGCGTCCGATCAGGGCTGTTCGCATCACGAGGCGGCTGTCTCCCGAATTCCGTTGCCCGAGCCGTCGAGGGCGCGGGCGGGATGTCCTTCTAGGACGTCGGGACAGGCCACGCCAAGCGGGCACGTCTCCGGCGCGTCGGTCCAACGCGCCGGAGGAACGGCGATGCGAGGGGCGTCAGACGATCTGAACGCTCTTCGGCGTGATCTCGGAGAGCTTGGTGGCGCCGACCTGGCGCATGATCGTTTCGAACTCGCGCTGCATCAGGGTGAGCACCATCTCGACGCCGGGCTGGCCGAAGGCGGCGAGGCCCCAGACATAGGGGCGGCCGACGCAGACGGCGGTGGCGCCGAGCGCCAGGGCCTTCAGCACGTCGGTGCCGCGACGGAAGCCGCCATCGATGAGGACCGGCACCTTGCCGTTCACGGCGGCGACCACTTCCGGCAGGGCGCCGATGGTCGATTGCAGGCTCTCCTCGGCGCGGCCGCCGTGGTTGGAGACGATGATCGCGTCGACGCCGTGGGTCAGGGCGATCTTGGCATCCTCCTGGGTCACGATGCCCTTGAGGACGAGCTTGCCCTTCACGATGCCGCGCAGACGCTTCACGTAGTCCCAGGTCATGCCGGTGCCGTAGAGGTTGGTCACCTTCGACACGTCGATCTCGTCGAACATCGGCTTGCGGCTGACTTCGTTCTTGAAGCCCGGCGTGTGGCAATCGGTGCAGGTACGGGTGTCGGCGCGGCGCTCGCGGAACAGCGTCTCGGTGTTGCGGCCGCCCTGGCGGTCGACGGTGAGCACGATGGCCGGGGCGCCGGCCGCCTCGGCGCGCTTCACCAGCTTCTCGGTCACGGACCAATCGTCGGTGGGGTAGAGCATGTACCAGACGGGGGCACCGCGCTCCTTGATGACGTCCTCGATCGAGGTGCTGCCCACCGTCGACAGGATCATCTGGTGACCCTTCACCTTGCAGGCGCGGGCGGCGGCCGCCTCGGCCTCGGGGTGGAAGGCACCCACGCTGCTGACGGGCGCCAGCGCGATCGGGCTCGCCCAGGTCTCTCCGAAGATCTTCACGGTCGTGTCGATCTTGCGCACGTCGATCAGGCGGCGGACGCGGATATGGATCTTGTCGAAATCGTCGCGGTTGGCCTTCAGCGTCTTGTCGGCATCGACGCCGCTGGCGAGGTAGCCGTAATGCGCCGGGGGCAATTCCTTCTTCGCCACGGGCTCGAAATCGAACACGTTGAGGGCCTGCGCCGGATTGGCGATGAGGTCGCCGTTCATCACGGGCGCGGCGCGCAGCACATCGTAGCTCTGAGCCACCGCTTCCGTCGTTCCAAGGGCGGCGATTCCCGCCAGGGCGCGGGCGGCGCTCGGCGCGAAGAGGGGGCTGGAGGAGAAGTAGGCCAACAGTTTCCGGCGGTGGATCGATGCGCTCTCACCCATGGCAGACTGTCCCTCGACACCGTTCGACATCCGTCTCGCTCTCGCTTGCTTCGTTTTGCCGGACCTTCCTGCACCAGTTCTATTGTGCAACGCAATAACTGATATAATTCTAAATTGTAGCGCGCAGACCTGCAGCCGCCTACGCGGCTGGGTAGTCCGATGCAGTATTTTGATGGAATTTCGGCTCAGAATCCTCGATCGGCGACGTTTCCGGGCGATTCCCGCCCTACGCGACGCCTTCACGATGGCGCGATCCGTTCGATTTCCGAACCAATTCGGCGACGTGATTCGCGGGATGCTACCGCACTGCAACAGGAGAATGGGCCGATCGACGGGTCGTTCGGAACAGGAAAGGCGCGGACATGCCGCGCCTTTTCGTCGTGCCGATGAAGAGAGTGTCGCCGAAGAATGACGCTTACTGAGCCGGCTTCTCCTCCGGCGCCTTCGGATCCGCCGGCTTGTCCTCGGCGGCGGCCTTCTCCACGGCGGGGAGGGGCGCCGGGGTGTCGGCGAGCGAGCGCAGATAGGCGATCACGTCGGCACGCTCCTGCGGGGCCTGAATGCCGGCAAAGGCCATCTTGGTGCCCGGAACGTAGGTCTTCGGGTTGGCGAGGAAGTGGTCGAGCTCGTCATAGGTCCAGGTGCCGCCCTTCTCCTTCAGCGCGGCGGAATACTCGAAGCCACCTTCATGGGCGCGCTGGCGGTCGACCACGCCCCAGAGATGCGGACCGACCTTGTTCGGGCCGCCCTTCTCGAAGCTGTGGCAGGCCGCGCATTTCTTGGCGGCGCCGGTGCCCTTCTCGACGCTGGCGCTGGCGAGGCGGACCGGAAGGGGCTCGGCCTTGACTGCGGCCGCGGCGGCACCGCCACCGGCCGCCTCGGGCTGAGGCTCGGGCAGAGCGTAGCCGGCGCTCCCCGCAGGCTTGGCGGTGTAGATCAATTCGGCGACGAAACCGGAGCCCATGGCGAGAAGGAGAGTGCCGAGTACGGCGCCCGCGACCTTGTTCAGCTCGAAAGAGTCCATTCTCGACAACTCCGGGGGCGTCCGCCGGTTGCGGCGGCAGGCGTGGCCCGGTGAGCGGATGCCCCGGACTCTGGAAATGTTCGAGGGTGAATAGCGGTTAAGGGCCGACCTTGACAATGGCGCAGAGCACGGCCGTGTAGTCGCAGAGCGCCGGATGTCATTCCGGGGGCGTCGTGACCGCGCGCCGATGACAACGCGCCGATGACAACGCGCCGATGACAACGCGCCGATGACAACGCGCCGATGACAATGCGCACCGCCCCTGCTACTCCCCCGGCTCGCTGCAGAGATACGCCGGTCGATGTCGGATCCCCTCGTTCTCATTCCCGCCCGCATGGCCGCCACCCGGCTGCCGAACAAGCCGATGGCCGATATCGCCGGTGAGCCGATGATCGTCCATGTCTGGCGCCGCGCCGTGGAGGCCGGGATCGGGCCGGTGGTGGTGGCCACGGATGCCGTCGAGATCGTCGAGGCGATCGAGCGGGTCGGCGGCCTCGCGACCCTCACCCGGGCCGATCATCCCTCCGGCTCGGACCGGCTCGCCGAGGCCCTCGACATCATCGATCCGCAGGGACACCACGACGTGGTGGTCAACGTGCAGGGCGACCTGCCGACGATCGACCCGGCGGTCATCGGCGCGGCGATCCTACCGCTGGCGGACCGCGCCGTGGACATCGCCACCCTTTGCGCGATCATCACCCGCGACGAGGAGCGGCACGATCCCAACGTGGTGAAGCTCGTCGGCCACCATGTGGGGCCGAACCGGCTGCGCGCGCTCTATTTCACGAGGGCGCAGGCGCCCTGGGGGGAGGGGCCGCTGTTCCACCATATCGGCCTCTACGCCTATCGCCGCCGGGCGCTCACGCGCTTCATGGCCATACCCCCCGGCGAACTCGAGACCCGCGAGAAACTGGAGCAGTTGCGGGCGCTGGAGGCGGGCATGCGCATCGACGCCACCATCGTCGACGACCTGCCGCTGGGCGTCGACACCCCCGCCGATCTCGAACGGGCGCGGGCGGTGCTCCTGGCCCGGCGCCTCAACTGACGAACCGAGTCATCACCTCCATGTCCGATACGACCGAATCCCGCACCACGATCTCCTACCAGGGCGAGCCGGGCGCGAATTCGCATATCATCTGCGCCCAGGCCTATCCCGACTGGACGCCGCTGCCCTGCGCCTCGTTCGAGGAGGCCTTCGCGGCGGTGAATGACGGCCGCGCCGCCCTGGCGATGATCCCCATCGAGAATTCCATCGCCGGTCGTGTCGCCGACATCCACCACCTGATCCCGAGCTCGAACCTGCACATCGTGGCCGAGCACTTCCTGCCGATCCATTTTCAGCTGATGGCGCTTCCCGGAACGCCAATCGAGGCGATCCGGACGGTGCACAGCCACGTCCATGCCCTGGGACAGTGCCGCAAGATCATCCGGCGGCTCGGACTGAAGGCCATCGTCGCCGGCGACACGGCGGGCGCGGCGCGGGAGGTCGCCGAAGCCGGCGATCCGAGCCGCGGCGCGCTGGCCCCGGCCATGGCGGCCGGCGTCTACGGGCTCGACATCCTCGCCCGCGACGTGGAGGACGAGAGCCACAACACCACACGCTTCGTGGTGTTCTCGCCCGAGGCGGTGGAGGTGCCGGCCGCATCGGGGCCGACGGTGACGAGCTTCATCTTCCGCGTCCGCAACATTCCGGCGGCGCTCTACAAGGCGCTCGGGGGATTTGCCACCAACGGCGTCAACATGTCGAAGCTCGAGAGCTACATGGTCGAGGGCCAGTTCTCGGCAACGCAGTTCTATGCCGAGGTGGACGGCCATCCGGAAGATCCGGGCCTCGCCCGCGCGCTCGACGAACTCGCCTATTTCTCGCGGGAATTGCGCATCATTGGGACCTACCCGGCCCATCCGTTCCGCGAGACCACGCGCCTGGCGGCGGAGTAGCGCGCGGAACGCGCACTATTCCCGCTTGATCACCCGGTCGACCACGAGGTCGGACCAGAAGCCCGGCCGGAACTCGCGCTTCAGGGCCTCGGGGTCGTAGACGGTCTCGACCCAGGTCAGGAAATCCAGTCCCTTCGCTTCGCCCTCGCGCAGGTAGAGGTCGAAGAACGCGTCGAGGATCCCGGTCTTGGCGAAGCGGAAATGGCCGTACCGGGCCGAGAGCTGCCCCATCGCCTCCGAGACCGGCACGCCTTCGTGCAGGATGAGGAACAGGGCGGCGCCGAGACCGGCCCGGTCCGCCCCGGACTTGCAATGCATCACGGCGGGATACTGGACCCCGTCGAAAAAGGCTTTCGCGCCGAGGATTGTCTCCTTCGACGGTGCCTCGCGCGAGCGCAGGACGAACTCGACGAGGTCCAGCCCCTGCTGCGCGCAGGCCTCGCGCTGGAGCGGCCAGGAGCCGTGCTCGCGGCCGCCGCGCAGGGAGATCACCGTCCGCACGCCCTGCCGCCGGAACCAGGCGAGCTGGTGCGGCGTCGGCTGGGCCGAGCGCCAGACCTTCCCGGTGCCGATCTTGTGGCGGTTGAGATAGGCCAGCCGGAAGACGCCGTGATCCACGAGCAGCATGTTGGCCCAGGCCCGCATGCGCGCCCCCCGGCCGGCGATCGGCTGCTCGAAGCGGGCGATCCGCGCCATGCGCCGGGCATAGCGGATCTCGGGCTTGATGAATCTGTTGAACACGGGTGGCGGCGGGCACCTGTCGAGAGGAACGTCTGGCGGCTCTAACAGCCGGGGCAGCGTCCGGCAAACGGATGTCGTCGAATCGCGCCATCCGAGCCTCAAGTAGCGCGCTTTTCGGAACTCGGCATCCGGCTTGCCTTCATCATGCCCGTATCGTGGATTTCGATGCGCGATCGTTCCCGTTTCCACCAAGCGTAGGGACAGTCATGAAGACGAGCACCACCAGCATCCGCCGCGCCCGTCCGGGAGACGCCGATCGGTTGAGCGACGTCTTCGACGAAACCTGGCGGGAGGCCTATCGCGGCATCATCCCCGGCGTGTCCCTGGAGCGGATGATCTCCCAGCGCCCCTCCCAATGGTGGCTCGGCGCGGCCCAGCGGAATCGGCCCTTGGTGGTGGTCGAGATCGGCGACGAGGTCGTCGGATACGCGATCTACGGGCAGGCGCGGGGCGGCGCCCTCAAGGCCTCGGGGGAGGTGGACGAACTCTACATCCTGCCGGCCTATCAGGGTCTGGGCCTCGGCCGGCGCCTGTTCCGCGCTATCCGCAACGACCTCGCCGACCATGGGCTGACGCGGATCGGGGTCTGGACCCTGGCGGGCAACGAGCGTGCCTGCGGCTTCTATGCGGGTCTCGGGGGCATGAAGGTGGCCGAGGCCGTCGACCGCATGGCCGGCGCCGTTCTCTCCAAAGTGGCCTACCGCTTCGACTGAGACCCGATCCCGTCTTCGGGGAACCCTGAAGGCGGGGCGGCACGTTGATCCTGTGCCCGGACGAAGCCGTTCCCATCGGCCGGGAACGCGTCGCGACGCCCCCGCGCCGGATCAAGGACCACGATGACCGCCAGCCAGCAGAATCTGCCACGCCGGGATTGCACGGCGCAGGATTGGGACGACCGCGTCACCCGCCTCACCGAGAAACTGCCCGATCGGTTGCGGCGTGCCATCGAATGGCTGCGCGAGCCGTCTCGCCGCTGGGTGAGAATCGGTGCGGCGATCCTGTTCATCCTCGGTGGCATCTTCTCGATCCTGCCGGTGCTCGGGCTCTGGATGCTGCCCGTGGGCCTCGCCCTCCTCAGCCAGGATATTCCCGCACTCAAGGTCCCGCTCGAACGCTCGGCCCGCTGGATCGAGGGGGTCTGGCGGCGCTGGTTCGGATCGGATCGGAAGTAATCCTGATCCGTGGGCTCGGCCCCCGATCGCTGGCGGATCATATAGCCTTGACGGGTACAGCCACGATTGGGACGAGTATGATCGAAGTCATCCACGGGGGAACGCGAGGCACACCCCAGCTCTTTCACCTGGATGGTTTTCGGATTCACCCATCTGGTCTCGCGGAGCAGAGCGCGTCCCTTTCCCCCTTGTATATCGGATTCGCACATCTGCTGCACGGCTGTGCCCCTACGCCAGAGCGTTCGACATGAAGCGCAACGAGCTCCCTCTCCTGGAAGGAGAGGGCTGGGGTGAGGTGTGGTCCATCTCCGGAGAGGTCGCACACCTCACCCTGTCCCTCTCCTTCTAGGAGAGGGGACCCGAGCCGCCCGCGAGGTGAGAGAACATCGTAGCCCCCTTGTGGGGAGAGGTTACGCGTGGGTGTGGCTCTGCAGCCTCCCCGCATGGGGGAGGAGGGCAGGGCTTCCCGCGAACTTCGTGAATGCCGTCGCCCCCGACCGTATGGGTGGGGCATGCGGGGCCGAAAGGGCGCGCGGCGGTTACGATAAGCCGCAAAAGCCCCGCGCATCGGGCCAAGGTCGATTTCCTTTATCGCGGAAGGGATTTAAGAGACGCCGAAACAGCGCCTTGAATTGCTGCAGGCTCGAGCGAGGACCCCATGATCATCGACTCCATCTCGATCGGAAAGAACCCGCCGGACGACGTTAACGTCATCATCGAAGTGCCGATCGGCGGCGATCCGATCAAGTACGAGATGGACAAGGAATCGGGTGCGCTTGTGGTCGACCGGTTTCTCTATACCGCGATGCATTACCCGGGGAATTACGGCTTCATCCCGCACACCCTCTCGGGCGACGGCGATCCCTGCGACGTACTCGTGGCCAATACGCGCGCCATCGCGCCCGGCGCGGTCATCAGCGTCCGCCCGGTGGGCGTCCTCGTGATGGAGGACAATGCCGGTGAGGACGAGAAGATCATCGCCGTGCCGTCCCGCCACCTGACGATGCGCTACAACCGGATCGAGAACTACACCGACCTGCCGGAGATCACGATCCAGCAGATCCAGCACTTCTTCGAGCACTACAAGGATCTGGAGCCCGGCAAGTGGGTGAAGATCAAGCGCTGGGGCGACAAGGCCGAAGCCCATCGCCTCATCCTCGAGGGTATCGAGCGCGCCAAGACCGAGAAGGCCTGAGAGCCTTTTCGATCGGATCTCTCAGCGGTGCTGATGCCGAAGCGGATTATCTGCAAAAGTCGATCATCCAAGCCGACGACCTCATCCTGAGGTGCCCTTTGCTCGAGCAAAGGGCCTCGAAGGAGCTTCCAGTCGTCACGCGATCCCTGGAAGCCTCCTTCGAGGCCGCTACGCGGCGCCTCAGGATGAGGCAATGCCTTGGAACGACGACACAAACAGGCGGTGAGACCGTCTCACAACGCCTCGCCCCGCATCAGCCGGGGCGAGGCCGCCCGCGAAGCCGACGCCTCGCCGATGAACACCGACTTCAAGCCCGGCATCCGGTCGACGAGGCCGAGCCCGAGATCGCGCATGAGGCGAACCGGCAGGAAGTCGTTGGAGAACAGGCGGTTCAGCCCGTCCGTGGCGGCCGCCATGGCGAAGGTGGCAAAGCGCCGGCTTCGCTCATAGCGCTGCAGCACATCCTTCGCTCCCGGATCGAGGCCGAGGCGCAGGGCTTCCGTGATCTCCTCCGCCAGGGACGCGGCGTCGGCGAGGCCAAGATTCAGCCCCTGGCCGGCGATCGGGTGGATGACGTGGGCGGCATCGCCGAGCAGGGCGAGCCGCTCGCCCCGAAAGCTTCGCGCCATGCCGAGGGACAGCGGATGGGCGCTCGGCCCATCCTCGATGACGAGACAGCCGAGATTGAGCCCGAAGCGGCGTTCGATCTCCGCGAGGGTGTCCTCCGGGCTTCCGCCGATCAGCGCGTCCACATCCGCTGCCCGCTCCGTCCAGACGATGGAGGAGCGGTGGCCGAGCGCACCGCCATCGACCAGGGGCAGGATGGCGAAGGGACCGCTCGGCAGGAAATGCTCGAAGGCCCGGCCGCCATGGGGGCGTTCATGCCCGATCGTGGCGACGATGCCCCTCTGCGGATAGGACCGGCCGACCCAACCGATGCCGGCCGCTTCGCGCAGCCTCGAGCGCGCTCCGTCCGCGGCGACCAGCAAGGTCGCGCCCGCCTCGCGCCCGTCGGACAACGCGAGGGCGATGCTCCGGCCGTCCGCCTGCGCGTGGCGGATGCCGACCGGCTCGAAGCCGACGCCAACAGCTCTCGATGCCGCCAGCAGGGCATCGGCGAGGAATTCGGCCTCGACCATATGGGCGAAGGGCTCCCCTGCGAGTGGCGCTTCGCCCGTGCCGTCCCGGCCGAAGGTCAGGAAGACCGGTCTCACCGGATCGGTCAGCCGGCTGTCGCTGATCGCCATGTCGAGAATCGGTTCGGCCGCATGGGCGATGTCGGCCCAGATTCCCAACCGCGTCAGCATGCGCCGGCCGCCGGCCGCCACGGCGAAGGCACGCCCCCGATGCCGGAGCGCCGCACGATCCAGTCCCGGATCGAAGACGGTGACGTCCAGGGCATCGCCGTGAGCCTGGCGCAGGGCCAGGGCCAGACTGAGACCGGGAATGCCGCCGCCGGCGATGGCCACCTTGCGGGGCGCGCCGCCTTGCATCGATCCACTCATCCCCGTCCCGCCCATCCCCGTTCCGCTCATGCCCTTTGCCTCGTCCCCATTCCCACGGCCTGCGATCAGAGACATGGGGAGTGGCACCCCGCCGCGCCGGAGGCAACGCGCGAGAACGAAGCATGATGCGTCATGGGAGGGTCCGCGTCGTCGGAATGGACGAGTGAGCCTTGCATTCCGGGCGAGCTGTGGCGATTCCCTCTCCGGCAGAGCCGTGATGCACGGCCGCATCGATGACCTCAGCCCGGCGAAAGGCCCGCATGACCGGATCCGTCGACGAACTCCTCGCTTGCCTCGACCTCGCACGCCTCGACGAGAACCTCTTCCGAGGCCAGAGCATCGAGACCGGCTGGTTCCGGGTGTTTGGCGGCCAAGTTCTGGGGCAAGCCCTCGTCGCCGCATCGCGCACGGTGGAGGCAAGCCGGCCGCCGCATTCCCTCCATGCCTATTTCATCCTCGCCGGCGACCCGGCCGCGCCGATCGACTACGCGGTGGAACGCATCCGCGACGGGCGCAGCTTCGCCACGCGGCGGGTCGTGGCCCATCAGCACGGCCGCGCGATCTTCACCCTGTCGGCCTCGTTCCACACCGAAGAGGACGGGCTCGTCCATCAGATCGTGATGCCGGACGTGCCGGGGCCCGAGGCGCTGCTCGACGCCCCCGCTTTGGCCGCGCAGGCAGGGCCGTCGATCCCGGCGACGAAGCGCGCCTATCTCGGGCGTGCCACCCCGATCGCGCTGAGGCCGGTGGAGGTGGAGCGGTACATGTCGCGCGAACCGCGCGAGCCCCGCTTCCATGTCTGGCTCCGGGCCGGGGCGCGCCTGCCGGACGACCCGGCCATCCACAGGGCCGTCCTCGCCTATGCCTCCGACCTGATGCTGCTGGACGCGACGCTGATCCCCCACGGCCAGACGGTGTTCGATGCGACCATCCAATCCGCGAGCCTCGATCACGCCCTCTGGTTTCACCGTCCCTTCCGCGCCGACGAATGGCTGCTTTACGCTCAGGAGAGCCCCACCGCCTCGGGCGCGCGCGGTTTCGCCAGGGGATCGATCTTCACGAGGGCAGGAGAGCTCGTGGCGTCGGTCGCCCAGGAGGGCTTGATCCGGCCGACCGGGGACGGCTCCTAAACGCCGCGAGCTTTGCTTTACGGGCTGCCAATCTGCTCACGATATCGTCTGAATGGTCATTATTTAGGCGATTACAGCAAAAGAATCGCACGATCACGCGTCAGTGATCGATCATTTTGTGTGCAGAACAGCAAAGGGGGGAAAAGTTCCTTTTGGCATAGTCCTTGAATGATGGGCGCCGATCGCTTGGCCATTCCGGCTGGTGCGAAATGCCGGATTGCCAGGCCGCGACGCAGATCGGGCCGGCGGCCGGGGGCATCCAGAACAAAAGGGGGCGCCGCCCATGAAGATCGTGATGGCTATCATCAAGCCGTTCAAGCTCGAGGAGGTCAGGGATGCGCTGACCGGAATCGGCGTCCACGGCCTCACGGTGACCGAGGTCAAGGGTTATGGCCGCCAGAAGGGCCACACCGAAATCTACCGCGGCGCCGAATATGCCGTGAGCTTCCTGCCGAAGCTGAAGATCGAGGTCGCGGTCGCGTCCGATCTCACCAGCAGCGTCATCGACGCCATCGCCGCCGCCGCCCGCACCGGCCAGATCGGCGACGGGAAGATCTTCGTCGTGCCCCTCGAGAAGGCCGTCCGCATCCGCACCGGCGAGACCGACGTCGACGCGCTCTGAGCCACCGCCCCGGCCGGACAACGCTCCGGCCCGCTTCCTCCTCCTTCCTTCACGTCATCATCGCACCGCGACCGGGAGTTCCGTTTCCATGAAACTTCGCAATGCCCTTGCGCTCGGGATGGGAGGCGCCGCGCTGGCCCTCCTGTTCGTCGAGCCATCCCTCGCACAGTCGCCGACCCCAGAAGTCGTCGCGGCGCCGGCCGCCGCCGCGCCCGTTCCCAACAAGGGCGATACCGCCTGGATGATGGTCTCGGCCGTCCTCGTGCTCCTGATGACCGTGCCCGGCCTCGCGCTGTTCTACGGTGGCCTCGTGCGCACCAAGAACATGCTCTCGGTGCTGACGCAGGTCTTCGCCATCGCCTCCATCGTCTGCCTTCTGTGGGTCGCTTTCGGCTACAGCATGGCCTTCACCAACGGCGGCGGTCTCAACGATTTCGTCGGCGGCTTCTCCAAGGTCTTCCTGAAGGGCGTCGACCCGTCCACCACCGTGGCGACCTTCTCCAACGGTGTCGTCATTCCCGAATACGTCTACATCTGCTTCCAGATGACGTTCGCGATGATCACGCCCGGCCTCATCGTCGGCGCCTTCGCCGAGCGCATGAAGTTCTCCGCCCTGCTCGTGTTCTCGGTGCTGTGGGTCACGCTGATCTACTTCCCGATGGCACACATGGTCTGGTACTGGGGTGGTCCCGACCTCGTCGGCGACGCCGCCAAGGCCCTGGCCGCTGCTACCGACGACGCTTCCAAGGCGACGGCGCAGGCCGCTCTCGACGCGGTCAACGCCGATGCCGGCATGATCTTCAAGTGGGGCGCCCTCGACTTCGCCGGCGGCACCGTCGTGCACATCAATGCGGGTATCGCCGGCTTCGTCGGCTGCCTGATGCTCGGCAAGCGCATCGGCTACGGCCGTGACCTGCTCGCCCCGCACTCGCTAACCATGACCACCATCGGCGCCTCGCTCCTCTGGGTCGGCTGGTTCGGCTTCAACGCCGGTTCGAACCTCGAAGCCAACGGCTCCGCGGGTCTGGCCATGATCAACACCTTCGTCGCCACCGCCGCCGCCGCCGTCTCCTGGCTGTTCGTGGAGTGGATGCTCAAGGGCAAGCCCTCGCTCCTGGGCATGCTGTCGGGGGCCATCGCCGGCCTCGTCGCCGTCACGCCCGCCGCCGGCTTTGCCGGTCCGATGGGCTCGATCGTCCTCGGCCTCGTCGCCGGTGGCGCCTGCTTCATCATGTGCTCCACGGTGAAGAACGCCCTCGGCTACGACGACTCCCTCGACGTCTTCGGCGTCCACTGCATCGGCGGCATCCTCGGCGCCCTGGCCACCGGCATCCTGGTGAGCCCGGACCTCGGCGGCGTCGGCATCCCCGACTACACCAGCAAGCCCGGCGAACTGGCTGTCGGCGCCTACGACATGGCGGCGCAACTCCTGGCCCAGGGTAAGGCCGTCGGCTTCACCATCCTGTGGTCCGGCATCGGCTCCGCCATCCTGTACAAGCTCGTCGACCTGACCATCGGTCTGCGCGTGACCCAGGACGAAGAGCGCGAAGGCCTCGACATCGCCGACCACGGCGAGCGCGCCTACAACTACTGATCTCGCCGAACCGCGAAATCCATCGAACCACGAGGCCCCGGTCGCCAGACGACCGGGGCCTTTTTCATGCCTGCGGGGATCGTGGCACGAGCGCTTCTCGGGCCGTCCGCCTGCGACATCGCTCCACCTTGCCGGAGTGCGGCAAGAATGTGATCAAAAAACAACATCCCCACGGCAAGTCTTGGAACGGATTGAATTTGCCTATTTGCTAGGCAATTGCATGAAAGTTAGTTTTGCGATGGTCGGCCGAATTGGGCAACCTGCAAATCACAGACTAACTGGGGCTTAAATGAAATGACACTCAAGCTGACCGCACTGGGGACTGCTGCCTCCCTCGCCGCTTTCCTGAGCGTTGGCACCGTCAACGCCGCCGACCTTGCCGCCCCGAAGGTCATGCCGGTGGAGGCGAAGGTCTCCGAACCGCTGATCGGCTTCTCGTTCGGCTCGCGCTACCAGACGGATTATAACTTCCGCGGTGTGTCGCAGTCGAACCGCCAGGGCAGCTACCAGTCCTTCTTCGAGGCTCAGTATTTCGGCGGCTTCGCCTATACCGGCCTCGCCACCTACCAGACCCGCCTGCCCACGCAGCCGGACATGGAGTTCGATCTCGCCGCCGGTATCCGTCCGACCTACGGCAAGTTCGCCCTCGATCTCGGCGTGCTCTACTACTTCTACCCCAACGAGAAGCGCCTGCTGGGACCGGGCGGTGCGTTCCTGACCACCGCCAACACCGACTTCATGGAATATGCCGCCAAGGGCACCTGGACCGCGACGGATTCGCTGACCCTCGGCCTCAACGTGTTCTTCTCGCCGAATTTCCTCGGCCAGCACGCCAACGGCACCTACACTTCGGGTACCGCCGCCTACACCCTGCCGGCCGACTGGTTCTCGTTCCTGCCGGAGGCCTATTCCGGCGGCTTCTCGATCTCGTCCGAGCTCGGCTACTACTTCCTGACCGCGGCCAAGACCTCGGCGACCGGGCAGACCGCCTTCAACCTCCCGAGCTACCTCTACGGGAACGTCGGCCTGTCCTACACCTACAAGAACATCGTTCTCGATGTGCGCTACCACAACACCGACCTGAGCAAGACCGACTGCTTCAACTTCACCGGCGACTACCGCGGCTTCAACAACGGCGGAACCTCGAAGTGGTGCAGCGATGCCGTCATCGGCTCGATCACCTTCCAGACCTCCACCGCGGCTCCGGGCATCTATGCCGAGCCGGGCGGCCTCCTGAACCTCTTCCGCTAAGCGCGAAGCTCAGCGACGGACGAAGAAAGGCCCCGGAGCGATCCGGGGCCTTTCTTCGTTGGCGGTATGGATGAGAATTGCCCGAGCAGGGCATGCATATGACCGAGAAAGCAGACATTCGCGCGGGCCGCGCTAACGATCTCTAAGCCTTAAACAGCCGTTAACTCGGTCGACATAGCGTTAGCGGATCGTTTCTCCCTGCGTCTGGTCCCGTATGCGCTCGCTCCGCCGTTCCGCATCGCCCTACGACACTTTCGTCGACAGCTTCAGACCGTTCCTGGCGAAGCGAATGACGGAGATGGGCGGTCTCATCCTGTTCGCGGGCGCGACCGCGCTCACGGTCGCCCTGGCGACCTGGTCCATCGACGATCCGAGCATCAACCACGCCACCGATCGTGCCGCGCACAACGTGCTCGGCACCGGCGGCGCGGTGGTGTCGGACCTGGCGATGCAGCTCCTCGGCCTCGGCTCCCTGGCCTTCGCCCTGCCGCCCGCCTTCTGGGGCGTCCAACTCATGCGGTCCCGGGAGCTGCCCCGGGGCGGCCTGCGGATCACCCTCTGGATCATCGGATTCTTTGCCGCGAGCGCGGTGGCGAGCGCGCTTCCGCCCACCGCCCGCTGGCCCCTACCCACCGGGCTCGGGGGCGTGGCCGGCGATGCCCTCATCCACACCGCGCGCCTCCTCATCGGCGCCATCGCGTCCCCGGCCACGCCCCTCGTCGGCTTCGCCTTCGCGGCGGTGGCGATCCTCTGCCTCACCGGCGCCTGCCGCGCCGGAGCCGAGCCGGAGGAAGAATCCTACGATCAGCCCGCTCCCTCCGCGTCCAACCAGCGACCGCAACCCTCCGCGAGGCATGACGGCCGTTACGAAGAGGACGAGCCGAGCCTCGGCATCGTCTCCCTCGGCACCCTGGCGCATCTCTTGATGGGCGGCCGGATCGCGATCGCGCGACGCATCGCCGAATGGCGTGCCGACCGGGCGGCGGCGGCCACCGAACTCGCCTATGCCGGTGCCTCGCCGGCCCTGGCCGCACGCCGTGCCTTCTCCGACGGCGACGATGCGCCATGGTCGGCCCATGCGCCGCTGGATACGGGAAGCCCGGCCAGGGGCGGTGCCGGTCAGGCTGCACCGGGGCAGGGTGGGGCGGATCCCGCCTCGACTCGCCGCGAGCCGGTCTTCGAGCCGCAGCCCATGGCAGAGCCGCGGCCGGTCGCGCGCCGTCCCCTCCCTGAGCCGATCCTGCACGACGACGAGCCGGACGATGGCGGCGAAGAATTCTACGCTCCCGAAGAACCGGTCGCATCGGCGCCGGCCCCGCGCTCCCGTGTCGCCCCGGTGGCACCGTCCCCCACTCCGGCACCGATCCGGCGCGCATCTCCCGCCCCGGCCTATGGTGCAGAGAGCTATTCCCATCCCCCCCTCGAACTGCTCGGCGAGGCGCCGGGCCTGTCCCTGGCGAGCCAGGTCTCGACGGAAGCTCTTGAGCAGAATGCAACCCTGCTCGAGGCGACGCTTAGTGATTTCGGCGTGCGCGGCGACATCCTCGCCGTCCGCCCCGGCCCGGTGGTGACCCTTTACGAACTGGAGCCGGCTCCCGGCACCAAGTCGAGCCGCGTGATCTCCCTCTCCGACGATATTGCTCGCTCGATGTCGGCGGTCTCGGCCCGTGTCGCCGTGGTCCCCGGTCGCAACGCCATCGGCATCGAATTGCCGAATGCCAAGCGCGAGACCGTGTATCTGCGCGAGCTTCTCGCCTCGGCGGATTTCGTCGAGACGAAGCAGAGCCTCGCTCTCTGCCTCGGCAAGAACATCGGCGGCGAGCCGATCATCGCCGATCTCGCCAAGATGCCCCACCTGCTGGTGGCCGGCACCACCGGCTCGGGCAAGTCGGTGGCGATCAACACGATGATCCTGTCGCTGCTCTACCGGATGAAGCCGGAAGAATGCCGCCTGATCATGGTCGACCCCAAGATGCTGGAACTCTCCGTCTATGACGGCATCCCGCACCTGCTCTCCCCCGTCGTCACCGACCCGAAGAAGGCGGTCATCGCCCTCAAATGGGCCGTGCGCGAGATGGAGGAGCGCTACAAGAAGATGTCGAAGGTCGGCGTACGCAACATCGACGGGTTCAACGCGCGCCTCGCCGAGGCGCGCGGCCGGGGTGAGATCCTGACCCGCACGGTCCAGACCGGGTTCGACCGCGAGACGGGCGAGGCGGTCTACGAGACCGAGGAGATGGATCTCAATCCGCTCCCCTACATCGTGATCGTGGTCGACGAGATGGCCGACCTGATGATGGTGGCGGGCAAGGACATCGAGGGCGCGATCCAGCGCCTCGCGCAGATGGCGCGCGCGGCGGGCATCCACCTGATCATGGCGACGCAGCGGCCGTCGGTGGACGTCATCACCGGCACGATCAAGGCGAACTTCCCGACCCGGATCTCCTTCCAGGTCACGTCCAAGATCGACAGCCGCACGATTCTCGGCGAGATGGGCGCCGAGCAGCTGCTCGGCCAGGGCGACATGCTGTTCATGGCCGGCGGCGGACGCACCACCCGCGTCCATGGCCCGTTCTGCTCGGATTCGGAAGTCGAGAGCGTGGTCGCCCATCTCAAGCGCCAGGGCCGGCCGTCCTACCTCGAAGCCGTCACCGCCGACGATGGCGAGGACGACGACAAGGGGGCCAAGGGCGGCGGGAAATCGGCCAAGGGCTCGATCGACGAGATCGAGGTCGACGGTGCGGTCTTCGACCAGGGCAGCTTCGGCGAGAGCGGCGGCGACCTCTACGCCCAGGCGGTACAGGTGGTGATGCGGGACAAGAAGGCCTCCACCAGCTACATCCAGCGCCGCCTGCAGATCGGCTATAACCGCGCCGCCTCGCTCATGGAGCGGATGGAGGTGGAGGGGATCGTCGGCTCGGCCAACCATGCGGGCAAACGCGAGATCCTGGTGGAGCCCGATCCGCACGAGATGTGACGCGCCCCGTCAGGCGCGCGGCGCGAACAGGATGATCCCGGTGCCGACGAGGCAGATCGCGGCACCGGTCATATCCCACCGGTCCGGCCTCTGGCTCTCGGCGAGCCAGAGCCAGAGGATCGAGGCGGCGATGTAGACGCCGCCATAGGCCGCATAGGCCCGCCCCGCCGCGTCGCTCTCCACCCTGGTGAGCAGAACGGCGAAGAGGACGAGGGACACTATGCCCGGCAGCGCCCACCAGGCCGAGCGGCCGAGCCGCAGCCAGGCCCAGAAGGCGAAGCATCCGGCGATTTCGGCCAGCGCGGCGCCGGTATAGACGAGGGCGGTGATCAAGAATTCGCTCCATCACGAAAGGGGCCGCGCGACGCAGTCCCATGCCGGTTCTTCGCCCGCAGGGACGATGGCCCCCGGGAAAAGCCGTTTGAGACGCTTTTCCCAGGCCTTACCTCATCCTGCGGTGCCGCGGAGCGGCCTCGAAGGAGGGCTCCTTCAAAGCCCCTCGCCGAGGCGAAGGGCACCTGAGGATGAGGTGGTCTGCTCGGATGATCGCCTTTGGCAGACGATCGACTCGGGCATGAGCCTCCGCTGAGAATTCCGAGTGAACCTGCTCAGTCCAGGCTGAACCGATAGGTCGTCGTCGCCGCAAAAAGCTCGCCGGGCCGAAGCTCCGTGGAGGGGAAGTCCGCCCGGTTCGGCGCATCGGGAAACCCCTGCGCCTCGAAACAGACCGCATCGCCGGATCGGTACAGCCGCCCGCCGGACCCGATCACCGTGCCGTCGAGCATGTTGGCGGTGTAGAGTTGCAGGCCCGGCTGGGTGGTGGCGACGTCGAGCCGGCGCCCGCTCGACGGATCGAGGGCGGAGGCCGCGTGCCGCAAGCGGCCGGGGTCGCGCAGGATGCCAGGGTCGCGCAGGATGAAGGTGTGGTCGTAGCCATGCGCCAGAGCGAGTTGCGGATCGGCGTCGCGGATGCGGGTGCCCAGGGCTTCGGGCTTGCGGAAATCGAAGGCCGTGCCCGCCACGGGTCTGATCTCTCCCGTGGGGATCTGCCCGGCATCGGTGGGGAGGTAATGGTCCGCCGCGATGGCGACCCGGTGCTGCATCACGTCGCCAGAGCCCTCGCCGGAGAGGTTGAAATAGCTGTGGTTGGTGAGGTTGACGATGGTCGGCCGGTCGGTCCGGGCGGTGTAGTCGATCCGCAGGGTCTCGTCGTCCCTGAGCGTATAGGCGACCTCGACATTGAGATTGCCGGGAAAGCCCTCCTCGCCGTCGACCGAGCGGTAGCCGAGGACCAGGGAGGTATTGTCCGCCCGGATCACCCGCCAGATACGCCGGTCGAAGCCGTTCTCCCCGCCATGCATGGTGTTGCCACCGGCATTGAGCGGCAGTTGATGATCGCGTCCGTCGAGGCTGAAGCGTCCCCCGGCGATGCGGTTGGCGTAGCGGCCGATGATGGCGCCGAAATGCGCGTCGCTCGCCTCGTAGCCCGCAACGTCACCGGCGCCGAGGACGACGTTCGCCCAATTGCCCTCGCGGTCGGGCGTCTCGACCCGGCTGACCACGCCACCGTAATTGAGGATGTCGACACGTAGGCGGGACCGGGCGAGCCGGTATCGCGAGACGGGGCTTCCGTCCTTCGTCCGTCCGAAGGGCTGTGCTGCCATGCCGGCCTCCGTTTCGCGTGCGAGGATTTTGTCGGACCCTAACGCGCGGGATGCGGATCAGGGGGCGAAGGCCGGTTCGTCCGCATCGCCGGAGAGCTGCATGCGATGCAGGCGCGCATAGCCGCCCTGCGAGGTCATGAGGGCGTCGTGCGTTCCGGTCTCGATGATGCGGCCGGCTTCCATGACCACGATCAAGCCGGCATCGCGCACGGTGGAGAGGCGGTGCGCGATGACGAGGGTGGTCCGCCCCTGCATTAGGCGCAGCAGCGCGCCCTGGACCAGCCGCTCGGATTCGGAATCGAGGGCGCTCGTGGCCTCGTCGAGGAGCAGGATCGGCGCGTCCTTCAGGAAGGCGCGGGCCAGGGAGATGCGCTGGCGCTCGCCTCCCGACAGGCGCCCGCCGGAGGGGCCGACGCGGAACTCGTAGCCCTCGTTCAGCCGGCTGATGAAGCCGTGCGCGGCGGCGGCCTCCGCGGCGGCCTCGATCTCGGCGCGGGTCGCGCCGGGGCGGCCGAACCCGATATTGGCGGCGACCGTGTCGTCGAACAGCACCACGTCCTGGGAGACCACCGCTACGGCCGCGCGCAGGGACGGGATCGTCACGTCGCGCAGATCCGCGCCGTCGATGAGCACGCGGCCTCCGGTCACGTCGTAGAGCCGCGGAACGAGGTTGAGCAGGGAGGACTTGCCGGAGCCCGAGCGTCCGACCAGGGCGACGGTGGTGCCGGCGGGGACGGTGAGGTCGATGCCCTCCAGGGCCGGCGCGTCCTCGCGATAACGGAAGCGGACGCCTTCGAACCGGATCTCTCCGCCCGTGACGACCAGCGGCACGGCATCGGGCTTTTCGCGGATGCGCGGTGCCTCGTCCATCAGGGCGAAGTAGCGCTGCAAGGCCGCGCCGGCTTCCTGGAGAATGGCGTTGAGGGTGCCCAGCGCGCGGGCGGGCTGCGCCGCCAGGAGCAGGGCGGCGACGTAACCGGTGAAATCGCCCACCGTGCGGTCGCCGGACATGACGCGCTGGCCCACCAGAACCAGCACCGCCGCCACCGCGACCCCCCCGCCGATCTCCATCAGCGGATCGAGGCGTCCACGGGCATTGGCCGCCTTCATCTTGAGGCGGCGGACATTGTCGAACGCGCCGGAAGCCCGGCCCTTCAGGTAGGATTCCAGCGCGTAGGTCTTGGCGATGCGCGCGCCCTGCAGGCTCTCGGTGATGAGACTCGCCGTGAGACCCATCTGCTCCTGCGTCGTGGTGGAGACCTGGCGCAGCTTCCTTCCGATGCGGCCGATCGGGCCGGCGACGAAGGGCACGACCACCGCTGCCACCAGGGTGAGCACCGGGTCCATCCACAGCAGCGCGACGACGAGGGCGATCAGCATGGCGAGATCGCGCAGGAGCACGGTGGAGATGCGGGTCAGCGCCTCCTTGATGAAGGTGAAGTCCGTGGTGAAGCGCTGGGTGAAGGCCGCGGGGCTTTCCCGGCCGAGCTGGGCGAGGTCGGAGTCGATGAGGTGGCCATAGAGCGCCGCCTGCATGTCGGCTTCGACCCGGGTCACCACCCGGTTGGTCAGCACGGTCTGGCCGAACAGGGCAAAGCCCCGGATCGAGGTGATGGCGATGACGATGATCGGCCCATAGGTGAGGGCGGAGGGGTCCTTGTGATCGAACGCATCGAACGCGCCCTTGATCAGGGCGGGATACAGCCCCGTCGCGACCCCGATGATGGCGATCAGCACCAGGACGACGGCGAGGGTCACCCGGTGGGGCCGCAGCCAGTCGCGCCAGACCCGTCCGATGAGGGGTAGGGTGTCACCCCTGAGAAGCGGCCTACGGCCCATGGTCATCCGTTGTCTGGCGCGCGGGCAGGCGCCCGACATTCAGGCGGGGGTTTGCCGGGCGACGAGGGGAAGATCAAGCGACGCTCTCCACCTTGGCAATGTGATACTGTTACACTAGAGAGGGCGGCCAGAGATCGGGTACCGTCTGACCACCTCGTCCCGTCGCCTTCGATCGTGTGACGCATCGCACGGCGAGCCTCGCCCTCAATGCCGGGCGACGGCCCATCGGGGTAGGGGAGAGATGGCACAGAACCGGTATCCGGCGTTGGCGTGGTCAAGGAGCGGGACGAATGCAATCGAGACGCCACATCGTCAGATCGGCGGCAGCGGCCTGTGCCGCTCTCATCCTGGCCCTCGCCCCGTTCGGAGAAAAAGCGGACGCCGCCGAACCGCTGAAGGCAGTGGCCACGTTCTCCATCCTCGGCGATCTCGTGAAGCAGGTGGGCGGCGACCGGGTCGAAGTGTCGACGCTAGTCGGCCCCGATGCCGACGCTCATGGCTACAACCCGGCCCCCGGGGATGCGCGCAAACTCACTGCCGCCAATCTGGTCGTGGTCAACGGCCTCGGTCTGGAGGGCTGGCTCGACAGGCTGATCAAGGCGTCCGGAACGAAGGCCCCCGTCATCGTCGCCACCAAGGGCGTGAAGCCCATCGAAGGTGACGACGACCATGGCGGAGGGCATGCGGGACACGCCCATCACGACGATCCCCATGCCTGGCAGAGCATCGCCAATGTGAGGATCTACATCGCCAATATCAGCGACGGGCTCTCGAAGATCGATCCCGATCATGCCGCCGACTATGCGGCCAACGCGAAGGCTTATCTCGCCACCCTCGCGGGCCTGGAATCCGATATCCGCGCGACCATCGCGGCAATTCCCCCCGAGCACCGCAAGATCATCACCACGCATGATGCGTTCGGCTATTTCACCGCCGCCTACGGCCTCGACTTCATCGCCCCCCAGGGCGTCTCCACCGACAGCGAGGCGAGCCCGAAGGACGTGGCCCGCATCATCCGGCAGATCCGTCGCGACAAGATCCCGGCGGTCTTCTTGGAAAACGTGGCCGATCCGCGCCTGATGCAGCAGATTTCGCGGGAGAGCGGTGCCACGGTGGGCGGAAAGGTCTATTCCGACGCCCTGTCGGGTCCCGATGGCCCGGCGGCCACCTACGCGGCGATGATGCGCAGCAACCTCGCCGCCTTCAGCGCGGCGCTCGGCAAGAAGTGAGCGGGCGGCGCGGCTTGGTGAGCCTCGGCCCGCTCAGCCCGCATTCTCGCCGATGATCTTCTGCAGGCAGATCGTCCGGGTGTCGCGGTAGCCGAGATGTTCGTAGAAATGGCGGGTCGCGCCATTCTCCTCGCGCACGAGGAGCTGGACCTTCCAGACGCCGCGCGCGGACAGCCATTGCTCGGCCGCCTCCATGATCGCCCTGCCCAGGCCGAGGTCGCGAAGCCGCGGGTCGACGGCAACGTAATAGACCCAGCCCCGATGCCCGTCCTCGCCCACCATGGCAGTGGCGGCGATGGCCCCTTCGCGCTCGATCACCAGGATTGTCGAATGCGGATCGCGCCGGGCGAAGGCAATGTCCCTGGCCGGGTCGTTCCACGGCCGCGAGACTCCGGCGGCGAGCCAGAGGGCCACCACCGCGTCGGCATCGCCGTCCTGAAACGCGCGGATCACGGTGGTCATCGATAGGCACGCCCTCGCGAGAGATCCGGCGAGCGGTCGCTCAGCCGCCGGTCATCGGCGGGAAGAACGCGATCTCGGTGGCACCCGCGATGGCGGCATCCGGCTTGGCATGGATGCGGTCGATGGCCGCCCGCACGATGCCGGCATTCTCGAACGCATAGGCGTATTCCTCGCCGCGACCGCGCAGCCAGCCGACGAGATCGGCCACCGTCTCGGTCCCGGCCGGCAGGTCCACGGTCTCTTCGGCCTTGCCGATGCGTTCGCGCACCCAGGCGAAATACACGAGCTTCATAGTCTGCCCTTCCGGCTTCGGCATCGGCGGGTCAGCGCGGATCGTCGATCACGTGCCGGATGCCGGCTCTCATATAATCGTAGCCGGTGTACAGCGTCAGGGCCGCGGCGATCCACAGCAGGGTCTCCCCGGCGAGGACGGTATGGGGCAGGATCGTCTCTCCCGCCTTACCAGCCACGAGGAAGCCGATCGCCACGAGCTGTAGGGTGGTCTTCCACTTGGCGACGCGACTGACGGGGAGACTGACCTTCAGCTCCGCCAGATACTCGCGCAGGCCCGAGACGAGGATCTCGCGGCACAGGATGACGATGGCCGCCCACAGGCTCCAGTCATGGATCGTCTTGTCGGCCACCAGCATCAGCAGGCAGGCGGCGACGAGAAGCTTGTCGGCGATCGGATCGAGCATGCGCCCCAGGGCGGAGCTCTGATCGTAGGTCCGGGCGACGTAGCCGTCGAGATAATCGGTGATGGCCGCAGCGATGAAGACGCCCAGAGCCGTGAACCGCGCCACATGCTCGTCCGGCCAGTACAACAGCGCCACGACCACGGGGACGGCGACCAGCCGCCCGTAGGTCAGGCAATTCGCCAGCGTCCAGGCCGGTGACCGGCGTCGGAGGGGGAGGACAGTCATCGACGCGGTGAAACCATGGGCGGGGGGAGGGGTCAACCGCGATGATGGTGAGACGGTAATCCCGGGGGCGGTAGTTTCCGCGCGACGTGGCCGAGCCTCACCCTCCGGCCTGGAAAAAATCATACACCGCCCGCGCCGTGGCCGCGTTGACGCCGGGCGTGGTTGCCAGATCCTCCAGCGAGGCGCGCTGAATCGCCTTCACCGTCCCGAAATGGTGGAGGAGGGCGCGTTTGCGGGTCGGGCCGATGCCGGCGATCTCGTCGAGGGGGTTCTTAATCATCTCGCGTTTGCGCTTGGCCCTATGCGTACCGATGGCGAAGCGATGGGCCTCGTCCCGCAGGCGCTGGACGAAGTAGAGGGTCGGGTCGCGCGGCGGCAGCTTGAACGGGGCTTTGCCGGGCACGAAGAAAGTCTCGCGCCCCGCATCGCGGTCGCGGCCCTTGGCGATGCCCACGAGGGCGACATCGGTGACCCCGAGCTGTTCGAGGGCCGTGCGGGCGGCTTCGAGCTGGCCCTTGCCGCCGTCGATGAGCACGAGGTCGGGCCAGGCCGGCATCGTCTCGCCATCCGGTTCGGGGACCGGCTCGGACACGCCGCCTTCGCTGGCCGCCAACGCCGCCTCGTTCGGCGTGCGCGGGTTCTCCTTGACGAGACGCTTGAAGCGGCGCTGCAGCACCTCCTTCATCATCCCGAAATCGTCACCCGGCGTCAGCTCTTCCGACTTGATGTTGAAGGTGCGGTAATGCGTCTTGGCAAAGCCCGAGGGGCCGGCGACGATCATGCCCCCCACGGCGTTCGTGCCCATGATGTGGGAATTGTCGTAGACCTCGATGCGGCGGGGTGCGGCGGGCAGGCCGAACGATTGGCCCAGCGCCACCAGCAACTTGCCCTGCGAGGCGGTGTCGGCGAGCCTGCGCGCCAGGGCCTCCTTGGCGTTGCGCTGGGCGTATTCCACCAGGGCCTTGCGTTCGCCCCGCTGGGGCTGGTGGACCTCCACCCGGTTCTCGGCGCGGCTCGACAGGGCGGCCGCCATCAGCTCCGCATCCTCGATGGCGTGGGAGACGAGGACGATCCGGGGAGCCGGCTTGTCGTCGTAGAACTGGCTGATGAAGGAGGCGAGCACCTCGTCCGGCGTCATGGAGCGGTCGGCCTTCGGGAAATAGGCGCGGTTGCCCCAGTTCTGGAAGTTGCGGAAGAAGAAGACCTCGATGCAGAACTGGCCGGCCTGCTCGTCGAGGGCGAACACATCCGCCTCCTCGATACCCTGAGTGTTGACCCCTTGCGTCCCCTGGATCGCCGAGAGCGCGGAAATCCTGTCGCGAAAGCGGGCGGCGCGCTCGAATTCGAGTTTCTCCGAGGCGTCCTGCATCTCCTCGCGCATGCGGTCCTTCACCGCGTTGGATTTGCCCGACAGGAAGCCCTTCGCATTCTCGGCGAGCGCCTGATATTCCGGTAGGGCGATCTCGCCGGTGCAAGGACCGGCGCAGCGCTTGATCTGGTAGAGCAGGCAGGGCCGGGTTCGGTTCTCGTAATAGCTGTCAGTGCAGGTGCGCAGCAGGAAGGCGCGCTGAAGCGCATTGACGGTGCGGTTCACCGCCCAGACGGTGGCGAAGGGGCCGTAATAGCTGCCCTTGCGCCGTCTCGCACCACGATGCTTGACGATCTGTGGCGCTTCCGAATCCGCCGTGACCAGGATGTAGGGGAACGACTTGTCGTCCCGCATCAGCACGTTGAAGCGGGGCTTCAGCTGCTTGATGAGGTTGGCCTCCAGCAGCAGCGCTTCGGTCTCGGTGGCGGTGGTGACGAATTCCATCGCCGCCGTCTGCGAGATCATCCGGGCGATGCGGTTGGAATGGGCCTGGCCCCGCGCATAGGAGCCGACCCGGGCCTTCAGGTTCTTGGCCTTGCCGACGTAGAGGACGTCGCCCTTCTCATCGAACATCCGGTAGACGCCCGGTCCCGATGGCAGCGTACTCCAGAACCGGCGGATGATCTCCGTGCCGGCCTTGACCGCGCCTTCCTCGAAATCGAAGTCGATCTCGGGGCCGTCGTCGATGCGTTCGGGGGTCTCGTCCGCATCCTCGCGTTCGTCGAACGCATCCGGCGGCAGGTCGCGCTGGGAAGACGGGTCTTTCGCGGGCTGGCGGCTCATCCGCGAGACTTAAGCGCCGCGGATTCGAGAGGGAAGGGGCTCCCCGCTCTCCTCGGATCGTCGCGACCGGATTTCGACGGACCGCGACGGAAAGCGGTGGTCGATGCGGTCGGATCTCAATCGAACAGCGCGTCGATATCGCCCTGGTCGACATGGCCCGGATCGCTATCGAGCTTCGGTCCGTTGAGGAGCGAGCTTTCGTAGTCGATGCTGGGGGCCTGCGGCACGACGCCGAGGATCTCGCTGAACGAATCGAGGCCGCCCCAGGCGTCGATCATGCGATCGAGATGCTCCTCGATGAACTTGAGCACGCCGACGATCTTGTTGATGCGCTGGCCGGTGAGATCCTGGAAGTTGCAGGCTTCGTAGGCGACGATCACGCGCTCGAGGATCATGTCGACATTCTCGGCGCCGGCGGCATTGCGCATGGCCCGCAAGGCGCTGGCATTAATCTCGATCTCTTCCAGGGCGCCGAGGATCGTGCTCGTGGCGAGCTCGGTGGATTCCACCACCGCATCGAGTTCGCCGGCGACCCGCTTCATCCCCTTCCCGGTATTCTCCGAGTGATAGAGCGTCGCGATCTCCTGCTTGGTCCGGGTGATCGCGCCCTTCATTACGTCGAGCTCGGAGCGCATGGCGAAGGCTTCGTTGAGCTCCTTCCGGCAGGCTTCGATCGTCTCGACCGTGCTCGTCTGCGTGATGCGGCGGAGATCCTGGATCGCCGAGAGGATCTCATCGAGCTTCACGTCATCGGCGCCGGGACGCTCGACGGCGTGCACGACCTCCGCGACGGGTCGGAGGCTTGCCAAACCGAGGCTGTCTTCGATGCGGTAGCGCTTCATGTTCATCGGGGATGATCAGCCGGCAGGAGTAACTGGGTCGAATGGCGGGGCAGGCGTGGCTCGGGCGTCGTCATCCTCACGAACGACGCGAATCCCGAGACGAGACGCCTTCGAGCCACCATGCGACAAAGTCGTTGCCATTTCTTCAACAGACAAAAGGTCGTGCGCACTTTTACGGTCGATTCATGCTGTTCTTGAAAGCTACCAATGGAGCCGCAATGGACTGAACGATTCACCACGTTCTTTCACGCGATTCTCGTCCCGTCGGGCCAGCCTGGAGATCAGGTTCGTGATGGCCCGGAGTAGTCGCGTGTTGAAGCGTATCGAGTTGTGCGTCGCCATGGCCGGCCTGGCGGCGGCGGTGACGGGGGGAGCCGCACAGGCTCAGACATCCCCCGGCCAGTACGGTGGCGGCTTCATCGAATTCCTGGTGACGGGCAATGGAACGCCGCCGCGCGCCAGACGTCCCGGCCTCGCGGATGACGGCGTGCTCCCGCGCCACCCCGCCGCGCAGGGCTATGGCGGCGAGCCGATGCCGCGCGCGCTCTACTCGGGCGACCGCGTGCCCGACGTCGATCCTTATCTCGCTCCCGCGCGCACGCGGCTCGCGGCCCTGCCGTCGCAGGCGCTGCCCGAGACGCAGGCCGCCATGATCGAGCGCACACCCGACCCGCGCTATGCCCGACAGGTCGTTTCCTTCGATGGGCGGCAGAAGCCCGGCTCCATCGTCATCGATACCCGGACGAAGTTCCTCTATCTCGTCCAGCCCGCTGGTCAGGCCATCCGTTACGGCATCGGTGTCGGTCGTCCGGGCTTTGCCTGGTCGGGGATGAAGACGGTCAGCCAGAAGCGCGAATGGCCGGATTGGACGCCTCCGGCGGAGATGCTCCAGCGCCGCCCCGACCTGCCGCGCCACATGGCGGGCGGCCCGGCCAATCCGCTTGGAGCGCGGGCGCTCTATCTCGGCTCGTCCCTCTACCGCATCCACGGCACCAACGAGCCGCACACGATCGGGCAATCCGTCTCGTCGGGCTGCATCCGGATGATGAACGAGGACGTCATCGACCTGTATGAACGCACGCCCGTGGGGACGCGGGTCGACGTTTTGTGAGCGACGGCCGGCAACTCAAAAAAAAAGGCCCGGCGCGTGGGGACACGCGCCGGGCCTCTCTCGTTAATGAACCATCACGCACGATAAGGTGCGCAACCTTCGCTCACACCCAATCGTCGTCGCCGCCACCGCCCAGGTCGCCGCCGAAATCGCTGCCCGGATCGCTGTCGAACGAAGCGTCCTGAAAGTCGTTGCCGCCGCCGAGGGCCGAGCCGAGATCTTCGTTGCCCGCCGCGGCACCGGCCGAGGGAAGGCCCGCTGCCGCGGCGCTACCAAGCGCCGAATGCCCGCCGGCAAAGGCATTGGACAGGGCGCTGCCGAGCAGCATGCCGCCGGCGGCACCCGCCGCCATCGGAAGCGCGGTCGCCATGAAGCCGCCGCCGCGTGCGGGTGCCGCCTGCTGGCCGGCCCATGGGCCACCCTGCTGCGGTCCGCCGTAACCGGGCTGCTGGCCGTAACCCGGCTGCTGCCCATAACCGGGCTGCTGACCGTATCCCTGCTGCGGCCCACCCTGGCCGCCCCAAGGCTGGCCGGACGGACGCTGGGGTTCCGGCTGACGCGATCCACCGCCGAAGATGCTGGACAGGAAGCCGCCGCCGCCGCCCTGGGGCTGCTGCTGGGCCGCCTGGCGAGCCTGTTCGAGCTGCTCGTTGAGGCTCTTGATCGCCTCTTCCTGGACATAGATCAGCTGCGCCATCGCGTAAGGCGCGTAGGGCTGGGCGCGGAGCTTGTCCGCGATGAAGCGCTCGGCATCGGCGTCGCGGGGCTGGCTCGCGGCCTGCTCCAGACGCTGGAAAATGCCGCCGATGACCTCGCGTTCTTCGCTGTTCATGGGGTCGTCCTCCTGAGAGAAGCCTGCGGGCCAATGCCGCCCCGGCGCCTCCGAGATGGGGAGGCGCCTCAGGCTTTGTCAGGGGGTCAACGCGAACTTCGCCGTTGCGGATGCACCGGGAATCCGCTTCCCAGCATGAAATTTCTGACAGGTTTCGGGGTCGATCGCGGCAAGTCCCTGTCACGCAACAAAAAAGAGCCCGACCTTTCGGCCGGGCTCTTTCTTGGAAACGGAGGTCGCCGCCCTGAGGCGGTGACCGGATCCGCTAAGGCCTAGTACGAGCCGAACTTGTAGTTCAGGCCGGCGCGGACGACGGCGAACTCGGACTCACGCGCAGCGACAGCCGGGCTGATGGTGAGCAGACCCGACGGGGCGACGGCGGAGTTGAACACCGAGCGACCGCCGCGGTTGTTCTTGTCGTTCTCGAGGTTCACGTACAGGCCTTCGACCTTCAGCGTCACGGCCGACGACTTGAAGAAGTTGAAGAACGAGTCGGTGGGCAGAGCGTACTCGATACCACCACCAGCGGTGTAGCCGGTGCGGAAATCGTCGCCGCCCGTGGCGCCGTCGCCGTAGGCGAAGCCGCCGGTGCCGTACACGAGGGTGCGGTCGAAGGCGTAACCGATACGGCCGCGAACGGTACCGAAGAAGTTCATCTCGTTGCCCGGGATACGGACCGAGGTCGGGCTGACGAGAGCGCCGGCGGCGGGGCTGATGGTGCCGGCCACGGTGCGGCTCTTGTTGCCGAAATCGGTGTACTGGGCGTCAGCTTCGATACCGACGACCACGCCCGAACCCGGGGTGAACTGGTAGTTGTAGCCGACCTGGCCACCGCCGACGAAGCCTTCGAGGTCGTTGCCGCCGTTGGTGGACACGACCACCGGGGTGCGGGTGAAGGAGTTCAGCACCGAACCGCCCGGAAGGGTGTAGCGGTCGCTGTTGCTGCCGGCGTCGAAGCCGTAACCGGCGTTGATACCGAAGTAGGCGCCCGTCCAGGTGAACACCGGCACCGGCACGAACACCGGCGGAGCGGCACGGCGCGGAAGGTCGGCGGCGAAAGCGGAACCGGCGATGACGATGCCGGCGAGGGCGGTCGTGCCGCGAAGGAAGGATTTCATGGTCTGGTCCTCTACTCGTTAGCGCGGCCGCCTTTTTGGGAGCGGTCCTGCGCAATTCCCCGTCTATATCTCAGCATCCCTCAGGAAGCTGTTGCATCGCAACCACGCCGCGTGTGTCGAACACGGCCCCTTTGTGGCAGCGACCACCTCACGAGAGGCAACGCATAGCCAGAACACCGCCGAACGGCCAAGGTTCACCTGCGGCCACGCTTTTCCCACGCTCAGCCGAATGACAAATTGTCGCAGTTCCTGGCCGTCATCGTCTCTGCCGCTAGCCGGCGAGAACGATCGCCGAAATCAGTCGGCCGTAATCGGCCTCTCCCCGGTGGGTCGTGCGCCGATAGCTATAGAAGCGGTCGGGATCGGCGTAGGTGCAAAGGCCCAGTGTCGAGGCGTTCTCGATGCCGGCTTCGCGCAAGCGGCGCACGATGAAGCCGGGCAGATTGAACTGGGCGTGCCCGGCGCGCTCGCCCGGCGCGAAATGGGCGTCCGATTCCGGAACCTCATCGGCGAAGCGGGCGCGGAAATCGTCCCCGACCTCGTAGCCGGCTTGCGAGATCGTCGGGCCGAGTACGGCGACGATGTCGGCCCGCGCCGAGCCGAGCCGCTCCATGGCCTCCACCGTGGCGGCGATCACACCGGACAGGGCTCCCTTCCATCCCGCATGGGCGGCACCGACGACGCGGCCGACGGGATCGGCGAATAGGATGGGGCCGCAATCGGCAGTGGCGATGCCCAGAGCGAGGTTCGGAACGCGCGTGACCATGGCGTCGGCGCGGGGGCGGTCGGCGAGGGCCATGGGGCCTTCGATGATCGCGACTTCGGCGGAGTGGACCTGGTACAGGCTGACGAGATGGCTCGGCGGGACGCCGAGATGCCCGGCCATCCGGCTCCGGTTCTCCGCCACGCGCGCGGGCTCGTCCTGCGAGCCGAGGCCGCCGTTCAGACTGGCATAAAGGCCTTCGGAGACGCCGCCGGCACGGGTGAAGAAGGCGTGTCCGATGCCGGGCTGTCCCACGAGGCTGGGCGCTTCGATATACATATGAGCCGTGTCCGTCCTTTGGCGATTGCGCACCGAGCTATAGCATCAGCCCGGTCCGCGGGTTGGTCGCGCGCGGCCTTTCCATGACCACAAATCGGGACGGGGAAATTTTCTTAACCTTTACGGTTCGTTAAGCATGGTTTGATCGAATGCGTCTGCACACGAGGACGCGAGCGATGTCGGAACCAGCCCGTCACTACCAGGCACAGGATTCAAACGGACGTCCGACACCCGGACCGTTGCGGGATTGGCTGGCGGCCATGAAGGCGGCGACCACGTCCGCCGAGCAGGCCCCGGCCGTCGAAAATGTCGCGGCGTTCGAGAGACCGGCATCGCCGGAGAAGGCCGAGCCGCAGGCCTCGTCATGGTCGCCCCGGGTGGTGCCGCCGCCGGCCCGGACCGAGTCCGCCGAGGACAGCGACGTCTCCGAGCTGATGGCCGAGAACCTGATGCTCAAGGCCAAGCTCAAGGTCGAGAGCGACCGCTACGACCAGCTCCAGGGGCTTCTCGCCCAGGAACTGCGCCGCCTGCGGTCGCATGTGGAGAAGGAGATGGCCGAGCTCCACGACCTGCGCGCCGAGCGCGACCGCCTCACCGAACTCCAGACGATCTTCGTCGAAAAGCTCGACGAGGCCCGCGCGCGCTCCGAGAGCGATGCCGAGGCGTTGGCTCAGGCCAGTTCCGACCGCGACCTCTGGATGGCTCGGGCCGAGGCGCTCGCCCAGCCCCTGTTCCAGAAGCGCTGAAGCGCTCATTTTCTAGAACCCAAACGACGAAGGGCCGCCCCATGAGGGCGGCCCTTCCATTGCCGAACCGCTTGTCCGTTCGGCCGAACCCGGTGAGGGGTCCTCTAACGCGCTAGGCGTGCGCGCCGGAGGCGACGTTCCAGGTCCGGTAAGCCGAGGTAAGCGGCTGATTTAGGCAATGAGACACTGGATCACCTCCTTTCGTTCGTTGCGAGAACCCCAAGCTAGTCACGGATTCGCGGCTTGAAAAGCCCCGATGCGGCAGGCGCGGCGCCTCGCCGCTGGGGGCCTCCTTTTCGCTCTCCCGTGCTCGATGCGGGGAACCTGCGAGGGATGGCCGTGGGCCGTCCGCGCATAGCGCGGCGCCGTTAACGTTGGGCGTTCAAATGTCACACCGGATTGCGCATCCGCGTTACGATGGAGCCTTCTGACGACGGGCTTACCATGGTGGAGGCGGCTGCGTCGCATGCCGTGGACTTTCGGGCAATGCCGTCTATCGACGTTAAAATGGCGAAGGCCTCCGGCTACACGTCGGGCTTCGATTACCTGCGCATCGGCCTGTCCCTCTCCGTGCTACTCTGGCACTCCTATTCCGTGGCGAATTTCGACGAGTCGGTGCGGGTGTTCTGGGGCGGTCCCGCCCGCGCACTTCCCGCCGCCATCCTACCGATGTTCTTCGCCTTGTCTGGCTTCTTGGTGGCCGGAAGCCTCGCACGGACCCGCCTGCATTAATTCGCACTGCTGCGAATCCTGCGCATCGTCCCCGCCTTGGCCTTCGAGACGGTGCTGGTGGCGCTAGTGCTCGGGCCGATCTTCACCGTCTTGCCGTTGGGGGTCTACTTCACCTCACCGGAATTCCTGTCGTACTTCCTGAATATCGTGGGATACATCCACTACACCCTGCCGGGGGTCATCGGCGGCCAGATGCTAAACGCTCAGCTCTGGACCATCCCGACCGAACTCGAATGCTACCTCGCCCTGATCCTCCTGGCTCTGGTGGGGGCGACCCGGCGGCGAGCCCTGTTCGGCGCCGGTCTCGGCGTTCTCGCCCTCGGGCTCACGGTCTTCTCCGTGGGGGCGGGCGATCAAAGCCCTTACGCTCAGCTCGGAGGGCGGGTGCTGATCTTCTCGTTCCTTGCGGGCGTCCTCATCCATCTCTACCGCGACCGCATCCCGCATGACGGCGGCCTGTTCCTGGCGAGCCTCCTCCTGGCCGCCGGGCTTCTCACCTATCGCGAGACGTCCTATCTCGCCGCTTTTCCCGTGGCCTACGTCACCGTCTGGCTCGGCGCGACCGACCCGCGCAAGGTGCCGTTCGGGGACCTGTCCTACGGCGTGTTCCTGTTCCACTTCCCCATCATCAAGCTGTCCTACGACATTTTCGGCGCGAGCCTGACCTTCCCGGCCTATTTCGCGATCGCCCTGCCTTTGTCGCTCGCCTGCGCCTGGATGTCCTGGACCTTCATCGAGAAGCCCATTCTGGTTCACAAGAAGCAGATCATCGCGTGGATCGAGTCGGTGGCTTTGCTGCGCCGGAAGGTGGCACCAAGCGCCGGATAGATCTCGGGGAGATCACGGTCTCGACCGGTCCCTTTGACGCTTATGGCCACCGCCGCCACCGAGGCGTAAGACGGTGCGCTCTCCGCCATGCATCGTCCGGCACTCGACCGGCCGGGCATCGCCGGAGACGAGATCGCATCAGGACAGTCGCGGCCCATCATGCTTTCATCCCCGCCGACCCAGGCAAAGGCCGATACGGCGAAGAACCCGGCGACCGACGAAGCGGCCCTCGACCCGGATGCCATGCGCCAGCCCCTGCCGGATGCGTTCTACTGCGTCGGCCGATCCGACACGCTGAAGCCTGGCAGCCTGCGTGCCGTCGAACTCAATGGCGAGCAGATCGTCCTCGGCCGCGACAAGGCCGGAGCCGCCTTCGCCATGCGCGACCGCTGCCCGCACCGGGGCATGGCCCTGTCAAAGGGGCGCTTCGACGGCGATGCCGTGACCTGTCCCTTCCATGGCTGGCGCTTCGGCACCGACGGGCGCTGCCGCGACGTGCCCACCTTGTCCTCCGCGGATGCGGCGGATTTCACCCGGATCACGGTCCAGCGCTTTCCCATTCGCGAGAGCGCCGGTTTCGTCTGGGTCAACCCCTATCTCGGGGCGCCGGGCGGTGACCTGCCGCCCCTGCCGGAACTCGGGTTCGAGGCGGCGGGCTCCCTCGTGGTCGAGCTCGTGGTGGAGGCGTCCTTCGACCTCACCACATTGAGCCTCGTCGATCCCGGCCATGTGGCCTTCGTCCACGATTCCTGGTGGTTCCGCCCGTCGAAGGAGTTGCGCGAGAAGGTGAAGACCTTCACCCCGACGCCGCACGGCTTCACCATGTCGAGCCATGCCACCACGACGAGTTCGCCGGTCTACAAGCTGCTCGGCGGCGTACCGGAGGTGGAGATCGAGTTCCGCCTGCCCGGCGTGCGCCTGGAGCGGATCGAGGCCGGGCCGAAACGCGTGGCGAACTACACTTTCGCGACGCCGCTCACGCATAACCGGACCCTGCTGACGAACGCGCTCTACTGGAATATGCCGGTCCTGAACCTGCTGAAGCCCCTGGCGCGGCCGCTCATGCGGCAGTTCCTGACCCAGGACCAGCAGGTGCTCCAGCACGCCCAGGCCGGCCTCGACCGCAAGCCCACGATGGTGCTGTTCGGCCAGAGCGATCTCCCCTCGCAATGGTATTTCCGCCTCAAGCGCGAAGCTCTTCAGGCGGCGCGCGAGGCGCGGCCCTTCCGCAACCCGCTGGTGCTGCAGGAATTGCGCTGGCGGTCCTGAAACTTTCCGGCTCTCCGCCCCGTAGCTCGTCCTTTCAGACCGATGCTTTCGGGAAGGAGCGAGACCGTTGCCGCATTACGTCGTTCGCCGCAGCCGCATGGGGCGATTCAATTTCACGCTCATCGGTGCGCATGGGCGGATCACCGGCGTCGTCGCCATTCCGACCGAGAACAAGACCCGCGAGGAAGTCGAGGTCGAGGCTCATCGAAAGATCCGCGCGCTCGCCGGAGAACTGGTGGCCGTGATGCCCAAGGACTGCGAAGCCTGACGGAGGGCGTCTTGATTGCGCGGCGGCCACCGCCATCTCGGAACGATGAAACGGCAAAGCCTTCTCGCGACCCTCTCCGCGATCACCGTCATGACCCTCGGTGGTGTCGGCTACGCGGCGCACCGGCGCAGCAAGGGCCGAAACCCGTATTATAGCGGGCCCGTGACCGACCATTTCGACGGGCTGCAGTTCCACGGCGTCGATCAGCCGGCGGACAAGGTGCTCGCCGACATCCTGCGCTGGAAGCGTGAGCGGGCCGGCGTTGCGTGGCCGGCCTCGTTTCCGAGCCCCTTCAGCGATACGCCCCCCGAACGGGTGGAGGGCTTACGCGTGTCGCTCATCGGCCATGCGAGTTATCTGTTCCAGGTCGGCCGCCGCAACATCCTCGTCGACCCGGTCTACGCCCAGCGCGCCAGCCCCATCTCCGTGGCGGGTCCGAAACGGGTCAATCCGCCGGGCATCGCCTTCGATGCGCTTCCGCCCATCGACGTCGTGCTGATCACCCACAACCATTACGACCATCTCGACGGGCCGACCGTGGCCCGGCTCTGGCAGGACCATCAGCCCCTGATCGTGGCGCCGCTGGGCAACGACAGCATCCTGCGGTCCTTCGACGATACGATGCATGTGGAGACGTGCGATTGGGGCCAGTCCGTCGATCTCGGCGGCGGGCTCACCGTACACATGACTCCCGCCAATCACTGGTCGGCCCGGGGCCTGAACGACAAGCGCATGGCGCTGTGGTGCTCCTACGTCCTGACGAGCCCGTCCGGCGTCCTCTATCATTCCGGGGATACCGGTCTCGCCGATGGTGCGATCTTCCGCGATGCCCGCGACCGCTTCGGTCCCCCGCGCCTCGCCACCCTGCCGATCGGGGCCTACGAGCCGCGCTGGTTCATGAAGGGCCAGCACATGAACCCAGCCGACGCTGTCGTAGCGGCCAAGCTGCTCGGGGCCGAGCAGATGCTCGGCCACCATTGGGGCACGTTCCGCCTCACCGACGAGGGCATCGAGGAGCCGGTGGAGGCACTGCTGGCGGCCTGCGAAGCGGACGGGATCGATCCCGCCCGCTTCATTCCCCTGCGGCCCGGCCAGGTCTGGTCGGTCTGACGGACCGACGTCACCTCGGGCTACAGGATGAATCGGCTCAGATCGGCATTGGCCGCAAGGCTCTCGACGCGCTCGCGGACATAGGCCGCATCGATCGGCACGGTCTCACCGGACCGGTCGGTGGCGGTGAAGGAGATGTCGTCGATCACCCGCTCCAGCACGGTCTGGAGCCGGCGCGCCCCGATATTCTCCACCGAATTGTTCACCTCGACGGCGACCCGTGCCAGTGCGTCCACGGCGTCGTCGGTGAAATCGAGGGTCACGCCTTCCGTCGCCATCAGCGCCACGGTCTGTTTGAGCAGGCTCGCCTCGGTGGTGGTGAGGATCTGCTTGAAATCCTCCACGGTGAGCGGCTGCAACTCGACACGGATCGGCAGGCGCCCCTGCAGTTCCGGTAGGAGATCCGACGGCTTCGAGACGTGGAAGGCGCCGCTGGCGATGAACAGGATGTGGTCGGTCTTCACCGGACCGTGCTTCGTCGCCACCGTGGTTCCCTCGATCAGCGGCAGCAGATCGCGCTGCACGCCCTCGCGGGACACATCGGCCGACGAGCGGCCTTCCTTGGCGCAGATCTTGTCGATCTCGTCGAGGAAGACGATGCCGTTGTTCTCGACCTCGCGGATCGCCTCCTGCGTGAGGGATTCCGTATCCACCAGCTTGTCGGATTCCTCGGCGAGCAGGGGCGCATAGGCCTCGCGCACGGTCATCCGCTTCGGCTTGCCCTTCTGGCCGCCGAGCGCCTTACCGAGCATATCGCCGAGGTTGACCGCCCCCATGGACGCGCCCGGCATCCCCGGGATCTCGAACATCGGCAGGCCGGAGGGCGATCCGCCCGACAGCTCGATCTCGACCTCCTTGTCGTCGAGCTCGCTGGCCCTGAGCTTCTTGCGGAAACTGTCGCGGGTGGCCTGGCCCGATGTCGGCCCGACCAGGGCATCGAGGATACGCGATTCCGCCGCCGCCTCGGCCTTGGCCTGGACCGAGCGGCGCTTCTCCTCGCGCTTGAGGCCGATGCCGACCTCCACGAGGTCGCGGATGATCTGCTCTACGTCGCGGCCGACATAGCCGACCTCCGTGAACTTCGTCGCCTCGATCTTGAGAAACGGTGCGCCGGCGAGCTTGGCCAATCGGCGGGCGATCTCGGTCTTGCCGCAGCCCGTGGGGCCGATCATCAGAATGTTCTTGGGCGCCACTTCCTCCCGCAAGGGACCGACGAGCTGCTGACGACGCCAGCGGTTGCGCAGGGCAATGGCGACGGCGCGCTTGGCATCGTGCTGGCCGACGATGAACCGGTCGAGCTCGGAGACGATTTCGCGGGGGGAGAAGGTTGTCATCACGCTCCGGTCGGATGCGGCAGCTGCGCTGCCCGAGAAGAGGGGAGGGCGCGCAGTCGATCCGTACGGACGCGCCGCCCGCCGGTACGCGGACGGGGCGAGCCAAAGGCGGAACCCTGTGGGCGGGTCGGCACGGGATCGAGATCTGACACGATCCCGATCTAAGCGTCGGCGGCCGTCCTTTCCAGATGCTTCGGGGCAGCGCTCAGGCGGCCCGGATGCCGCCGACGAAACCCTCGACCTCGTGCCCGAGGCTCAGTGACTGGCGCGTCAGCTGCTCGGCCGCCGCCAGCACCTGGGATGCGCCGGCTCCGGTCTGAACCGCCGCGACCTGCACGTCCGCGATGGTGTCGGTGACCGCCTGGGTTCCGCGCGCCGCGTCGCTGACGCTACGGGCGATCTCCTGGGTCGCCACCTGCTGTTCCTCCACCGCCGCCGCGACACCCATCGCGATCGTGTGGACGCTGCCGATGGTGGAGCCGATCTCCTCGATGGCACCCACCGTATCGCGGGTCGCCTCCTGGATCGTCGCGATCTGCGCGGTGATCTCGTCCGTCGCCTTCGCGGTCTGAGCGGCGAGCCCCTTCACCTCGGCGGCGACCACCGCAAATCCGCGGCCGGCCTCACCGGCGCGAGCTGCCTCGATCGTGGCGTTGAGGGCGAGCAGGTTGGTCTGGCTGGCGATGCTGGAGATCAGGGCGACCACGTCGCCGATGCGGGAGGCGCTGTCGGCGAGGACCCGGACCCGCTCCGTGGTACGGCGCGCGCTTTCCACCGCACCGGCTGCGGCGGTGGACGTGTGGGTGACCTGTGCGCCGATCTCGTTGGCGGTGGCGGCGAGTTCCTCGGTGGCCGCCGCGACGGCCTGAACGTTCATGGCCGTCTCGTAGGCCGCATTCATCACCGCGGTGGATTGCCGGTTGGTCTGGTCGGCATTGGCCGCCATCGCGCGGGCGGTGAGTTCCATCTCGGCCGCCGAGCCGGCCAGCGTCTCGACGAGGTTTCCGACGCTGCCCTGGAAGCGATCCGCAAGCTCGTTTCTCTCGCCACGGCGACGCTGGGACGCGATGCCGGCGGCCTGGTCCTGAGTGGTACGCAGGTCCGCCGCCTCTTTCATCGTCGCCGAAAAGACCCGCATGCTGGTCCAGATCTCGCCGATCTCGTCGCGGCGGACCCTCGACTCGGGCAGGGTGAGATCACCCTCCGACAGGCGGCGGATCGCAGCAGAGACGCCTGACAGGGGCCGGGCGATCTCCCGCGTTCCGACGAAGCCGCCGATGAGGAGGCTGCCGAGGGTTCCGGCGATGGCCAGGGCGAGGAGCAGGTTCAGGCGCTCCCCGTAGAGATCGTTGGTCCATCGATCGATGGCCTCCACCTCGGCGGAGCTATGCGCCACGAGCTTTTCGATACTGTCCTGAAAAGCCTGACGGTTGGCGCGGTTGGCTTCGTTGAAGCCCTGTTCGGCGGCCGCCATCGGCGAAACCTGCGTGCCGAGCCGTACGGTCTCGGTGCGAAGGATGGTGAAGCTCGCAGCCTCGGCCACGATCTTGTCGAAGAGCGGACGCTCGCTCGCAGGCACTCTCGGGGCCCAGGCGGTGAGGAGGGCGTTCATAGCCTCCAAGTTCTTCTTCAGACGGACCGCGTATTTCTCTGCATCCCGGGTATCTTTGGCCGCGTAGATGCCGCGCGACTCGACCACGACGCTGGTGACGATCCGGTTCATGTTCGCGGCGTCGAGGGCACGCTGAGACGCCAGTTTCGCATCCGTCAGCGCCATGTTGAAGGTTTGCAACGACACGACACTAATCGTGGCAATGACGAGCGTCACCATCGAGCAGAGACCGACGAAACCGAGAATTTTTGCCCTGATGCGCATCGCAATCGACCGGATTCCTGAAGAAAGTCAGGCCTCAGCGCTAGGGGAATATCGACAAGTTTACGTTAATCGGGCCTTCGACCCGGCATTAAGATGCAGAAATCTCCAATTGCTCGATGACGAGATTGCCGTTCGTGTAGACACAGATCTCCGCCGCGATGCCGAGTGCTCGCCGCACGATCGCCTCCGCATCGTGCTCGCCATCCTCAAGCGCGCGGGCGGCGGCCAGGGCGTAGTTCCCGCCCGATCCGATCGCCATGACCCCGCCTTCCGGCTCCAGCACGTCGCCGGCGCCGGACAGGAGCAGGCTGACATCCTTGTCCGCCACCAGCATCATCGCTTCGAGGCGCCGAAGGTAGCGGTCGGTGCGCCAATCCTTGGTGAGTTCGACACAGGCGCGGGTCAGCTGACCGGGATACTGATCGAGCTTGGCTTCGAGCCGTTCGAACAGAGTGAAGGCATCGGCGGTGGCGCCGGCGAAGCCGCCGATGACGGAGCCCTTGGCGAGGCGGCGCACCTTGCGGGCATTGCCCTTCACGATGGTCTGACCGAGGCTGACCTGCCCGTCACCGCCGATGACCACCTTGCCGCCCTTGCGGACCATCAGGATCGTGGTGGCGTGCATTTGCGGCGGGCCGGATCGGTCGTGGGACAAGGCGTCTCTCCAAAGGGTTTCTGCGCTCAGGTGGGTGGCGGGTCGCCCGGATGCCACTCCCTCCGCAAGCAGACGCGGTGCTACACCACCACGGTGATGGCGCGGGCGGCGCGGGTCAGCCCGGTATAGAGCCAGCGCGCCCGGTGCTCGCGGAAGGCGAAGGATTCGTCGAACAGGACGACGTTGTCCCATTGCGAACCCTGAGCCTTATGGACGGTGAGGGCGTAGCCATAGGTGAACTCGTCGGTCTCACGCTTGAGGAAGGCCGGGATCTCCTCCTCGGAGCCCGACATCACCGCCCGCAGGACCTTGATGTCGATGGGCCGGCGGCGCAGGGCCGGGTCGTCGTCGGGCACGACATCGAGGCGGACCGTGTCGGCGCGGGGCGCGGCGCGAAGGGCATGGACCGTCCAGGTCGATCCGTTGAGCAGGCCCTTCGTCCGGTCGTTGCGCAGGCAGACCAGCTTCTCGCCCACCGCCGGCATCGGATCGGTATGACCCGCGAGTTCCCGCAGGCGGTTGTTGTAGAGCCGCCGCGTCTTGTTCATCCCGACCAGGACCTGGTCGCATTCGAGCACGCTCGACGGGTCGAGGGAGCGGCGCGAGACCACACGGCTCTCGCCGTACTCGCCGATGCTGAGCCGGCCGCCTTCGCGGATCGTCATGGCCATGCGCACGATCGGGTCGTCGGCGGCCTGCCGGTGCACGTCGGTGAGCATCACGTCGGGCTCGGCCTCGGTGAAGAACCCGCCGCCGCGCACCGGGGGCAATTGGGCGGGATCGCCGAGGACCAGCACCGGCTTGTCGAAGGAGAGGAGGTCGTTGCCGAGATCCGAATCGACCATGGAGCACTCGTCGATGACGACGAGTTCCGCCTTGGAGACCGGCCCGGTGCGGTTGAGGGTGAAGGCCGGCCCTCCCTCCTCGGTCTCCTTGCTGCGATAGATCAGGCTGTGGATCGTCGCGGCATCGTGGCAGCCCTTCGACCGCATCACCGAGGCGGCCTTGCCCGTGAAGGCGCCGAAGACGACCGTGCCCTCCACATCGTCGGCGATGCGACGCGCCAGGGTGGTCTTGCCGGTGCCGGCATAGCCGAACAGGCGGAACACCTGCGGGCCACCGGCCTTGCGCCATTCGGCGATGGCTTTCAGCGCCGCGTCCTGCTGCGGCGCGTAGCGGGTCGGTAGGTCGTCGCTCACGGCCAGCGCACGGTGGGCGGCAGCGAGGACAGGATCGAGGCGACGTTGCCGCCGGTCTTCAAGCCGAAGATGGTGCCCCGGTCGTAGAGCAGGTTGAATTCCACGTAGCGCCCGCGCCGCACCTGCTGCTCGAGCCGATCCGCCTCGGTCCAGGCGCTCGCGAGATTTGCGCGCACGATGGCCGGATAGGCGTCGAGGAAGGCGAGGCCGACATCCCTGGTGAAGGCGAGATCGGCCTTCGGATCGCCGGTCCAATGATAATCGTAGAAGATTCCGCCAATTCCGCGGGGCTCGTTGCGGTGCTTGAGGAAGAAGTATTCCTCGCACCACGCCTTGTAGCGGGTGTAATCCGCCGCCGGCGCGTGAGCGTCGCAGGCCGCCTTCATCGCCGCGTGGAATCGCAGCGTGTCGGGATCGTCCTGGGTCCGCCGCCGGTCAAGGACGGGGGTCAGATCGGCGCCGCCGCCGAACCAGGTCTTCGTCGTGGAGACGAAGCGGGTGTTCATGTGAACCGTCGGCACGTTCGGGTTCCAGGGGTGGACGATGAGCGAGATGCCCGTGGCGTAGAAGCGCGGGTCTTCCGCCGCGCCCGGCATCTGAGCGCGAAATTCCGGGGCGAACTCGCCGAAGACCTGCGAGACGTGGACGCCGGCCTTCTCGAACACACGGCCATGCAGCATCGCCATGGTGCCGCCGCCGCCGGGCGTGCCGCTATGGTCGGTGCGCTGCCAGGGTGTCTTCACGAAGCGACCGGCCTCGGCCGGGGCATCGGGATGGAACGGCCCTTCGGCCTCCGCCTCGATGGCTTCCAGTTCCGCCACGATCCGGTCGCGCAGGCTTGCGAACCACGTGGTGACCTCGTCCTTCAGGAGGGCGAGCTCGGCGGCCGGGGGCGGTGGCGGGGT
>NZ_VMOA01000018.1 GCF_020662345.1 Methylobacterium sp. W2 | reverse complement strand
CTCCCCGGAGGCGAAACGCCTGCTCGCCGACCTGCCCATCGACCCCCGCAGCGGCGAGCGCGTCGCGGGCGGCGGCTTCCTCGAGCATTTCCGCCTGAGCGACGGCCGCGTGGCCGACACGCAGTACCGGTTGCTGCCGCGCGAGGTTCAGACCGCCATGCGGCCGGATGCCGAGGACGGCGACAATGGCGGCCTCGACGACGGCGCCGATGCGACGGGCGACCTGTACGGCAATCTCACCACCCGGCGCGGGGCCGAGCCGGACCTCCTCGATCCCTTCGGCGAGCGGCAGCCGCAGCCGCGCGGCCGCCGGGCGCAAGGGGGTGGCCAAGGGGATGGCTATGGCTACGAGGGGTCGCGGAGCCCGTCATGGCCCGGCACCCAGCGCTCGCCCTTCGGCGAGGACGAGCCCCTCCGCGCCCGCCGCCGCGATCCCGACTACCTGTTCGGCGACGACCCGCGCTACTGAAGGCGCGGATCCCCTCCCCCCATCAGCAAACCGAGGCCCCGACGTGAAGACGCAGCTTCCGGCGACACGTGTGCTTGCCCAGATTCTCAGCTTCCTGCCCGTCCTGGCGCTCGGCGTTCCCGCCTCCGCGCAGGAGGGGATGAAGGTCCAGGTGCCCGCCGACCGGATCAAGGAGGTGGCCGCCATCGAGCCGTCGGGCCTCGCCGCTCTCAAGCCCGGCACGATCCTGTTCACCGATCACCGGGACAATCCGGCCAACCCCGAGAGCGGCCTCACGCCCTATCTCGAATGGCGAAAGCTGCGCCCGGCCGAGCAGGCGGCTCTGGCGCCCTACCCCGCCTATGCCGAGCCCGATTATACGGTGACGCTCAACGGGGTGGCCAAGCAACGGCACGAGACCCTGAAGGTCTATGTGGCGCAGGGGCGGTTCGTGGTGGCCAAGCCTGCCGAAGCCCTCGACCTCTCGGCTTTTACCAATCTCGGCTTCGTCTCCAAGATGGACCCCGTCATCAAGCACAAGGCCCTGAGCCCCGCCGAGGTGACGCCGACCAAGGACCCGGCCGCCGCCTTCGCCCGCCGCCCGGACCGGGCCTGGTGCGAAGGTGCGGCCGCCTGCATCGAATCCCGCTATGATCTCGAGGGCAAGCTGCCCCTGGGCGTAAAACTCGCCAACAAGCTGGAGGACGGCGCCTCGAAGAAGGTCGCCGAGTTCGTCTCGTTCCAGAGCGAGTTGCGGACCCTGCCGGCGGCCGAGGCGGCCTCGCTCGCGGCGCTCACGCGGGTCGACACGCCGGTGGCCGGCGGCCTCGAACAGACGATCTTCTGGGTCAACCAGATCCTGCGCTTCGGCAAGTTCCTCGCCGTGTTCCAGCCGATGCCGAACGATCCCGGCAAGACGGTGGTGACCACCTACATGGCGCTGGCGATCAAGGCGGACGTCCTCGACCGCAAGCAGGAATATGCCCGCGTGCCGGTGCTGAAGAACCTGCTTCCGGCGCAGGTGCTGATGGGCAACTCGTCCTTCAACACCGGCACGTCGATCAGTGCCGGCCTGCCGACCTACGCCCGCAACCGCATGATCGCCTTCGCGGACGCCCTGGCGAAGAACTAAAGGAGGAGTTTCAGTTGCCGCGGCTGACGATGGAGGGCATCGACGGGGCGGTGTAGGCGCGGTTCACGTCGCGGCGGGTTTGGGTGCCGTTGGTGTCGTTGGAGCGGCGGTAATTCTCGGTGCTGAAGCTGTCCGAGAAGCCGCTGCGGTCGGCGCTGTTGCAGGCCCCGAGGGCGCAGAACAGGCCGGCGGCGACGAGGAAGGCGGTGGGACGCATCGGAGGTTCCTGATGTACTGGTCCTCATGGACCGATCGCCCCTGTCGTGGTGCCGGGGAGGTCGCCGCGTCAAGCACAAGGATAACGAAACGTCACGGCTTACCGGCAGAGTGATGTTCCCGCGCCACGAAAACGCTCACTACGCTTGACGACACTCGGGCATTGGAGGCGCAATCCTGCGGAATCGCCGCCCCTGGATCTGGTGCTCCGGCCCACCTTGGGCGACACATTGTCCGACATGAGCAACGTTGTCCCCTTCTCCCGCCCCCGCGCCGTTCCGGCGCCACAGATCAGCGACGTGGTTGCGGTCGCAGACGATCTGTTCGCCGCCCTGGAACTGCTTCAGGGCGTCACCCATCGCGCCGCCGCCATGGGCCGTCCCCGCAGGGAGATGGAACTCACCGTCCGCAACCTGCGCGAGGCCGTCAGTGCCGTGGAGCGGGCCCTCGATTGCATCGGCGAGGGCGACGAGGCCGGCCAGGGCTGAGCCCGGACCGCGCCGGAGCGTGACGCGTCCGGGTGCCTCCTTGCTCGCTTAGCAACAATGTGACGGAGGTCGTCTACGGGTGGGCGTGAGGCGCATCGGAACTCCCTCTCCTTTCAGGAGAGGGGACCCGCGCATCCCGCGAGATAGACGACGGCAAGATGTGTGAATGCCGTAGCACCCGTCGGGCGGGAGGCGCCCGGCGAATCCCGCCGGGACGAACATATTTCTCCTCGCCTTCGTCCACTTGTGGACAGACGCTCCAGTGATGATACGCTATGGCGCGAGACAGAAGGTGAACACAGCGTGTCCCATGCTCTCGTCGACTGAGTCCTTCCTCGAAGGCAATCTCCTGCTGAAGGCTCTGTCCCCGGAGGATCGGGGACTGCTCGCGCCCGATTTCGAGCGTGCCGACGTTCGGCGTGGCGAGACCCTGTTCACCGTCGGGGCCAAAGTCTCGTTCATCTCGTTTCCCTGCGAGCAGACGGTCATCAACCTGATCGTCTCCATGCGCGACGGACGGAGCGCGGAAACCGCCACGATCGGGCGGGAGGGCGCCGTGGGCGGCGTCGTCAGCCACGGCAGCCTCCCGGCCTTCAGCACGGCCCTGGTGCAGATCGGCGGGCCGGTCCTGAGGCTCGATGCGGCCAAGCTGCAGGACGCCAAGCTCCGCTCGACCACCCTGCGCAACCTCTTCACCCGCTACGCGGACTGCCTTCTGGGCCAGGTGCTGCAATCCGTGGCCTGCAACGCCCTCCACCCGATCGAGGAGCGCTGCCTGCGCTGGCTGCTGACGCTGCAGGACCGGATCGGCACGGAAACGCTTCCCGTCACCCACGAACTCCTGGCCAACATGCTGGGCGTCCAGCGCACCTATCTCACCCGGATCCTGCGGACGCTGCAGATCCAGGGGCTGATCGAGGTCGGGCGCGGCCGCATCACCATCCTCGACCGGGCCAAAATCCAGGAGGCGGCCTGCGAGTGCCATGGCGCCGTGGTGAGCCATTTCGAGACCGTGCTCGGGGCCGTCTACGATGCCGAGGGGCGGATGCTTTCCGTCGATCCTCCGACCCAGCCGCGCCAGGACGATCCCGTCCGTGCGGCGGAAGCCGTCTGAACCGGGGGCGGTCGCGCGTCGCGGGAATGGACGAGGCGTTCTCCTCCGACGGGAACTTGCCGGGCCCAGTCACCCATCTCATCGTCGTGCCGGAAAGCGTGGGGGCAACTTGCGAAATCTGACGGCGAGACTTGTTCACCGCAAGGTCTGACGGCATCTGATGGGACGACGACCGCCCGATCCAGATCCGCATCCGATGACCATTGCGAAAGCACCGTCACCCCGCCGGGGGAGCCGTCGCGATCCTTCGTCGCCAGTGCCGGCCATGGCCGTCGGCGCCGGCGACAGGCGGGACGACGTCGCTGCGAACACCGGCGGCGAAACGCCCTCCCGCGACCGGAACGCCACCGACGAGCGCTATCGGCTGGTGGCCAAGGCGACCAACGACGTCGTCTGGGACTGGGATCTGAGGCACGACACCATCGTGTGGAACGAAGCGCTCGAGACGTCCTATGGCTGGCCGCCCGACCATGTCGGTCCGGGCTCCGCCTGGTGGCTCGGCAACATCCATCCCGACGACCGGGCCGCGGTCTCCGCCGGCCTGAACGCCGTCTTCGAAGGGCACTCGGACCTGTGGAGCCATCAATACCGCTTCCTGAAGGGGGGCGGTGGCTACGCGGATGTGCTGGATCGCGGGTATCTCGTCCGCGACGCTTCGGGTGTGCCGCTGCGGATGGTCGGTGCGATGCTCGACATCACCGTGCGGAGCCAGCTGGAGGCACAGTTCCGCGCGGTGTTCGAGGGCGCGAATATCGGGATCGTCCAGTTCGATCCCCGCAGTGTCCTCGCACTGAGGGTCAACGCCAAACTCTGCGAGATCTGGGGTGCGCCGGAATCCGAGATCGTCGGGTGCTCCCTCGCCCAATGGACGCCCGCCGAGGATGCGGGCGAGCGCGAGGCCCTGCACCGGCGGCTGGCCACCGGCGAGACCCTGCAGGACCGCTTCGAAAAGCGCTACCGCAGGCGGGACGGGCGGCTCATATGGGCGAGGGTCAACCTGGTCTCGCAGACCCTGGGCGATGAAGTCCACGCCATGGCGATGATCGAGGACATCACCGAAGAGAGGCGCGCGGATGCACGCCGTGACGCGCTCCTCAGCCTGGGCGACCGCCTGCGCGAGCTGCGCTCGAATGCGGACGTCGTGGCGATGACGGCGGAGATCCTGGGCCGGACCCTGGCCACGACACGGGCCGGCTACGGCATGGTCGACCTGCCGGCCGGCCTGATGACCGTCGCGCATTCATGGTCGTCCGACGGACAGACCTTTCCGAGCCAGACCCTGCCGCTGGACGAGTATCCCGCCAGCATCGCCAGCCTGCGGCGCGGGGAGGTGCTCGCGGTGGCCGATCTCGCCTCCGCGCCCGAACTCGACACGGACGCGGCGCTCTACATCGCCCAAGGCGTCCAGGCGGTGATCTCCGTCCCCCTGCTCCAACGCGGCCGCCTCGTCGGCGTGCTCTACGCGACAGAGGCGTCGCCCCGCGCCTGGACCCAGAACGAGATCGATTTCGTCCGTGACGTGGCGGAGCGGGCCTGGAGCGGGCTGACCCGGATCGAGGCGGACGAGCAGCAGCGCATCCTCAACCGCGAACTCAGTCATCGCATGAAGAACACCCTGGCGATGGTTCAGGCGATCGCCTCGCAGAGCTTGCGCAACGTCACCGACATCGAGGCCGCCAAGCATGCGCTCGCCGCGCGCCTGATCGCCCTGGGCAAGGCCCACGACATCCTGCTGACCGGGCAGCGGGAGAGCGCGGAGATCGCGGCGGTGCTGACGAGCGCCCTGTCCCTGCATGACGACCAGCAGCCCGGCCGGTTCCACCTGTCGGGCCCCGACATCGTCATCGGCTCCAAGGCGGCTTTGTCTCTCGCCCTGATGATGCACGAACTCGCCACCAATGCCGCCAAGTACGGCGCCCTCTCCCGGCCGGACGGCCGCGTCTCCGTGGCGTGGAGCGTGGTCGCGGCGGACGAGGACGATACGGTTCACCTCACATGGTCCGAGCGCGGCGGCCCGCTTGTGCACCCCCCGACCCGCAGGGGCTTCGGCTCGCGCCTCATCGAGCGCGGCCTCGCCGGCGCGGTGGGCGGCGAGGTCTCCCTCGCCTACGAACCGGACGGCCTGGTCTGCCGGGTCATGGCGCCTCTGTCGGGGTTCCAGGGGAGCCATTAGCGGCGGAACACGTCCTGCCCGCATGGACCGTCCGCTCGCAAACGCTTCGCCGAGGCTTGGCCAGGGCCGGATTCCAGCGCCGATATTGTAGCTGTACGCTTTTTGTTCTAGCTGGGTGACGGATATGCGTGGCGTGCGTCTTGCCCGCCCGCCCCGTGCGCCCGACATGGCGACCGGTGGCGGGACGGTTGTCGTCGACCTCGCCGTATGACGTCTCGGAGACGATCTCCGCCGAGCGTCAACCCCGATTGCCCATTCCTGCAAGCCTTGCTGCCGAAGAGACCCAATGGCCAAAGCAAACGCCGCCGCCAAGAATCCAAGGGGTCCGAAGACCCGAGCCGCGCAGGCGCAGGAGGAGAGCGTCGAGGCGCGGATCGAGAAGCTGTTCGAGGGGAGCCCCGACCGTCGCGTCATCGCCGTGCGCGGCGCCCGCGAGCACAATCTCAAGAACATCGATCTCACGATCCCGCGCGACAAGCTCGTCGTCTTCACCGGCCTGTCGGGGTCGGGCAAGTCGTCGCTCGCCTTCGACACGATCTATGCGGAAGGCCAGCGCCGCTACGTCGAATCGCTGTCGGCCTATGCCCGCCAGTTCCTCGAGATGATGTCGAAGCCCGATGTCGATCAGATCGACGGGCTCTCCCCGGCCATCTCCATCGAGCAGAAGACGACGTCGAAGAACCCACGCTCCACCGTGGGGACGGTGACCGAGATCTACGATTACATGCGCCTGCTCTGGGCGCGGGTCGGCATCCCCTACTCGCCCGCCACCGGCCTGCCGATCGAGAGCCAGACGGTGAGCCAGATGGTCGACCGGGTGCTGGCCCTGCCGGAGAAGAGCCGGCTCTATTTGCTGGCGCCGGTCGTGCGCGGCCGCAAGGGCGAGTACCGCAAGGAGATCGCCGAGTTCCAGAAGAAGGGCTTCCAGCGCCTTCGGATCGACGGCGAGTATTACCCGATCGACGACGCGCCCAAGCTCGACAAGAAGCTCAAGCACGACATCGACGTGGTGGTGGACCGCCTCGTGGTCCGCGCCGACATCGCCGCGCGGCTGGCCGATTCCTTCGAGACCGCCCTCGAACTCGCCGACGGCATCGCCCTGATCGAGTTCGCCGACCCCGCCGAGGGCGAGACGATCACCTTCTCGTCGCGCTTCGCCTGCCCGGTCTCCGGCTTCACCATCGCCGAGATCGAGCCGCGCCTGTTCTCGTTCAACAACCCGTTCGGCGCCTGCCCGACCTGCGGCGGCATCGGCCACGAGATGCGGATCGATCCCGAACTGGTGATCTCCGACGCCAAGCTCAGCCTCAAGCGTGGCGCGGTCGGCCCCTGGGCGAAATCGACCTCGCCCTATTACGGCCAGACCCTCGATGCCCTGGCCAAGCATTACGGCTTCAAGACCAGCGTGCCCTGGTCGGACCTGCCCGAGACCGCGCACAAGGTGATCCTCTACGGCTCCGGCCGCGAGTCGATCCGGTTTGCCTATAACGACGGCATGCGCGCCTACGAGGTGAACAAGCCGTTCGAGGGCGTGATCCCGAACCTGGAGCGGCGCTACAAGGAGACCGAGAGCGATGCGTCCCGCGACGACATCGCCCGTTTCATGAGCGAGACACCGTGCGCCTCCTGCGGCGGCAAGCGCCTCAAGATCGAGGCCCTGGCGGTGAAGGTCGCCATGCAGGATATCGGCGACGTCACGGCGCTCTCCGTGCGCGAGGCGCACCGCTGGTTCTCCGAGCTGGCGGAGAAGCTGACGCCGAAGCAGAACGAGATCGCCTTCCGCATCTTGAAGGAGATCCGCGACCGGCTCACCTTCCTCGTCGATGTCGGCCTCGACTATCTCACCCTCGCGCGCGGCTCGGGCTCGCTCTCCGGCGGCGAGAGCCAGCGCATCCGCCTCGCCTCGCAGATCGGCTCCGGCCTCACGGGGGTGCTCTACGTCCTCGACGAGCCCTCGATCGGCCTGCACCAGCGCGACAACGAGCGCCTGCTCGGCACGCTGAAGCGCCTGCGCGACCTCGGCAATTCGGTGATCGTGGTGGAGCACGACGAGGACGCCATCCTCCAGGCCGATTACGTCGTCGATGTCGGTCCGGGGGCGGGCATCCATGGCGGCCGGATCATCGCCCAGGGCACGCCCGAGGAGGTGCTGAAGAACCCCGACTCCCTCACCGCCAAGTACCTCACCGGCGAGATGAGCGTGCGGGTGCCCACCGCCCGGCGGAAGGGACGGAAGGGCAAGCTCACCCTCGTTGGCGCGCGCGGCAACAACCTCAAGGACGTGAGCGTCGAGATCCCCCTCGGGACCTTCACCTGCGTCTCCGGCGTCTCGGGGGGCGGCAAGTCCACCCTCATCATCGACACGCTCTACAAGGCGGTGGCCAAATCCCTCAACGGCGCCATGGAGCACCCTGCTCCGTTCGAGCGGCTGGAGGGGCTGGAGAACCTCGACAAGGTCATCGACATCGACCAGTCACCCATCGGGCGCACGCCGCGTTCCAACCCGGCGACCTATACCGGCGCCTTCACCCCGATCCGCGACTGGTTCGCCGGCCTGCCGGAGGCCAAGGCGCGCGGCTACCAGGCCGGGCGCTTCTCGTTCAACGTGAAGGGTGGGCGCTGCGAGGCCTGCTCGGGCGACGGCGTCATCAAGATCGAGATGCACTTCCTGCCGGACGTCTACGTCACCTGCGACGTCTGCAAGGGCCGCCGCTACGATCGCGAGACCCTGGAGGTGAAGTACCGCAACCATTCCATCGCCGACGTCCTCGACATGACCGTCGAGGAGGCCGCCGACCTGTTCAAGGCGGTGCCCACCATCCGCGAGAAGATGGAGACCCTGGCGCGGGTCGGCCTCGGCTACGTCAAGGTCGGGCAGCAGGCCACCACCCTGTCGGGGGGCGAGGCGCAGCGGGTGAAGCTGTCGAAGGAGCTCTCCAAGCGGGCCACCGGCCGCACCCTCTACATTCTCGACGAGCCGACCACGGGCCTCCACTTCCACGACGTCGCCAAGCTCATGGAGGTGCTCCACGAACTGGTCGATCAGGGCAACACCGTCGTGGTGATCGAGCACAACCTCGAAGTCATCAAGACCGCCGACTGGGTCATCGACATGGGCCCCGAGGGCGGCGATGGAGGTGGAATCGTGGTGGCCGAGGGCACGCCGGAGCAGATCGCCAAGTCGAAGGCGAGCCATACCGGCCGGTTCCTGCGCGACGTACTGGCCCGCCGCCCCCTCGCCGAGGTCGCCGTCAAGGGCCGGGACGCGGCGGAATAGGCGTCCGCCCCGCTAAGGCCAAGCTTGATTCGGCGGTCTCGGGCAGCGAGGCCCTGCTGCGGCGCACAGACTCCGGACGGGCGGAGATCGCAACCCGCGGGCGATGCGCAAACTCCCGCCGCCGGTTGCGCAATCGTCCTGTCGCGCGGATCGATCGCAACGGTTTGACCTTTCAGCGTTATTTTGCCGGTGCGTTGCTCAATGCGGCGTCATGCCTCGCGCAATTCTGCTGAGAAAGTTAACAAAACCTTGCGCTGCACCGCGTCGAAATTGCGGCTTTTCCGCAACGGTGGGTTTGGAACTGCCTCGATCCGAAGCATTGGACTGTCAATCCGATCCGACCTGTAGAATAGTTCTCAGCGTTGAGACACGAATTCGGGCCGCAAGGGGGGCCCTACGCACTGGATGTCAGCAAGCCGCGAGAACGCGGCACTCGGCACGATGGTTCGTAGGTCTGCGCGGCGAATGCCTGAAATCCTTGGGAAGGACTAGACAATGACGAAGAACTGGCTGGCCACCGGCGCGCTCGCGCTGACCATGGGCATGAGCGCCACGGCTTCCTACGCCCAGACGACCACGATCCCCGGCGAGCAGGTCGGCCTCGCCACCGGCGCGCCGCTGCCCGAGGGCATCTACGCCCTGAACACGTTCGTTTACCAGTCGCGTGACAACTCGGCTCTCGATGTCGGGATCAACATCCCCGTCCTGGTCTGGTCGACCCCGCTGGTTCCGCTCGGCGGCCGCATCGAGCTCCTCGTAGCTCCCCCGACCGTGTTCACCTTCGGCAAGAGCGGCCCGTCCGGCCTGCGTGACACATCGATCAACGTCGGTACCTTCGTCGGCGGTATCTGGGCCTTCGACCTCGGCAACAACTTCGGCGTCAGCTTGCTCGGCGGTGTCTACTTGAATGAGCTGAACGGTGACCGTGGTGTCCTGCGCACCAACGCCGGCGCCCTCGCCAACACTGCCGTGCTGCCCCAGCTCTCGTCGAACACCTACCGCTTCGGCGTTGCCGCCAGCTACACCGGCGATGGTTACAATCTGACCGCCAACCTCACCGCCAACATCTACGATTCGCCGTCCTCCTTCGGTGGCGGCCGTGACTTCGGTACGATCTACTCCCTCTCCGACTCCCTCAACCTCGACCTGACCGCGACCAAGAAGTTCGGCAAGTTCGAGATCGGCGCCATCGCGTACGGCACCCTCAACTTCGACATCAGCGCCAAGGCCGGCAACATCATCAACGCAGCGGAAGGCGACCGTGGCCGGTTCCTGATGGGTGGCCTCGTCGGCTACGACTTCGGCTTCGCCACCGCGCAGGTCTACGTCGCCCGCACCGTCGCGACCACCAGCTTCGACAGCACCGAGATCTCCGGCCGCCTGATCGTTCCGCTGTACTCGCCGACCCCGGTCGCCGCTGTCGCTGCTCCGATCATCCGCAAGTACTGATCTCGAACTCAGTGGCGAGGGTTGACCTCGCCGCCGCCCAGATCACGAAAGCCCGTCCGACCGTCTGGTCGGGCGGGCTTTTGCTTTTGAGGAGACGCCCGCTTCCCGTCGTCATGTGGAAGCACGACTTTCCGCAGCGTTCCCGAAACTTTCCTCGCCCGGGCTCCGTAACGAGCGATGACCCCCGCGAAGGGGGATAGCTCAAGAGGAACGCTCCATGACCAACGCCCGTCGCCCCGTGGCCTCCACGTTCGCCGCCGTCGCCCTCGCCTTCACCGTCGGCGCCGCGTTCCCGATGGCCGCCCTTGCCAAGAACCCGACCGTCGGCGGCGCTCCGATGTACGCCTCGAAGAACATCGTCGAGAACGCCGTCAATTCGAAGGATCACACCACCCTTGTCGCCGCCGTGAAGGCCGCCGGCCTCGTCGACACCCTCGCCGGCCCCGGCCCGTTCACCGTCTTCGCGCCCACCAACGCCGCCTTCGCCAAGCTGCCGGCCGGCACCGTCGAGACCCTGGTGAAGCCCGAGAACAAGGCGACGCTCACGTCGATCCTGACCTATCACGTCGTCCCCGGCACCCTGACCGCCAAGGATCTCATGAAGATCGCCAAGGACGGCGGCGGCGAGGGCCAGATCAAGACCGTGCAGGGCACCCCGCTCGTGGTCCAGACCAAGGGCAAGGCCGTGTACCTCACCGACACCAAGGGCAACACCGCCAAGGTGACCATCGCCAACGTGATGCAGTCGAACGGCGTGATCCACGTCATCAACGGCGTTCTGCAGCCGTAAGACGTCTTTCTGGACCCGAAACTCTCACCCCGGCTCCCTTGGAGCCGGGGTTTTTTGTTGGGCTTCCGAAGACCCCCGCGGTCGCGGATGGACGATCGCCCTTCCGCTGCTCCACCGGGAGCCTTCTCCCTGATCAGTCCGCGCGGCTGAGTTTGCGCGCGCTGGCGAAGCGGTTGAGGAAGCGCGGCTCCTTTTCCGGCGCCACGCGGATGGCGAGGTGGATCGTGCCGGCCTCTTCGGCGCGGCGGTCGAGAACCTCGGCATTTTCGTAGAGCCAGTTGAGCGCCGCACCGTCCTCGGGGGCGAGGGTGACGGCGAAGGTGGAGCGCCGTTTGGCGATCCGTGCCTCGATCCGGCCCGACAGGGCCGCCAAGCCCTCACCCGTGAGAGCCGAGACCAGGATCGGCACGTCGCTGTCGCGGTCGTTGCGCCCCTGGGCGCTCAGGTTGAGGAGACGCGTCCGCTCCGAATCGTCGAGGAGGTCGGCCTTGTTCCAGACCTCGATGATTCGCTCGGCCGTGGTCTCGATCCCGAGTTCGCGCAGAACCTCGCCGACATCCTCCGCCTGCGCCTCCGAATCGACGTGGCTGACGTCGCGGACATGGAGCAGGATATCGGCCTCGATCACGTCCTCCAGGGTGGCACGGAAGGCGGCGATGAGGGCCGTGGGCAGTTCCGAGATGAAGCCCACCGTGTCCGAGAGGATCACCGTCTCGCCATGCGGCAGCTTCGTCGCGCGCGCGGTCGGGTCGAGGGTTGCGAACAGCATGTCCTTGGCCATCACCTCGGCCTTGGTGAGGGCGTTGAACAGCGTCGACTTGCCGGCATTGGTGTAGCCGACGAGGGCCACGATCGGATACGGCACCCGCGCCCGGCTTTCCCGGTGCAGGCCGCGCGTCCGGGTGACGCTGTCGAGCTCCCGCTCGATCTTCGTCATCCGCTCCTGGATCATCCGGCGATCGGCCTCGATCTGGGTCTCGCCGGGGCCGCCGAGGAAGCCGAAGCCGCCGCGCTGGCGTTCGAGGTGGGTCCAGGACCGAACGAGGCGGCTCCTCTGATAGGCGAGATGGGCGTGCTCGACCTGCAGCGTGCCCTCGCGCGTCGAGGCACGGCGGCCGAAGATTTCGAGGATGAGGCCGGTGCGGTCGATGACCTTGCAGCCGAAGGCCTTCTCGAGGTTGCGCTGCTGCACGGGCGAGAGGGCGCAATCCATCACCACGAGGCCGATCTCCTCGGCCTTGATCCGCCCGGCGAGCTCCTCGACGCGGCCCTTGCCGAGATAGGTCGAGGGGCGGATGCGCGAGACCGGCGCGATGATCGCCTCGGTGACGTCCAGCTCGATGGCCACGGCGAGACCCGCCGCCTCGTCGATCCGCGCCTCGCTGGAGCGCGTCGGCTCCTGCGTCTGGCCGCCCAGCCTCGGAAGAGAGCCACGGGTGAGATACGGCCCTACGACGAGCGTATGGGTGGCGGCCGCAATGTCTCCCTCGGGGGCGGCCATCGCCTGCAGCCGTGCCTCGCCGGGAAGCATAGGTTCGCTCATGAAGTCCTCTTACCAATCGGGCCGAGTGTCTCCCACGAAACTCGCGCTGGGCGGTCGTGCTCCGAGTGAGAACCGACCGTGACCGGGAGTCGTGCGAAGCACTCTCAGTGTCGTCTCACAAAACCCCTGCTGCGCCCCCGTGTCCTGAGGAGAGGCGTTCAGTGATCGGCGCTTCGTGAATCATAATCATATGGGTGAGCCGAGGCCCGATTGACAGTGCCGGGAGGGGCGCCGGGACGTCGGCTCGTGGTCGATTGGACCTCACAGCTGGCGTGATCCAAGCCTGTGGGCAAATGTCGAGGCGATATCAAGTATAATGAACCGATTAATCGGATTGTAAGTGCTAACGCCATTTATTGCCCGGGCCTGAGGCAGGCCTGTCAATATTACCGAAGGTTAGCATATGAAAACTATTTCTGTCCTGGCGGCCGTAGCGTTTTCGCTCCTCGGCGCCGCAGCACAGGCTCAGCCTGCTCCGGATGCGAAGTCCGATACCAAGATCGCCATGCCGGCCGCGAACTGGCTGTTCGTCCAGGCCGCCGATTCCGTGACGTTCGAGGGCAACACTCTGACGCTCAAGGGCGTCGCGGCGCAGACCCTGATGTTCACCGACCGGCCCGAGCGCATGACCGGCGATGCGGCCACGGCGAAGTTCGTCGACTACTGGACGTCCGGAAAGAGCGACTTCCAGAAGGACCCGCCGAACGCGACGCTGTCGGTGGACGTCAATGGCGAGGCACAGCTCTCCGTCGTCGAACTCACCGATCCGAAGCTCAGCGGCGACACCCTTACCTACACCGTCAAGGTTCTCGGCGATAAGCCGCCCGTTTCCGGCAAGGCCGTGAGCCTGTTCATCGACTGGTGGTACGGACCCGGCTGGGGCCCGCGTCATTTCTGGCATCCCGGCCCGTGGGGTGCCTATGGCGGCGGCGCCTGCTGGCGCGGTCCGTATGGCGGCCTGCATTGTCGTCCGGCCTGGGGCTGGTAAGCCCGCCCTGCGCCTGAGCCCATCGTAAGTTGCGAGCCCGGTTCGACGAAGGTCGAGCCGGGCTTTTCCGTATCGCCGTGCGGGGAGGTCAGGCCTTCTCGGGCGCCGTCTCGTCCGGCTCGAACAATTGAACCGGGTGACCGGGCATGATTGTCGAGATGGCATGCTTGTAGACGAGCTGAGAATGCCCGTCCCGTCGCAGGAGGACGCAAAAGTTGTCGAACCAAGTCACGACGCCCTGAAGCTTGACGCCGTTGACGAGGAAGATCGTGAGCGGGATCTTGTTCTTGCGGACATGATTGAGAAACGTGTCCTGCAGGTTCTGAGCGCGTTCGCCCGCCATTTTTTATTAATCCTTCTTAGAAACCTGCCGCCCGCCGTGACTGGCGGGTTCTTGTTGGTTCGCATGCGAAGCAGACCGGACGGACCGGGCACTCCCGACTATTACACGTTCAATGCCACTCACATGCAAGAGGAAGGTCGCCCGGCTCCTCAAGGACCGATGCCGAGGGACTTCAACTTGCGGTGCAGGGCGGAGCGTTCCATGCCGATGAACTCGGCGGTCCGCGATATGTTTCCGGAAAATCGTGCGATCTGCGCGATCAAGTACTCGCGCTCGAAGATTTCCCGCGCCTCGCGCAGGGCCAGACTCATCAGCTTCTCGCCCCCCGCGCCGTTCGGCGTCGTCGGAACCAGGGCGCCGATCTCGGTGGGCAGCATCTCCGAGGTCACCTCCTGCTCCGGGTCGGCATGGGTGAGGATCATCAGCCGCTCGACGTTGTTGCGCAACTGGCGGATGTTGCCCGGCCAGTCGTGCGATTGCAGCACCGCCATGGCGTCCTCGGCGATGCGCCGGCGGGCGAGGCCGGTGGCGGCCGAGATCTGCTCCATGAAGAAGTTGATGAGCTCGGGCACGTCCTCGCGCCGCTCGGACAGGGACGGCACCCGGATCGGCACCACCGAGAGGCGGTGGAACAGGTCCTCGCGGAAGCGGCCGGCGGCGATCTCCTCGGCGAGGTCGCGCGAGGAGGAGGAGATGATGCGCACGTCCACATGGACGCGGGTGGTGCCGCCGACGCGCTGGAAGTTCTGGTCCACCAGGACCCGCAGGATGCGGTTCTGGGTCTCGCGCGGCATGTCGGCGATCTCGTCGATATAGAGGGAGCCGCCATGGGCCTCCTCCAGGGCGCCGACCCGGCGGACGCGGCCCTCGCCGGCCTCGACACCGAACAGTTCCGCTTCCATGGTCTCGGGCGTGATCATCGCCGCGTTGATGACGACGAAGGGACCGCTGGCGCGGGACGACGAGCCGTGAAGGGTCCTGGCCGAGAGTTCCTTGCCGGAACCCGGCGCGCCGAGGATCATCACGCGCGCATTGGTGGGCGCGACCCGCTCCACCGTCTGGCGCAGCTGGTTGACCGCCACGGATCCGCCGACGAGGCGGCTCGCCTGGCCGGAACGCGCCTTGAGGTCGCGCACCTCGCGCTTGAGGCGGGAGGCTTCGAGGGCGCGCTCGGCCACCAGGACCAGACGATCGGCCTTGAACGGCTTCTCGATGAAGTCGTAGGCGCCCGCCTTGATGGCGGCCACCGCCGTCTCGATGTTGCCGTGGCCCGAGATCATCACCACCGGCAGGTCGGGATGTCCGAGCTTGATCTGGTCGAGCACCTGCAAGCCGTCGAGGCGCGAGCCCTGCAGCCAGATGTCGAGGAAGACGAGGTGGGGGCGGCGCGACTCGATCGCCGCCAACGCCTCGTCGGAGCCTCCGGCCGTCCGGGTCCGGTGGCCTTCGTCGTCGAGGATGCCGGCGACGAGGTCGCGGATGTCGGCCTCATCGTCGACGATCAGAATATCGGCGCTCATGACGTCATCTCCGCGATTGGGGGTGCCGTCGGTGCGGCAACCTTCTCAGCCTGCGCGGAGGGTTTCCCCTCCGGCGTCTTCTCCCGGGTGTCGAGCGGAACGCGCATCCGCACGCGTCCGCCCCTGCCCACGGGATTGTCCTTCAGTTCGATGCCGCCGCCATGCTCTTCGAGCACCTTGCTGACGATGGCGAGCCCGAGGCCGGTACCGCCCTCGCGGGTGGTCATATAGGGTTCCAGCAGCCGCTGGCGCCCCTCCACGGGAAAGCCCTTGCCGTTGTCGGTGATCTCGATCACCGCGAACCCCTCCTCGACGAGGAGATTGAGATCGACCCGGCCCTTGCCGAGTTCGGCTTCGGGCACGGCGGAGACGGCCTCCACCGCGTTCTTGAGGATGTTGGTGATCGCCTGCGACAGGAGCCGGATGTCGAAGGCGGCGTGCAGGCGATCCTCCCCGGCCTCGGTGAAGGCGAAATCCATGTCCGGATGCGCCACCCGCATCATGAACAGGTTCTGCTTGGCGATTTCGCTCAGATCGTTCCGGGCGATGGCGGGCTTGGGCATCCGCGCGAAGGACGAGAACTCGTCGACCATGCGCTTGATCTCGTCCACCTGGCGGATGATCGTCGCCGTGCACTGGTCGAACACGTCCTTGTCCGCGACGATGACCTTCCCGTATTTGCGCCGGATGCGCTCGGCCGAGAGCTGGATCGGGGTCAGCGGATTCTTGATCTCGTGGGCGATGCGGCGGGCGACATCCGCCCAGGCCGAGGTGCGCTGGGCCGTGACGAGGTCGGTGATGTCGTCCAGCGTCACAACGAAGCCCCGTGCGCCCCCTTGCGCCTGCTCGCTGGTGACGCGCACGGTGACCGTGCGCTCGCGCCCGTCGCGGGTCAGCTGGATCTGCTGCTGGAGCGCGCGCAGACGCCCCTCGCCGCCCTCGGGGAGGATGGCCTGGAGCTCGGGTACGGCCTGGATCAGCGGCTTGCCGATGATGGCATCCGCCTTGAGCCCGAGCGTGCGCTCGATGGAGGGGTTGGCGATGGTGACGAGGCCCGCCGCGTCGACGCCGATGACGCCGGGGGACACTCCGGCGAGGACTGCTTCGGTGAACCGGCGGCGCCGGTCGATGAGTTCGCTCGCGGCCGTCAGCCCGTCATGCTGGCGGCGCAGCTCCTGCGTCATCTTGTTGAAGCTCTCGCCGAGATGGGCGAGGTCGCCGTCGCTCTTCCGTGCCGGAACCTGGGCGTAGAAATTGCCCGAGGCGACCTGGTCGGCCGCGTTGATGAGCCGGCGGATCGGCGCCACGAACCGGTTGGCGAAGTTGAGGCCGAACCACACCGCCGAGAGCAGGGCGATGAGGGCGATCAGCACGAAGATCGAGGCGAAGCTGATCTGGATCGAGCGCTTGAGGGAATCGTAGGTGAGATACTCCGCCGCCGCCGCCCGCGAGACGCCGGGGAAGTCGACGGCGAGCTGGCTCACCTCGCGCTGCACCAGCAGCACGGCCCCGTCATAGGCCGGCATCTGCAGCAGGGCCGCGAAGATCCGGCCCTCGCTCGGCCGCAGGCAGATCGTCTCATTGGATTTGGCCGCTTCCTCGAAGGCCGCGGCGGAGGGCAGCCGGCGCTCCTTCAGGATGTCGATCTTGGCCCGGGCCACGACTTCGTTGGGCCCCCGCATGATCTCGGCGACGGGCAGGCCGAGGGCGGTCGCCCGTGCGGTCAGGAAGTTCTCGAACCATTGCCGGTTCACGTCGAAATTCGGCCGTGCGCGCGTGAGGTCGTCGGTGAGGATGCGGATCTCGCGGGCGAGCGACTGGCACTGGTTCTCCTGGTAGGCGTCGGCCACCTCGACGGATTTCAGCACCACGTCGCGGACACGGTCGGTGAAGCCCAGCGAGAGCCCGCGATCGATCGTCACCGCCGCCACGACGGCCAGCAGCACGGTGGGCAGGATCGCGATGAGGCTGAACAGGCCGACGATGCGGGTATGCAGGCGCGCCACCGCCGCATTGGCCCGGCGCGCATGCAGGAAGACCCGCGCCTCCCAGGCGATGATGACGAACAGGCTGAGGACCAGGAAGACGTTGATGCCGAGCAGGGTCAGGCCGATCGTCGGCGTCGGCGTCACCCGGATCACGCCGGCGAGGATCAGGAAGGTCGCGATGGCCGAGACCAGGGCCGTGGTGACCACGAGCGCACCGATCCAGCCGGGGCCGCGCGGCGCCGCCCGGATGGGATGCGGTTCGGCCTCGCCCTGCGGTGAGACGTCGTCTCCCGAGGCGGCCGAATGTCTGGAACGTCGAAGCCACGCCATGGCTGATGCGTCGCCACAACAGTGTGGCGAAATTAATACGAATCGGGCCGCGGGATCGGTAGAAACCACGCACGCGGCACGCCCCGCAACGGTGCCTCACGCCGTGAAACCGATGGCACCGCAGCATTCTGCGACCGTTTCTTGCTTGGACATCTCTCGGTCGACCGGCCGAGAAAATACATTATTCTTCACGCCTCCCCTCACACCGAGTTCGCAATGCCCGAGACGCCCGTCTATTCCTCCGCCGCCGTTGCCGCGCCTCACCATCTGGCCGCCACCGCCGGGCAGACCGTGCTGGCGCAAGAGGGCAACGCCATCGAGGCCATGGCGGCCATGGCGGCCACCATCGCCGTGGTCTATCCGCATATGAACGGCATCGGCGGCGACGGATTCTGGCTCGTGCGCGAGCCGGGCGGCCGGGTGCGCGGCATCGAGGCCTGCGGCCCGGCCGGGTCCCTCGCCACGGTCGCTCGCTATCGCAGCCAGGGCCATGAGACGATCCCCTCGCGCGGGCCGGATGCGGCGCTCACCGTGGCCGGCGCCATCGGCGGCTGGCGTCTCGCCCTCGACCTCGCCAGGGCGCTGGGCGGCCGGCTCCCCCTCGACACCCTCCTGGCCGACGCGATCCGCCATGCGCGCCAGGGCTGCGCCGTCTCCCCCTCCGAAGCCCGCTACGTGCCGAAGGAGATCGACACGCTCCACGACCAGCCGGGTTTCGCCGAGACCTTCCTCGACGGGGGCAAGCCCTTCGCCGCCGGCGCCACGCGGCGCCTGCCGGCTCTGGCCGACACCCTCGAACAGCTGGCCCATGCCGGGCTCGACGATTTCTACCGGGGCGATCTCGGCCGCGAGATCGCCGCCGATCTCGACCGCCTCGGTTCGCCGGTGACGCGGGCCGACCTCGAAGCCTATGCGCCGCGAGAGCGCGCGGCCCTGTCCCTGCGCCGGCGCGACGCGGTGCTCTACAACTTCCCGCCGCCCACTCAGGGCCTCGCCGCGCTCATCATCCTCGGCATCTTCGACCGGCTGAAGGTGTCGCGGCCGGAGAGCACGGCGCAGTATCACGGGCTGATCGAGGCGACGAAGCGCGCCTTCGCCATCCGCGACCGCACGGTCACCGATTACGACCGGCTGAGCGTCGATCCGGCGAGTTTCCTCACCCCGGAGCGCCTCGACCGCGAGGCGGCCCGGATCGACATGCGCCGCGCCGCCTCCGTGCCCCTCCGGGGGCCGGGCGACGGCGATACCGTCTGGATGGGCGCCATCGACAAGGACGGTCTGGCCGTCTCCTACATTCAGTCGATCTACTGGGAATACGGGTCGGGGATCGTCCTGCCGAAGACCGGCATCCACTGGCAGAACCGCGGCACCTCGTTCTCGCTGGAAAAGGGCGCGGTGAACCCCCTGGAGCCGGGGCGCCGGCCGTTCCACACCCTGATCCCCGGATTGGCCGCCTTCGACGACGGCCGCGTGATGTCCTACGGCAGCATGGGCGGCGACGGGCAACCGCAATTCCAGGCCCAGATTTTTTCGCGGTATGCCGATTACGGCATGAGCCCGGCCGAGGCCGTCGACGCGCCGCGCCTGCTCTACGGGCGCACATGGGGTGCCGAATCCCTGAGCGTGAAGGTGGAGGACCGGTTCGATCCGGCCTGCATCGCCGAGCTGCGCTCCATGGGCCACGAGATCGAGGAACTCGGCGGCGCCTACATCGATTCCCTGGGCCATGCCGGCATGTTGGTCCGCCATCCCGGCAACGGGCGGATCGAGGCGGTCCACGATCCGCGCTCGGATGGAGGCTCGGCCGGCCTGTGAGATCGGTCCCCGCCGGGGATCGCACGATCGAGACCCAGCGACCGGAAGGTTCATGATGGCGGATGGCGCGATCACCCAGCGCGAATACTGGAACGGCGAGGTCGGGGCGCGCTGGGCCCGCAACCAGCGCAGGATCGACGCGGTGTTCGCGCCCCTCACCGCTGCGTTGTTCGAGGCGGCGCGCCTTCGGGTCGATGGCTCGGCGCTGGATATCGGCTGCGGCGCCGGTGACTGCGCCATCATCGCCGCGCGCCGGCTCGGCCCAAGGGGGCGTGTGGTTGCGGCCGACCTCTCGGCCCCCCTGCTTGACGTGGCGCGCGAACGGGCCGGGATCGAGGCTCCCGCCCTGGCGCCGATCGCGTTCATCGAGGCGGACGCCCAGACCCACGATTTCGGCGATGCCGCCTTCGAGCAGGCGATCTCCCGCTTCGGGGTGATGTTCTTCGAGGATTCCGGCGCCGCCTTCGCCAATATCCGCAAGGCCCTGGTCCCCGGTGGCAGCCTGACGTTCCTGTGTTGGCGGCGGATCGAGGACAATCCCTGGATCACCGTGCCGAGGAACCTCGTCCTGCCCCTCGTGCCGGAACCCGAACCCGGCCCGGTCGACGCGCCGGGGCCGTTCCGCTTCGCCGAGGCGGAGACCCTCGGCGCGGTGCTGGCGCAAGCCGGCTTCCTCGACATCACCCTCGAGGCGATCGACCGGCCCCTCACCCTGGCGAGGTCCGGCGACGGCACCGCCCGAGATGCGGCGGAGGCCGCCGCGGATTTCGCCACCGAGCTCGGTCCGGTCTCCCGGCTCCTGCGCGATCAGCCCGCCTCGGTCCGTGCGGACGCCCTCACGCGGGTGAGCGACGACTTCGCCAAACGAGCCGTCTCCGGCGCCGTGACCCTGGATGCCGGCTGCTGGCTGGTTTCCGCGCGGCGCTGACGGCGGGTCCACGCGGTCTGGTATACACTTTGCGTCTCCGTGCCTGCAGCATGGAGTGCATAATGGATACGAATCTTTCCCGGCAGCGCTGGATCCAGCTCGGCCTCGGCCTTGTCGCCATGATGGCGATCTCGAGCCCGCAATACGTCTGGACGCTGTTCACCAAGCCGCTGATCGCGACGACGGGCTCGAGCCTGCCGCAGCTGCAATGGACCTTCACGATCCTGATCGTGCTGCAGACCTTCTTCTCGCCGGTCCAGGGCTACCTGATCGACCGGTTCAGCCCCAAGCTGATGATCGCGCTGGGCGCCATCCTCTCGGGCCTCGGCTGGGTGCTCGCCGCCCGCGTCGACACGCTCTGGGGCGTCTATGCCACCTATGGCCTGTTCTGCGGTCTCGGCACCGGCATCGTCTATGTCGGCATCGTCGGCCTGATGGTGAAGTGGTTTCCCGATCGCCGGGGCTTTGCCGTGGGCGTGGTCGCCGCCGGCTACGGCATGGGCGCGATGCTCAGTACCTTCCCGATCAGCGACATGCTCACCGCCTCGGGCTACCGGCACACGCTGACGGTGTTCGGCATCATCCTCGGTGCCGTCGGCGCACTGGCCGCCCTCGGCCTCAGGGCGCCCCGCGCCGACGAGGTCCTGCCGGCCCCGGCCCGCAACCTCTCGACCTGCGTCCACGACACGGCCCCGAAGGAGATGCTGAAGACGCCGCTGTTCTGGCTGATGTTCGCGATGATGACGATGATGTCCACCGGCGGCCTGATGGTGGTGGCGAACTTCGCCTCCTTCGCCCGCGACTTCGGTGTGGCCGACGCGATCATCTTCGGCTTCGTGGCGCTTCCCTTCGCGCTGACCTTCGACCGGATCACCAACGGCCTCACCCGGCCGTTCTTCGGCTGGGTCTCGGACAAGATCGGCCGCGAGAACACGATGGGCATCGCGTTTGCCGCCGAGGCGGCGGCCATCGCCCTGCTCCTCGTCTTCCGCGAGAATCCGTATGCCTTCGCCCTGCTCTCCGGCGTCGTGTTCTTCGCCTGGGGCGAGATTTTCTCGCTGTTCCCCTCGATCCTTACCGACACGTTCGGCACCAAGCACGCCACCACCAATTACGGTTTCCTCTACATGGCGCAGGGCATCGGCTCGCTCTTCGGCGGCCCGATCGCGGCCTGGATCTACCTCGTCCAGGGCTCCTGGCTCCCGGTCTTCGCGATCATCATCACCCTCGACGTGCTGACCGCGATCCTCGCCTACTTCGTCCTCAAGCCCATGCGCCGGACTTGGCTCGGCCTCGGCGACGAGCGCGCCATGACGGCCAAGCCCGCCATGGCCTGACCCTCCCGGTCGGGTCGAACTTTTACGCGCGGACGGGGAAACCCGTCCGCGTTTTGCTGCGAGGTAGCGTTCGCGAGGGAGGCTCGATGCCGGGCGGTATTCGTGTGCTGGGTTTCCCTTTGATCGAACCAGGCCGTAGCAGTCGGTTGACCCGCCGCCCGGTACGGACATTCAATTTGAAATGAAGCGGCGTCATCGAAGGGTTGCTGCAAGTTGTCGTGCTAGCGTTCTTGCCATGCCGATCACGTCTCAGCTTAGAATTGCTTCAGATTTGAAGAGCTCTAAGTGTGTGATTTACAACACGTTTTAGACTTGCTTCTTAATCCCTCAGCGGCAATGAGCCTTGTACTGCGCCGTTGGAGGCGCCTTGCAGCGTGCGCCATGTCATACCGGTTATCCTTCCTCCTCCTCGCTACGACAGCCCTCGTCGGAACTGCGACAGCGCAGGAAGCCAGCGTGCAACTCGATCAGCTTTCGGTCGAAGGCACGGCCCCCGCCCCTGCGGGAGGGGGTAGCAACCTCAATGGCGGAGATGGCGGCACGGCGGCGACCAGCGGAGGTGGGGGTGGCCCTTCCGGGATCACCGGCTACACGGCGCGGATCGCCACGGCGGCCACGAAGACCAACACCCCCCTGATCGAGACACCGCAATCGGTCTCGGTGGTGACACGCGAGCAGCTCAACGATCGCAACGTCCAGAGCTTCGCCGACACGGTCGCCTACGTCCCCGGCGCCTCGACCGCCCGATCGGGCTTCGATCCGCGCTTCGACCAGATCTTCATCCGCGGCTTCGATGTGCTGACCAACCAGGGCATCTACCGCGACGGGCTCCGCGTGATCGGCAGCGGCTTCGCCTACCCGAAGACCGAGCCCTACGGCCTGGAGGCGGTCACCATCCTCCGCGGTCCGGCCTCCGGCCTCTACGGCCTCGGCTCGCCCGGTGGCATCCTCGACGCGACGAGCAAGCGTCCCGTCTTCGTACCCTTCGGCGAGGTGCAGTTCCAGGCCGGCAGCTTCGACCGCTACCAGGGTGCCTTCGACGTCGGCGGCCCGCTGGAGGGGTCCGGTGGCACCATGGCCTATCGCCTCACCGGCTTGCGGCGGGAGGCCGGGACCTTCGTCGGACTCGGCACGAACGACGACCAGCTCAACATCGCCCCGGCCTTCACCTGGAAGCCGTCGGCCGACACGACGTTCACGTTTCTCAGTGAATTCCAGGTCACCAACACCCCGGCGACGACGTTTTACTATAACGACCCGGGCTTCCGAGCGACCAACTACTACATGGGCGATCCGCGCTTTGCCGGCCTCGATCAGACGCAGTACCGCGTCGGCTACGCCTTCGAGCACAAGTTCACGCCGGACCTGATCTTCCGTCAGAACTTCCGCCATTACGGCCTGTTCCAGAGCGCGAAGTACGTCGACATCTCGTCGATCAACGCGGAGCGCACGGTCGGGACGCGCGACAACGGATACCTCCGCGGTGGTCTCGTGCAGCAGACGCTGGACAACCAGTTGGAGACGCACTTCGTCACCGGTCCCGTCGCACACACCGCGGTGGCGGGCGTCGACTACGCGCGCTACAGCCTGACCAGCCGCTTCGGAGGCTATTTCGGCGACAACGTCGCGGTCCCGGACCTGAACCTCGTCACGCGAAACTACGGTCAGCAGTTCATCGCGACGCCGCTGCTGGGGCCCGCCTCGCGCCAGACCCAGGATCAGATCGGTGTCTACCTGCAGGATCAGGCCAAGTTCGGCAACTTCATCCTGACCGTGAACGGACGCCACGATTCGGTCTTCCAGGACAATTACGCGACGCCCGACAGCGCGGTGTCACGCCAGGACAACACCGCCTTCACCGGCCGCGTCGGCCTCGGCTACGTCCTCGCGCCCGGCCTCGTCCCCTATGCGAGCTACGCCACCACCTTCACGCCGCAGGTGGGCTTGGATGCTGGCGGCAACGCGTTCAAGCCCGCGACAGGCGATCAGATCGAGGCGGGGGTGAAGTACCTGATCCCCGGCACCAACATCCAGGCGGCATTCGCCGGCTTCGACATCGTCCAGTCGAGCATCCTGCGGACCGACCCGAACAACATCGCGTTCCAGTCCGCCACCGGCGCCGTGCGCTCCACCGGCTTCGAGGCCGAGGCGACGGCGAACCTCGCGCCGGGCACGAATCTGACGATCGCCTACACGCATGTCGACCTTCGCTTCGTGAACCAGACCGCCGGCACCGTCGATCCGCTCGAAGGGAACCGCGTCTCGGGCATCCCCGGCGACACCTACGCCTCGTTCCTGACCTATGCCTTCCCGCCGTCCTCGCCGCTTCGCGGCCTTCAGATCGGTGGCGGTATCCGCTACATCGGTACGAGCTACGCGGACGACCAGAACACGGCCCGCAACCCCACCGTGACGCTGTTCGACGCGCTGGTCGCCTACGACTTCGCCGCGATCGATCCGCGGTACAAGGGCTTCCGTGCACAGCTCAACGGCTACAACCTCTTCGATCGGAACTACCAGACGTGTTCGTTCGGCTTCTGCAATCGAAACCAGCCGGCAACCGTGATCGGCAGCCTGATCTACCGGTGGTAGCCGAAAAGCGGCCGACGGCGGCAGCTGTCACGGGCCGGGTCCGATGAGGCCGCTCGTCTCGCGGCGAGCCTTCGCGGGCGTCTCGATGGCAGCCGGGCTGATGCTGTGCGAGCGCTCCGTCGCCGCTTCGGACGAACCGGCTCGGCTCGCGGGCGCGGTCAGCTTCGATCTCGGTGGTGGCGGAGAACGGGCGCCGTGGCGGATCACGCTCTACGTCCCGCCCGGCGAGGCGCCGGTCGCCGGCTGGCCCGTCTTGTACCTCCTCGACGGCAACGCGGTGACGGCCACGGCGATCGATATCGAGCGCGTGCAGGCACGGTACCCGGATGCCACCGGGATCGCTTCCCGGTTCGTGGTCGTCGGGATCGGCTACCCCGGGGATGAGGCCTATGACGGCCTGCGTCGCTCCTGGGATTACACGCCGCCGCCGGGCCGGTCCTACCCGCCGTACACGCCCGGCGGACCAACGCTTCGGACCGGCGGCGCCGACGAGTTCCTCCACTTCGTCACGAGGGAACTCCGGCCCGCGATCGAGCGGCGCTGCCCGGTCGACACCACACGGCAGGCTCTCTTCGGACATTCCTTCGGCGGCCTGTTCGTCCTCTACGCGCTCGCCGGCATGCCGACGGCGTTCTCACACTGGATCGCAGCGAGCCCGTCCATCTACTGGGAGGATCTCGTCCTGCTGAAGAGCATCGACCGGCTTGAGAACGGACCGCCCGTTCGCGCTCGCGTGCTTCTTCTGGCGGGGGCCTACGAAGGGGAACTGGCACCGTTCCAGCGCGATGCGCCGGACCGCGACGCGCGCCTCGGCCGATTGTCATCGGCACGAATGGTCGAGCTTGCCCGCGCGATGGCGGAGCGGCTCGATCAGATCCCGGGATTGGCGAGCCAGTTCCGGTTGATCCCCGAACGGACGCACATGACCGTCCTGCCCGATGCCGTGAACGATGCCGTTCGCTTCTTCATGCAGACATCTCGATAGGCGCGGTTCGCCCGGGGCGAGATCGTCTCGCTGTTCCCCTCGATCCTCACCGACACGTCGGCACCAAGTACGCCATCACCCATTACGGCTTCCTCCCCATGGCGCAGGGCATCGGCTCGCTCTTCGGCGGACCGATCGCGGCCAGTCTCTCATCGACCCTGAGCAGGCCCCGGGACGATCCGCGTTCAGGCCGCTAAGCGGGACGGAGAGCACCGACCGAGCTGGGTGGAGACCTCGCCGAGTGCCGTAGAAGTTATTCGGCCGCGACGCGAAGGTGCCCCTGTGAGCTCGCCGGCGCTTCACGTTCGGCACGCCAGCCGGATTGTACCGGAGCGATTGCGACTTGGTTTCTGCCGCCGTGTTTGGCGCGATAGAGTGCCGTGTCGGCTGCCTTGACGAGGTCGGCGCTGTTGCTCGACGTGCTCGGCAGAGAGGACACGCCCAGCGATGCGGAGACCTTCGCACCATGGAGCCCGGACAGAGCCTCTATTCGTTCCCGGATGTGTTCTGCCTTGAGCGCTGCATCCTCGAGGCTGCAATCGGGGAGAAACACGATCATTTCCTCGCCACCGTAGCGACAGGCGACATCGGTCTCCCGGAGCGCTCCGACGATCGCTGCCGCCGCTTCCCTCAAAACCGCGTCACCTGTCGCATGGCCGTGCTCGTCATTGAGGCGCTTGAAATGGTCGAGGTCGATCATGATCACCGAGACCTTCCGCCCCTCGCGCTCGGCGATGCGGACATAACGGTCGAGACTGTCCTCCATGTAGCGTCGGTTGTAGAGGCCCGTCAGCGGATCGCGGAGCGCCTGGTTGCGCAGCTTCTCGCGCAGCGCGATGTTGGACAGGGCGAGCGACATCGCATCCCCGAGCGCCGAACTCAGCGGCAGGATGTCAGCGAGGCGTTCCTCCGCGCCCGAACCCTGCGCAAAGATCTGAAGAAGGCCGAGATTCTCGCCCCGCGCGACCATCGGGATTTCGAGGGCGGCGAGACCCGAGGCATGATGCTCACAGCAGAGGGCTCTGGAGCCGCTGCGGTTGAAGTGCGGCTTGCCGCGCTTCATGGCCCAGCACTGGTTGATCGCGATCACCTCCGGCGGGCGCGATCCATTATCGCATGCCCAAGAGGTCGAGAGGACGAGGCGGTCCCGTGAATTGTTGAAGACATAGAGCGCGCCGCTGAACCCGCCGATCAGTTCGCCGGCGGTGGCTCGGAGGACCGCGTTCGCGTCGTGATGATCGGCAGCGCTCTGGAGCATGTCCGTCATCTCGAACAGATGGCCGATCTGTGTTCTGGACGCGTCCATTTCCGTGATGGCCGTCGCCCGGGCCTGAGCATCGCGCGCACTGGATCGGAATGCGAAGATCATCACTCCGGCAATCAGAATCTGCGAGAGCAACACGATGCTTTTGCCGATTTCGATGCGCGTCTCATGATCGGCGAAGTGCGAGTTCCAGTCCGCCAGGAAGGCATCGAACGCGCGACGCATCGTGCCGATCAGAGCTGCACTCCTGCGTTCCCTGAGCAGGGCCTGAGCCGCCTCCAGCTTTCCGGCGCGGACGAGTTCGAGCGCATCCGTCCAGATGGCTTCGAGCGACTTGATGTTGGCGTCGGCAGAAGCGCTGGTCCCGTCGGGCATCCTGAGGAAGGGATCGAGGCGAGCGAGATACGTATCGCGACGACTATGGAGCGCTTCGAAGGCGCGGCTGTACTCGTTGTATTCGCTGTCCCGGTCGCCGAGGGCTCTGTTGAGGACGTAGGCTTCCGCGTCCATGAGAGCTTCCTGGGCGATGCGCATCTGCCGCCCGCCCTCGCGCAGGTCGATGAGAGCCTGCTGGTGCCGGTTGGTGTAGAAGAAGCCCGAGAGCACGATCGTGATCATGACCACGACGAGACCGACCTGAGCGGCAAGGCGATGCCGGACGTTGCCGCGCCGGGTGCTTGCCGTCGCAACACCCGCTTCGCGCTCACTCAGTGCCATTGCCGGTCCTAGGATATCGGAACCGACACGGATCGGCACGCAGGAGACAGAAAGGCACCAACCTTCTGTCTCCGCGTGAAAGAAGATGGCTAAGAAATTGGTTTCTCGGCAGCTGCGTTTCGGGGGACGGTCCGGGGTTTGCTCTCGCTCAGCCATGGCGCAGCGTCCCCTTCGCGGCGAAAGGGTCGTGTCCGGGGGGCGACCCATTCCGAATGCGCTCCTCGAGACCCGCCCCTCCCCTTACCGCACAGAATCATCCGCAAGCGGCCTCGGCGGTCCGCCTTCCGGCGTCACCCAGTCCTGCGCGTTCCTGAGGCGGATGCCGCTGGCGTGCAAAGTGGAGCGCCAGATCGGCGCGAGCGGCGTGAGGCGCGGCAGGGTGCGGAGTTCGACGCCCTGCGCCACCATCGCGCCGGGCAGGTCCCGGATCGTGTCGTGCCCGGCGGGGACGACCGGGCTTTTCGAAACCCAGGTGCCGGGCTCTCCCGTGGGTTCGAAGGTCTCGGGCGGCATCCGGTAGCGGTGGATCGCGGCGGTCGCGATCCGCTCCGCCCAGGCCTCCTCCACATAGGCCACGGCGCGGCCGGTGACGTCGCCGAACCACGTGCGCCGGTCCTCCGGCGAGGTCCGTTCGGTGGGCCAGATCACGATCCGGGGGCAGTCGCGCGGAAACAGGTAGAGCAGGCTGTGCGCGTCATCGATCGCCCAGACCAGGGGGCCGTTCAGCCAGGCCCCCGCCGGTCCGCGATCCACGCCGACGCGGACGGGGCGCGGCGTGAACACCCGGATGGCCGGGTCCTCGCTGAAATGGAACAGGTCCCCCGCTGCGCCGGAGGCGTCGCGCGGGCTCACCGCGCGTTGCGGAAGACCTGGAGGTCGAGGTCCCGCACCTTCTTGCGCAGGGTGTTGCGGTTGACGCCGAGCAGTTCCGCCGCCCGGATCTGGTTGCCGCGGGTGGCAGCCAGAGCCGCGCCGATGAGCGGGCCTTCGATCTCGCGTAAGATGCGGTGGTAGAGGCCGGGCGGGGGCAGCGTGTCGCGATAGCCGCTGAAATACTCGGCGAGATGCCGTTCCACCGCCGCCGACAGGGTCTCGTTCTCCGCCGCGCCGGCCTTGCGCGCACCGGACCCGTTGCCCTGCGGCTGCGCCAGGGGCAGCGTATCGAGCTCGGCCTCGATCACCGGGCCGGTGATCGTCTCCTGCGGGTAGAGGGCCGCCAGGCGACGGACGAGGTTTTCCAGTTCGCGGACGTTGCCGGGCCAGCGGTAGCGCTTGAGCCGGTCCATCGCCTCGCCGTCGAGCTGCTTGCGGCTCAGCCCCTCCTTCTCCACCAGGATGAAGAAGTGGCGGATCAGGTCGGGCACGTCCTCCGAGCGCTCGCGGAGCGCGGGCAGGCGCAGCGGCACGACGTTGAGCCGGAAGAACAGGTCCTCGCGAAAGATGCCCTGCTGGATCGAGACGCGCAGGTCCTTGTTGGTGGCCGCGATGATGCGGACATTGGTCTTGATCGGCACCCGGCCGCCCACCGTGGTGTACTCGCCCTGCTGCAGCACGCGCAGGAGACGGGTCTGGGCCTCCATCGGCATGTCGCCGATCTCGTCGAGGAAGAGCGTGCCGCCCTCGGCCTGCTCGAACCGGCCGGCCGAGCGCGAGAGCGCGCCGGTGAAGGCGCCCTTCTCATGGCCGAACAGCTCGGATTCGATGAGGTCGCGCGGGATCGCCGCCATGTTCACCGGCACGAAGGGGCCGGAGCGGCGACGGCCGTAATCGTGCAGCGCGCGCGCCACCAGCTCCTTGCCGGTGCCCGACTCGCCGGTGATCATCACCGTGAGGTCGGTGGGCATGAGGCGGGCCAGCGCCCGGTAGATCTCCTGCATGGCCGGCGAACGGCCGACGAGCGGGATATCCTCGTTGCCGGGATCGGCGCCGGGGGCGGGCGTCCCGCGCGGCCGCGACAGCGCGCGGCCGACGATGGCGATCAGCTCCTTCAGGTCGAAGGGCTTGGGCAGGTATTCGTAGGCGCCGCGCTCGGAGGCGCGGATCGCGGTCATGAACGTGTTCTGCGCGCTCATGACGATGATCGGCAGTTCCGGCCGGACGCGCTTGATGCGCGGCAGCAGGTCGAACACGTTCTCGTCCGGCATCATCACGTCGGTAATGACGAGGTCGCCCTCCCCTTGCGCGACCCAGCGCCAGAGGGTGGCGCAGTTGCCGGTGGAGCGGACCTCGTAGCCGGCCCGCGACAGGGCCTGGTTGAGGACGGTGCGGATGGCGGCGTCGTCGTCCGCGACGATGATGTGGCCGTTGGGCATGACGCGACTCTATTGCTCCGCGGCCGACTCGCGCCCGTCACGGGCGCTCGACATGGGAAGGAGGAGACGGAAGGTGGTGCGGCGCGGCACCGGATCGCATTCGACGATGCCGCCGTGATCGCCGATGATCTTGGCCGCCAGTGCAAGTCCGAGGCCGGACCCCTGCGCCTTCGTGGTGACGAAGGGGTCGAACAGGTCGGGCAGGAGCTCGGCCGAGACCCCCGGCCCGTTGTCCCGCACCGCCACTTCGATGGGCAGGCTCACCCGTTCCCGCGTGCCGGGCACCTGCATCTTCAGCCCCGTGCGGAAGGCGGTGGAGAGGGTGATCTCGCCGTCCACCGCATCGGCGCCGATGGCCTCGGCGGCGTTCTTGACGAGGTTGAGGATGACCTGGATCAGCTGGTCGCGGTTGCCCAGGACCGGGGGCAGCGACGGGTCGTAGGTCTCGACGAAGCGGATGTGCCGGGCAAAGCCCGACTGGGCCGAACGCTTCACCTGGTCGAGCACCCCGTGCACGTTGACCGGTCCGCGCTCCACCGGGCGCTCGTCGCCGAACAGCTCCATCCGCTCGACGATGCGGACGATCCGGTCGGATTCGTCGCAGATCAGCCGGGTGAGCAGGCGGTCGTCCTCGGTGCCCGATTGTTCGAGGAGCTGCGCCGCCCCGCGGATGCCCGCGAGCGGGTTCTTGATCTCGTGCGCCAGCATGGCGCCGAGCGCGATCATCGAGCGGGCGGCGCCGCGATGGGTGAGCTGCCGGTTCATCTTGTCGGCAATGGTGCGCTCCTGGAGCATCATCACCACGGAATCCTCCTCGTCGCCGAGGGGGGTCGCGAAAACGTCGACGTTGCGTTCCAGGCCGGAGCGCGGCTGGACCAGTTCGACGCCGTATTCGCTGACGCTCGCCCGGCGACGGCGCACTTCGGCCACGAGGGCGCTGATCGGGGACGAGAACGGGATGATGTCGCGCAGGTGCCGGCGCTGCATCAACCGGGCGGAATGGTCGAAGAACGTCTCCGCCGCGTGGTTCACATGGAGGATGCGGTCATCGGCGCCGATGGTGATCACCGGCAGCGGCAGGGCGTTGATCACCGCTTCGCTCGTGGGCGGCGCGATGGACCGCGTGCCGTGTTGCTTGTCCGCGCTCACGCTGCCTCCTCGGTGACGAATGGTATGCGCGGGTGCCGCATCGCCCGTGAGAGAAGGTCGGCTGCGACGGCCGGATCGGTGGTGGTGAGAAGCCGCGTCCTATCGTCGGGGCCGAGGGCGCCGGATCCGTCCACATAGGCCGCCAGGTGCTTGCGCGCGTGGCGCACGCCCATGGCGGGGCCGTAGAGCGCGAGGAGCCCCTGGTAATGCTCAAGGGCGAGGGCGGCCTTCTCCTCGGCGCCGAGGGAACGCGGCGCAAGGCCGGCGAGACCGGCGGCGATCTCGCCCACCAGCCAGGGACGGCCGAGAGCCGCGCGGCCGATCATCAGCCCTGCGGCGCCCGAGGCGGCGAGGCAGGCCCGCGAACCGGCGAGATCGACGACGTCGCCATTGGCGATGACCGGGATCGAGACCGCGTCCACCACGGCGCGGATGGCGGCCCAATCGGCCTGGCCCTTGTAGAATTGCTGCCGGGTGCGGCCATGCACGGTGACCGCCGCGAGGCCGAGTCCTTCCGCGCGCCGGGCGAGATCGGGGGCATTCAGGCTCGCATGGTCCCAGCCGAGGCGCATCTTGACGGTGACCGGGATCGCCACCGCCGCGCGGACCGCCGCGAGGATGCGCGTGGCCCCCTCGATGTCGCGCATCAGCGCGGAGCCCGCCTCGCCGCCGGTGACGGTCTTGGCCGGGCAGCCCATATTGATGTCGATGACATCGGCGCCATTCGCCTCGGCCAGCCGTGCGGCCTCCGCCATCGATTCGGGCACGCAGCCGGCGAGCTGGACCACGTGGGGATCGACCCCGCCGCCCTCGGCCCGCAGGCGCGCTTCTTCCGCGCCACGGGCGAATTCCGCCGCCGCCACCATTTCCGAGACGACGGCGCTTGCACCCAGACGCCGCGCGATGCGACGCATGTGCAGGTCAGTGACGCCCGACAGGGGGGCGAGCAGGACCGGCACCGAAGCCGCGGCGCCTGCCTCCTCGCCGACCTGCCCCTGGCCATCGCCCAAGCGCAGAACGCTCAAATAATCATCAGCTTTCATTGTGCCCAACAAATAGACAATCGCCGGGGCGACGCAAGCGCCTTGCGCGATTTGATTTCAGGCTATGCCCCGCTTAAACGACACACCACCCCAGCTATTCACGCCACCTCGAACCTAAGCGGGAGCACTTTTTCATGTCCGGCACCGCCTGGAACGCCGCGGTGGTCGTCGCAGCCGGCCGCGGGATCCGCATCGGCGGTGACGTTCCCAAGCAATATCGCAGCGTCGGCGGACGCGCGGTCCTCACCCGGACCCTCGCCGCACTGGCGGCCCATCCCGACCTGACGCTGATTCAGCCCGTGATCGCCGCGGATGCGGCCTCGTTCTACCACGCCTGCGTCGCGGAACTCGACCCCGTTCTGCGAGCCAAGCTCGCGGCCCCCGTCGAGGGCGGTGCCACGCGCCAGCAATCCGTCCGGGCCGGTCTCGAAGCCTTGGAAGCTACGTCGGCGGCAACGGGCAAGCCCAGTCTCGTCCTGGTTCACGATGCCGCCCGTCCGCATGTGGACACCGCCTTGATCGACCGCGCCCTCGTCGCCGGCCGGGATTACGGCGCGGCGGTACCCGGCATCGCCGTCACCGATACGATCAAGCTGGTCGAGGATACCGGGGCGGGGATCGGCCGGGTGCGCGAGACCCCTGCCCGCGAATCCCTGCGTGCCGTCCAGACCCCCCAGGCCTTCGCCTTCGCGCGCCTCCTCGCCGCCCATCGCAAGGCGGCGGAGGCGGAGATCCACGGCTTCACCGATGACGGGGCCTTGGCCGAATGGGCCGGGCTCGACGTGGTGGTGTTCGAGGGCGACCCGCGCAACCGCAAGATCACCCAGCCCTCGGACCTGATCGAGGCCGACCGCGGCTTTTCCGGCAACGATGCCCTGCTCTCCGAACCAGAGACCGATTCCATGACGACCTACGTGACCCGCCTCGGGACCGGCTTCGACGTTCACGCCTTCACCGAGGGCGACCATGTCTGGCTCGGCGGCGTGAAGATCCCCGCCGATCGCGGCGTGCTGGCCCATTCCGACGGTGACGTGGCGTTGCACGCCCTCACCGACGCCCTCCTCGGGGCGATCGCGGACGGCGACATCGGCACGCATTTCCCGCCGAGCGACGAGCAATGGCGCGGCGCCTCGTCCGACCGCTTCCTGGCCCATGCGGTGAAGCTCGTCCGCGACCGGGGCGGCCGGATCGACCATCTCGACATCACCGTCCTGGCCGAGGCCCCGCGCATCGGCGCCCACCGCGAGGCCATCCGCGCCCGCATCGCCGAGATCTGCGGCGTGCCGCTGAGTTCGGTCTCGATCAAGGCGACGACCACCGAGAAGCTCGGCTTCGTCGGCCGCGCCGAAGGGCTCGCGGCCCAGGCGGCGGCGACGATCCGCCTGCCCGAGGCGGACGACCTGTCCGGGACCGACGCCGCGTGATCGACGACCCGGCGCTCCTCGCCCGCGCCGAGGCGCTGGTGGCGGCCTATGCCGCTGCCGGGCTTCGCGCGGCCTGCGCCGAATCCTGCACCGGCGGCCTCGTCGCCGGGCTGCTCACGTCGGTGCCCGGCTCTTCGGCGGTGGTCGAGCGCGGCTTCGTCACCTATTCCAACGCGGCCAAATCCGAGATGCTCGGCGTGCCCGCCGATCTCATCGCGACCCATGGGGCGGTGAGCAAATCCGTGGCCCGCGCCATGGCGGACGGGGCGCTCGCCCATTCGAACGCGGATGTGGCGGTCTCGATCACCGGCATCGCGGGGCCGGGCGGCGGCAGCGAGGCGAAGCCCGTGGGCCTCGTCCATTTCGGCCTCGCCCGCCGGGGCGCCGCGACCCGGCATATCGAGCGCCGCTACGGCGATCTCGGCCGCACCGAAATCCGCCGCCTCGCCGTGGCGGAGGCGCTGGACCTGTTCGGCAGGGCCGTGGAGCCGGTCGAGGGGGACTGAGCGCCTTTTTTAAGTGTTTTTCCAGGGCTCTACCTCATCCTGAGGTGCCCGCGTCAGCGGGCCTCGAAGGAGGCCTCCAGACACCAAAGCGATTCCTGGAAGCCTCCTTCGAGGCCGCTCCGCGGCGCCTCAGGATGAGGTGGTCGGCTGGGATGGCGACTTTGGTCTCACCCTCCGCTGAGACATCCGATCAGACTGGCGTTCACTCGGCGACTTCGCCGAGGATCGCGCCCGTCTTCGGATCGGCATCGAACTTCATCTTCTGGCCGTTCTTGATGCCCTCGCCGTCCCAATGGCCGTCATCGGCCTCGAGCTTCGTGATCTCGGTGTAGCCCTCGGCCATCAGTGCCTTCCTGACCTGATCGATCGGCAGCCAGTCGGGGCCGGGCTGGTCCGCCACGGCGAAGCCGGAGAGGCCTGCATTCAAGGCGAGGGCGAGGACGAGAATCGGGATCGGTCTCACGGGGGTGTTCTCCGGTGGCGTTGCGCCCCGGTATTTAGGGCTCCGGGCGGCATCCGTCCGCCTGTCCCGTCGAAGAACGGGCTCCGACGCGTCACGCGGCACCGTAGACCCGGTCCGCCCTGCTCTCGAACGCGTCGGTGAATTTGCGGAAGGCGCGGTCGAACATCGTGCCCATGAGCAGGCCGAGGGTGCGGCTCTTGAACTCGTAGGTGATGAAGAAATCGACGTCGCAGCCGCCGGGCGACCTGTCCTTGAAACCCCAGCGGTTCTCGAGGTGCCGGAACGGGCCGTCGATGTATTCGGCGACGATTTTCAGGTTCTGCGGGTCGAGGGTGACGCGGGTGGTGAAGCGCTCGCGGATCGCCTTGTAGCCCACCCCCATCTCGGCCACGAGGATCTCGGTGCCGTCCGGGCCGGGCTGGCGGCGCAGGACACGCAGGGATTCGCAGAGCGGCAGGAATTCGGGATAGCGTTCCACGTCGGCCGCGAGGTCGTACATCTGCTGCGGCGAGTGGCGCACCGCGCGGTTGATCCGGAAGGAAGGCATCGGCCCTCAGGCGTTAGCAGGCGCGAGCCGAGCGAGCCGGGCGGCCTTCAATCGTGAAAAATCCTCGCCCGCATGGTGCGAGGAGCGGGTCAGGGGCGTCGCCGAGACGAGGAGGAAACCCTTGGAATAGGCGGTGGTTTCAAGGGTCTTGAATTCGTCGGGCGGGACGAAGCGCTTCACCTCGTGGTGCTTCTTCGTCGGCTGCAGGTACTGGCCGATGGTGAGGAAGTCCACATCCGCCGAGCGCAGGTCGTCCATGAGCTGGACGATCTCGTTCCGCTCCTCGCCGAGACCGACCATGATGCCGGATTTGGTGAAAATGGTGGGGTCGAGCTCCTTCACCCGCTGAAGCAGGCGCACCGAATGGAAGTAGCGCGCGCCGGGGCGGACGGTGAGGTAGTTGCCCGGCACCGTCTCCATGTTGTGGTTGAACACGTCGGGGCGCGCCTCCACCACCAGTTCCAGCGCGCCGTCCTTGCGCAGGAAATCGGGCGTGAGCACCTCGATCGTCGTGGCGGGGCTGCGCTCGCGGATGGCGCGGATGGTGCGGAAGAAATGCATGGCCCCGCCATCGGCGAGGTCGTCCCGGTCCACCGAGGTGATGACTACGTGGTGCAGGCCGAGCTTGGCCACGGAATCGGCGATCTTGGCCGGCTCGTCCCCGTCGAGGGCGTTGGGCAGGCCGGTGCGCACGTTGCAGAAGGCGCAGGCCCGCGTGCAGGTGTCGCCCATGATCATGAAGGTGGCGTGCTTCTTCTCCCAGCACTCGCCGATATTGGGGCAGCCGGCCTCCTCGCAGACGGTGACGAGGCCGTGCTCCTTCACGATGGCGCGGGTGGCGTTCCAGCTGGGCGAACCCGGTGCCTTCACCCGGATCCAGTCGGGCTTGCGCTGGATCGGGTTGTCGGGGCGATGCGCCTTTTCCGGGTGCCGGGGGCGCTGGTCGTTTCGCAGGAGGTCGAGGACGACGGCCATGGCATACCGGGCAAGCTGCGCCGGCAATGGGCCGGCGCTCGGATCGAAACGTAATGACTCGGCTCCCGCATCGCAAACGATCGGGAAACGATCCGCCGAACCTGTCAGTAGCTCATGCCGCGCCCGCGGATGGCCCTGTAGATGGTGATGATGATCACCGCCCCGGCCGTGGCCGAGAGCAGGTTGCGCCAGAAGCCATAGACCGGGATGTGGAGCTTGGCGGCGAGATAGTTGCCGAGAAGACCGCCGAGGATGCCCATCGCGATGTTGGCGAAGAGGCCCATATTCGCCGAGGTGAATTGTTCCGCGAGCCAGCCCGCCAGGGCGCCGATGACGATCGCCATGAACAATCCCACGCCCGGTTGCCCCAGCGCACCGTAGACTTCTCCGTTCATACCCGTCGCTCCCTCAGAAGGATCGGGGCGTGCCGGTCGCCCCGCTACGGATCCTACCTGTGATGCTCTCCCCCGCGACGCAAGTCGCGGCGGCTCGGGGCAGGACGAGGTTTCCCGCGCCGATCGGCCCGTGGCGGTGGGGACTGCCGATCCTCCGACAGGTTCGGCGCGGACCGAGGGGCATAGGTTGCGTCAGCACCAAGCATGGCACCCGATGGATGGAAGAAGGGTATTAGATATTCATGATTAATATTAACTATATTTCTAGCGATGCCTGCATATACCCGTAAAATTCTACGTATTGATTTCAGTCGACTTGTCAGTATCTCGTTAACGATATCTTAACTATCGCCAGGTGGCCGCGACGTCATTCCCGATGGGCGGACCTTGGAGCGAGTGCCGTGAGTCGAATTCTTCTGACGGGTGCGACGGGGCTCATCGGCGGTGCCGTCCTGCACCGTGCCCTGGTGGCGAAGACGGATACGGAATGGGTCTGCCTGGTGCGGGCCTCGGACGAGGAGGCCGGGCGTCAGCGCATCGCGGCGCGTCTCGGCCGCTTCACCAGCGCCCTGAACGCCCAGCGTCTCGCGCAACGCGTGGAGATCGTGGCGGGGGATTTCACCTCGGCCGACCGGATCGCCGATCCGCGCCTCGATTCGGTGACGCAGGTCCTGCATCTGGCCGCCGATACGTCGTGGTGGGCGCAGGAAAAGGTCCACCGGACCAACCATGACGGCACCCTGGCCCTGGCCCGGCGCGCGGCGCGGATGGTGCGGCTCGACCGGTTCCTCCATGTGAGCACGGCGATGATCTGCGGCGGCAACCCGCCCGCGATGGTGGACGAGACGCGCTACCCCGACGCGGAGGCCACGCATCTCGTACCCTACAGCGCCTCGAAGGCCGCGGCCGAGACGTCGCTGGCAGCCTGTTTCGCCGACCTGCCCCTCATCGTGGCGCGCCCCTCCATCGTGCTCGGCCACTCGACGCTGGGCGCCCGGCCGGGAGCGAGCATCCTCTGGGTGATCCGCGCCTGCGACCGGCTGCGGCTCGTCGCCGGCGACCGCGACGGAACCGTCGACATCGTCCCCATCGACTGGGTGGCCGACACCCTGGTGGAGATGCTGGCGAGGCCCGCCCTCGCCCACAGAATCTATCACCTCTCCGCCGGCAGGGTGAGCCGCACCCGCTGGAGCGACCTCGGACGCACCCTCGACCGCGTCGACCCGGCCGACGGCCCGCGCCATTACGACGAATTCTCCGCCCGCGACCGGGCGACCCTGCACGCACGCTTCACCGAGGTCTTCGGCATGGACGAGGCGATCAAGGTGGCGATGTTTCGGGCGCTGCAGGCTTATTACCGGTTCTGCGAACTCGACGTGACCTTCGACAATACGCGCCTCCTGGCGGAGGGCTTTCCCCCTCCCCCCGCGCTGTCGCAGTATATCGGCCGCTGCATCGAGACCTCCGGCGAGATCATCGACCAGTTTCGCGAGGATTTCGGGCAGTTCGCGGTCGGGTCTGCGCCGCGGCGCGAGGCGGCCCGCCCGGCGCCCTCGCTGCCCGAGACGATGCCGGCGCGGGAGATCAACACGCGACCGCGCTCCCAACGTGGCTGATCGATATCCTCGTGACGAGCCCGTGAGGGTCGGCCCGGCCCGGCGCGCGTCCGGGTCGCGCTGTCTCGTGGCGGACGCGCGCGGTGAAGACGGTGTTCCGAAGGCGTGGAAGGTGCCATGACCGGCGGTGACGCGGAACGTCTCCGACGCAGAGGGAGCACTCCAGCCAATGACCATGATCGAGTTCGTCCAGGACGGTGTTCTTAAAAAAACCTCCGGCAGCTACTTCCGCGGCGAGAATCCCAGCTTCTATCCAACCGACTCATCGCTGCAGCGCGACGACGCCGTGGCGGAGTATCTCGTCAAGGGCCTGATGCCCGAGCGGCCGTTCATCGACAAATCGGCGTCGATCGTCGCCTTCGGCTCCTGCTTTGCTTCGCACGTGGCGGATTACCTCCATGAGGCCGGCTACAACGTCACGAACAAGAAGCGCAGCAAGGCCTATGTGACGCATATGGGCGATGGGATGGTGCATACCCATGCGATCCGGCAGCAATTCGAATGGGCCTGGCTCGATCGCGTGCCGAGGCAGGCGCTCTGGCACGGCTACAAGGCGGAAGATTTCGGCTACGACGAGAGTGCCCGGCTCGAGACGAAGCAATTGTTCGATGAGGCCGATGTCTTCATCATCACCTTTGGCTTGAGCGAGATCTGGTACGACGACGTCACCAAGGAGGTCTTCTGGCGGGCGCCGCCGCGGGAGGTCTTCGATCGCGAAAGACACAAGTTTCGTGTCAGCGAATTCGGAGAAAGTCTCGACAACATTCGAGCCATCTACGCGCTCATTCGGCGGTTCCGGCCTTCGGCGACGATCATCTTCACCCTGTCGCCGGTGGCTTTGATGGCGACGTTCCGTCCCCTCGCCTGCGAAGCCGCGAACTCCGTCTCCAAAGCGATCCTGCGCGCCGCGATCGACCAGCATTATCGCGAGACGAAGCCGGAGGACGACAAGCTGTTCTATTTTCCAAGCTACGAGATCGTCACGACCAATTTTCTCAATCCGTTTCGGTCGGATCGGCGTCACGTCTGCCTGCAGGTGGTCGATCTCAATATGACGATCTTCGAGAACTACTTCTGCCTGAACGACTTCCCGCAGGATTTCGTCGGTGAGGCCTTCCGCGCGGCCCTTCGCGAAGACAAGGTCATTGCCGGCGGCGACCGGACCTGGGACGAGATCGACGAGGCCAGGATCGATGCCATCAAGGAGCGGCGCCGAGCCCTGAGGGTCGAGCTGAGGGCAGCCGAAGCCGAACGGCGACGGGCCGAACGGATTCAGGAACGTCAGGCCGCACGACGCAAATCTCCATAGCCATTGCATGGCGAGCCGGGGCAGGTCGGGTCGACGTTTCGTCACCCCTCGGGGTAATCGCTCGAACAGGCACCCCCTGGCGTTCGCTCCCTTCTCCCTTTGACGTAGCCAATGGGCTGGCCGGCCATTAACCTGAGCGGAGGCGTCCGGCTCGGGCGCGGATCCAGGGTCACGACCATGCGGAATCGATCGAAGCTCGGCCTTGCGGCTCTGGCGGTGGTGCTTCTGGGCGGAGCGGCGTTCCTCCGCTTCGTCGTCTACCCTGAGAAGGCCAGTCTCGACGCCTCGGCTGGGATAGGATCCAACCCCACCCTCCCCGCGCCGAACCCGACGCTGATGCCCACCGTGAACATCGCCCGCGTCGCCCGCTGGGAGAACGGCGCTAAGCCGAAGGCGGCGGCGGGGCTGCAGGTCGCGGCCTATGCGGACGGGTTCGAGCATCCGCGCTGGATGTACCTCCTGCCCAACGGCGACGTGCTGGTGGCGGAGGCGAACAAGCCCAAGACCGACGACCCCTCCACCGGCATCGCCGATTGGGTGGCCGACAAGGTGAAGAGCATGGCCGGCGCCGGGGTGCCGAGCCCGGACCGGATCATTCTCCTGCGCGACACAAATGGCGACGGGATCGCCGAGGAGCGCCACGTCTTCCTCACCGGCCTGCATTCGCCCTTCGGCATGGCGCTGGTTGGCGGCGACCTCTACGTCGCCAATGCCGATGCCCTGGTGAAGGTGCCCTATGCAAAGGACCAGACCACGATCGCCGCGAAGCCGGTGAAGGTCGTGGACCTGCCGTCCGGCATCAACCACCATTGGACCAAGAACGTCATCGCGAGCCCGGACGGCACCAGGCTCTTCGTCACCGTGGGCTCGAACAGCAATGTCGGTGAGAACGGCCTCGACAAGGAGACGGGCCGCGCCGCGATCTGGGAATACACCCTCGCCACGAAGCAGATGCGCGAATTCGCCACCGGCCTGCGCAACCCCAACGGCCTCGCCTTCGAGCCCACCGGCGGTGCCCTCTGGACGGCGGTCAACGAGCGCGACGAAATCGGCAGTGACCTCGTGCCCGATTACGTCACCTCGGTGAAGGAGGGCGGCTTCTATGGCTGGCCCTACAGCTACTGGGGCAAGCGCGTGGACGAGCGGGTCCAGCCGCAGAAGCCCGACCTCGTCGCCAAGGCCATCGCGCCGGACTACGCGGTCGGCACCCACACCGCGTCGCTCGGCATCGCCTTCTCCAACGGCTCGACCCTTCCGGCGGCGTGGACAGGCGGTCTTTTCGTGGCCCAGCACGGCTCATGGAACCGCCGCCCGAAGAGCGGCTACAAGGTGATCTACGTCCCCTTCAAGGACGGCAAACCCGCCGGTCAGCCGGTGGACGCCTTGACCGGCTTCCTCGATGCCGACGAGAGGGCGCAGGGGCGGCCCGTCGGCGTGATCCTGGACAAGACCGGGGCGCTGCTGGTGTCGGACGATGTGGGGAAGGTGATCTGGCGGGTGAGCGGTTCGGCCGGGACACAATAATCGAACGCCAATCTCCGGGTCGACTGGTTCAGTCTCTGCGGAAGCGGACGCCAATCGTCTCATGGCCACCGTTTTTCGAGCTGGATATCTCGCAATACGAGCAATCACCTACGGCAGATCGTGCGAGGTTTTCCTGGGCGGTCGATCGTACGAACTTGCGCCGGCGGGTAAAAGTCGGAAGAGATTCGCCGGGGGCGCGGTCTCGGTGCGGTGCCGGACCGGGTTTCCCCGGTCCGATGTGCCCCTGTCGGTAAAAGCATGACCAAGCCCAAAGACAAGGCCGTGGTCCGATCTGCCCGGGAAACCCTCAGGCTGTGTCGCGACGATGTCGAGCAGGGGCGCTGGCACGACGTCGTCGCTCGAACACACGACCCCGCCCTGACCCTGTCCCTGCCGCAACTCCTCATCTACCGCTTGGACGGTGCTCTCGCCACCGGACAGGACGACGTCGTCGATGATGTCGCTCGCCACGTCTCATCGCTGACGGGCAGAGAGGCCGTTGCGTATGCCGTCATCCGCGAACTGGTCGCGAACCGCAAAACTGGTCTGGCGGGACGGATCCTGCTCGATAACGACTTCCTGCACGCCGATCATCGCCTCTTGGACGCGGCCGACAGCATCATCAGAAACACGCTGGACGAGGATCTGCAGGCTGCCTTGGGCGACCTGATGAAGACTGTCAGTCGTGGCGGATCGGACATGAAGCCGATGCCCACGGAGTTCCGGTTCGCTCCCCAGCCCCCGATCGATCAGCCGGGCAGCGTGAAGGTTCAACGATCGTCCGCGACCGCCCCTCATCATGTCATCGCCTTACGGCGGGAGGCCCGGTCGTTCCGACAGGTGATCGTCGCTCAGGTCCAGCCGGAGGTTCTGGAACTCCGCGACGTGTTCACGAGCGCGATCGGTCAGGTCTGGACCGAGGACGGCCGGATCCTCCGGCAGCGGAAATCACCGATCCCGTGGGTCGAACGATCTGCCGTCCCTCAGATCGGCATCGCCATGTCGTCCAATCGGCCCTCGGCCGGAATCTATCACTGGCTGGTCGATCACCTTCCCCGCCTGGCCTTCCTCGGCGACAGCGGGCTGATCGCGGACGACACGTTCAAGGTTCTGTTGAACGGCGCCAATCCCGGCTTCGAGCAGACCTCGCTCGAGATAATCGGTCTCGGTGCGTCGACCCATCGCGTCGACCGACCGGTCTTCGTCGAACGCCTTCTCGTTCCGGTCGTGCGTTTCGAGGGGATGGCCGGATGGCGGCATCTCGACAGCGTCTTCGCGGTGATGGCCGAGCGGGCGATCGCGATGGCGCGCGCTCACGGTGTGACGCTTCCGGAGCGGGTCTACATCACCCGACGGGACGCGAAGCGTCGCCCGCTCACCAACGAGGCCGAGGTCGAGCGGGAGATGCAGGCCCACGGATTCGAGATCGCCGAATTCTCCACCCTCCCGCTCTGGCACCAGATCGCCATCGCCCACCAGGCGTCGGTCATCGCCTCGCCGCACGGTGCGGGCCTCGCCCATCTCATTTTCTCTCGCCCGAAAACTCGGGTCATCGAGATTCTTCCCATCAAGGACGGGGCCTACAAACTACGCTTCAACTATGCGCGCCTCTGCCTCACAAAGGGGCACGATTACGTCGCCTGGATGGAGCCCCAGCCGGTCAAGATCGATGCCTGGACGGTGGACCTGCCCGCCTTCGGACCGTTTCTGGCCCGGACGATGCGGGTAGCGTGACGGCGGCCTGCCGCAGAGACAACGGCCCGTCCAAAACGAGCACTTCCCGATGGTCTTGCGTGACTTCGGCCACGAGAGTTCCGTGATCCCGTCTCGCCACCTGCGTGATCCTTACTGTTCCTCATCATAAACGACCACCGGCGTAGAGCCGTATCGCGTGTCGAACGGATCGCGATAGGTTCGACTCACCGAAACGCCATAGCTTTCCTCCTCCCACGCTCTGTCTCGCGCGCTTTGGCCGACGATCCCGCGCGCACGGTATCCACGTGGTTCGACCTGTCCCGTTCGAGGCCGGCGCAGGGCGGCGACGGGCGCAGCGAGGCCGCCCTCCACGGTGATGCGCGTCCCGCCCATCCCCTGCTGCTTCACCAGGGCGAACAGCGTCGCGGCATTGCGTGGTGAGAGGCGGACACAGCCATGCGAGGCCGGGCGGCCGAGATGGCGGGTCTGGTTGGTGGCGTGGATGGCGTGGCCGGCCTGGGTGAAGAAGATCGCGTGCGGCATCGGCGCGTTGTCCCATTCGCGGGACCGATACGTCCTCTCCATCCGGAACGGCCGGTAGGCGCCGTTCGGCGTGTCGTAGCGGGCGAGCCCCGTGGAGACCGGCCAGACATGCCGGGTTGCGCCGTCCACCGCGACGCTCATGCGCTGCGCATCCTTGTCGATGGTCACGCGCATCTCGGCCGAAGCGGAATGCAGGGGCGCCGCCAGGGCGAGGCCCAGCAGGGCAGTGGCGAGACGGCGGCGCATGATCGTCCTTGTTGTGATGCGAGGGTACATGCCCTGGAACGGTCGCGCTTCAAGCGATGTGGTCTGCTTAGACCTCGTCTCAGCCCCGCATGGCGGCGCGGACATAGCCTCGCGAGATCAGGCGGCTGGTCTCGCGGGCGCGGCGCTCGGCCTGCATCAGGTCGGACAGGGCGTCGGTGATGGCGCAACGGAGCGCGATCTCCGCATCCCCCGCCGTGCTGGTGAGATAGGCCTGGGCGATCTCCTCCACCGGGCAGTGAACGCCCGGCGCCGCCTCACCCTCGTTTCTGATCTTGGTCAGCGTCTTCGGCATGGCCCGTCTCCGACTCGCGTTGAGAACGAAGACAGAACACGCCGGGAGGGTTAACGGATCCTTAACGGGGTCGCGAGAAGGCTGTGGACATCCACGCGATGGGAGTTCGCGCTCGTACCGGACGACGAGGACGAGACCTCATCGTCGTCTGCCCGCGCGACCGCGCGGCGGCGGGGGCCGCCGAACGCGCCGAGGACGACCGTCGCTCGGGATCAGCTGTGGATCACCTTGCCGTAGGCGTCGAGCACGCTCTCGTGCATCATCTCGCTCAGGGTCGGATGCGGGAAGACCGTGTGCATCAGGTCTTCTTCCGTCGTCTCCAGGTTCATGGCGACGACGTAGCCCTGGATCAGCTCGGTGACTTCCGCCCCCACCATGTGGGCGCCGAGCAGCTGGCCGGTCTTGGCGTCGAACACCGTCTTCACCAGGCCGTCCGGCTCGCCGAGCGCGATGGCCTTGCCGTTGCCGGCGAAGGGGAAGCGGCCGACCTTCACGGAGAAACCCTGCTCCTTGGCCTTGGCCTCGGTGAGGCCGACGCTGGCGATCTGCGGCTGGCAATAGGTGCAGCCGGGGATCTTGGCCTTGTCCATGGCGTGGGTGTGCAGCCCCTTGATCGTCTCGACGCAGAGCACGCCCTCGTGCTCGGCCTTGTGGGCGAGCATCGGCGGTCCGGCGACGTCGCCGATGGCGTAGACGCCAGGCACGTTGGTGCGACCGAGGCCGTCGGTGACGACGATGCCGCGCTCGATGCCGATGCCGAGCTTTTCGAGGCCGAGATTCTCGATGTTGCCGACGACGCCCACCGCCGAGATCAGCTTCTCCGCCGTCAACTGCTGGCTCTTGCCGTCCGTGGTCTCGATGGTGGCGGTGACGGAATCGGCCGCCTTCTCCACCTTCGTCACCTTGGCGCCGGTGAGAATCTTGATGCCCTGCTTCTCGAAGCGCTTGCGGGCGAGGCCGGCGATCTCGGCATCCTCCACCGGCAGGATCTGCGGCAGCAATTCGATCACCGTCACCTCGGCCCCCATGGTGCGGTAGAACGAGGCGAACTCGATGCCGATGGCGCCCGAGCCCATCACGAGCAGGCTTTTCGGCATCGTCTCCGGCACCATGGCCTCGTAATAGGTCCAGATTTGCTTCTTGTCCGGCTCGATGCCGGGGATCGCGCGGGGACGGGCGCCGGTGGCGACGATGATGTGCTTGGCCGAATAGGAGCCGGCGGCGAGCGCCCCCTTCGGCGCAGGCGCGCGGCTCGTCTCCTTCACCGTGACCGTGCCGGGCTCGTTGCCCTTGGCTGCGGCCTCAATGGTGGCCTCGCCCCAGATCACGTCGACCTTGTTCTTCTTCAGAAGCATGCCGACGCCGCCGTTGAGCCGGGTCGAGACCCCGCGCGAGCGCTTGACGATGGCGGCGGTGTCGAATCCGACCTTCTCGGCCGAGAGGCCGTAATCCGAGGCGTGCTGCATGTAATGGTAGATCTCGGCGGAGCGCAGCAGCGCCTTCGTCGGGATGCAGCCCCAGTTCAGGCAGATGCCGCCGAGATGCTCGCGGTCCACCACCGCGGTCTTGAACCCGAGCTGCGCCGCCCGGATCGCGGCGACGTAGCCCCCGGGGCCGGCGCCGATGACGAGGATGTCGTAGGTGTTGGACATGGCGGGCGCGCTCCTACTTCCCTCTGTCCCTGCGAGGAGGGTCGGGGATGGGGTTAGTCTCGCTGCGGTCGGGATCCCTAGCTCCGGGGACCAACGCGCTTGCGAAGGTCGGCCAGAGAGACCTTCTCACGAGGTAAGACGAACGGTACTTGAGTCCTGCCGGCTAACCCAAAGATGTCGCCGCTTTCACTTTCGAATGTCGCAAACGCGAGAGTGTCTGAAGAAATACATTCCACCCCGCCGCGCTGGCGCGACCACGCATTAACAGTTCTCGGACCGTAGTCGAAGCAGAGGCTGGTCTCGCTCACTGGCTTGCCGGCGTAGGGACGGAAGCCTCCTGTTTCCTTGAAGCTCCATTTGCCTTCAAGAACCACGGGGTTGCCGGGAAACCAAAGATAAACGGAGCCGTTGGGGGCGATGTAGGTGATCTGCGAGCCGAACTGAAAAGCCTTGACGTTCCTCGTCATGCCGACGAATGCGGCCTTTGCCTCATCGACGCTCATCCGCTTTCGCTCCGGACGGAGTCCGGCATCTTCTCTAGCGGAGAGAACCTTCGCCTCGTTCGCCGCCCGATCTTCGCCCGAGACGCAGGCAGTAAGTCCGAGACCGACGAGCAAGGCCGAGATGAGCTGGAATGTCGGCCGGATCACACCAGCATCCCCATCGGATGCTCGATCAGGCTCTTGAAGGCCGAGATTAGTTCGGCGCCAAGCGCCCCGTCGAGGACGCGGTGGTCGCAGGAGAGGGTGGCGGTCATCACCTGGACCACCGCCGGGGCGCCGTCCTTCACCACCACGCGCTTCTCGCCGGCGCCCACCGCCAGGATCGAGGATTGCGGCGGATTGATCACCGCCGTGAAGTGCTTGATGCCGAACATGCCGAGATTCGAGACCGAGGTGACGCCGCCCTGGTACTCCTCCGGCTTCAGCTTTTTGGCCCGCGCCCGGCCGGCGAAATCCTTCATCTCGTTCGAGATGGTGGAGAGCGTCTTCTGGTCGGCCTTGCGGATCACCGGGGTGAACAGCCCGCCGTCGATGGCGACGGCCACGCCGACCTCTGCATTGTTGAAGCGCAGGATCCGGTCCTCGGCCCAGACCGCGTTGGCGGCCGGCACCCGCATCAGCGCGAGGCCCATGGCCTTGATGACGAAGTCGTTCACCGAGAGCTTGAACAGCGGCTTGCCGTCCTTGGTGGTGCCGGCGCTCTTGTTGAGCTGTTCGCGCAGGGCCATCAGCGCGTCGAGCTCGCAATCGACGGTGAGGTAGAAGTGCGGCGCCACCTGCATCGCCTCGGTGAGGCGCTTGGCGATGGTCTTGCGCATGCCGTCGAGGGGAACCTCCTCGAACGTGCCCTTCTGGTAGAAGCCGCGCACCTGATCGGTGGTGAGGCCCTGGGCGGCGGCCTTCGGTGCGGGTGTTGCGGGAGCCGGAGCGGCCGCCGGTGCGGAGGCGGGGGCCGCCGCCTTCGGTGCGCCGGCCTTGGCCGAGCCGCTGGCGATGGCGGCGCGGACGTCGCGCTCGATCACGCGGCCATGCGGACCGGATCCGGAGACGGCGGAGAGGTCGATGCCTTCGAGCTTGGCGATGCGGCGCGCCAGGGGCGAGGCGACGATGCGGCCGCCCTGCCCGGCCTGGGGTGCGGCCGCACCATCCGGCTGGGCACCGTCCGGCGCCTCGTTCACCCGCGCGTAGGATTTGTGGCCGTCGCCGGGGGTGGTGTTCAGGGCGGGCGTGTCGCTCTTCGGAGGCTCGGCCTTGGGAGCGTCAGCCTTGGGAGCGTCGGCTTTCGGGGCCTCCGCCTTCGCGCCGCCATCGCCCGCGGCCCCGACGGTCTTCGGGTCCTCGCCCTCGGAGGCGATGATGGCGATGAGGTCGTTCACCGGCACGTCGGCGGTGCCCTCGGCCACGATGATCTTGGCCAGGATACCCTCGTCGATGGCCTCGACCTCCATCGTCGCCTTGTCGGTCTCGATCTCGGCGAGGACGTCGCCGGATTTGACCGCGTCGCCCTCCTTCTTCAGCCATTTGGCAAGGTTGCCCTTCTCCATCGTCGGCGACAGGGCGGGCATCAGGACGTTGATGGGCATCGGTGTGAATCCTGATCGTCAGCGGATGGGCGTGGGCGGGGCGGTCAGTTCAGGGTGCCGCCGGGCGGCATGTCCGGGTCGAAGCTTTCGGAGTCGAGGCCGGCGCGGATGCGCTCGAGCGCCTCCTCCTCCGACATCTCGGTCTCCAGCGCGTAGACCCGCGCGGCCTGGCGAGCGAGGTCGATGAGAAGGCGGCCCCAGGTATAGGGATCGTCGAAGGAGCGGCGCAGGGCCACGCTCACCGCGCCGTCCACGACGCTGGCGCGCACGACTTCGATGCCGCCATTGTTCAGGGCGTCGGGGGGAGCGGAGAGTTCCTGGAACTTGTCGGTCATGGTGCTCAACTCCTCCGAGCCCGTACTCCGATCCGAGACCTCATCCCGAGGTGCCGGAGCGGAGCGGAGGCCTCGAAGGAGCCCTCCCGTTCGAACTGCTGAAACTGGAGCCCTCCTTCGAGGCCCGCGGGCGCGGGCACCTCAGGATGAGGCCCTGGCTAGGACGATGGTCGGTCCGCGATCGCCACCGGCTCACCGATAGCAGACCGCCTTCACCGCCTGGATCACCTCGGCGACGTTCGGCAGGGCCAGTTTCTCGAGATTGGCGGCGTAGGGCATCGGCACGTCCTTGCCGGTGACCCGCAGGACGGGGGCGTCGAGGAAGTCGAAGGCATCGGCCATCAGGCGGGCGATGATCTCGGCGCCGATGCCCGATTGCGGGAAGCCCTCTTCCACCGTGACGCAACGGCCGGTCTTCTTCACCGATTCCACGATCGTGTCGGTATCCATCGGACGGAGCGTGCGCAGGTCGATGACCTCCGCCTCGATGCCCTCTTCGGCGAGCGCCTGCGCCGCCTTCAGCGCGTAGGTCATGCCGATGGAGAAGGAGACGATGGTCACGTCCTTGCCGGTGCGGTGGATGCGCGCCTTGCCGATGGGGAGCACAAAATCGTCGAGCTTCGGCACCGGGAAGGTCTGGCCGTAGAGGATCTCGTTCTCGAGGAAGATCACCGGGTTCGGGTCGCGGATCGCGGCCTTGAGCAGGCCCTTAGCGTCGGAGGCCGTGTAGGGGGCGATGACCTTGAGGCCGGGTACGTTGGAGTACCAGGCCGAGTAATCGTGGCTGTGCTGGGCGCCGACGCGGGCGGCGGCACCGTTGGGGCCGCGGAACACGATGGGACAGCCGAGCTGGCCGCCGGACATGTAGAGGGTCTTGGCCGCCGAGTTGATGATGTGGTCGATCGCCTGCATGGCGAAGTTGAAGGTCATGAATTCGACGATGGGGCGCAGGCCGGTGAAAGCGGCGCCGGCCGCGATGCCGGCAAAGCCGTGCTCGGTGATCGGCGTGTCGACCACGCGGCGGGCGCCGAATTCCTGCAGCAGCCCCTGCGTCACCTTGTAGGCGCCCTGGTACTCGGCGACTTCCTCGCCCATCACGAAGACGGAATCCTCGCGGCGCATCTCCTCGGCCATGGCGTCGCGGAGCGACTCGCGCACGGTCATGGTCACCATCTCGGTGCCGGCGGGGAACTCGTCCATCACCGGCGCGGGCGACTTGTTGGTGATCACGGCCGGAGCCGCCGGCGCGTTCGCCTTGTCGTCGCCGGACTTCGCCGTGGCGGCCGGTGCCGAGGCCTGGCCCTCGGCCTGCATCGTCGGGGTGGGGGCCGATTGCGACGGGGCCGAAGCGTCCGGCTTCGAACCGCCACCCGCCGCCGCCGCGGCCACGTCCTCGCCCTCACCGGCGATGATGGCGATCGGCGTGTTGACCTTCACGCCCTCTGTGCCTTCCTCGATGAGGATCTTGGCGAGGATGCCCTCGTCGATGGCCTCGACCTCCATCGTCGCCTTGTCGGTCTCGATCTCGGCGAGGACATCGCCGGATTTGACCGGGTCGCCCTCCTTCTTGAGCCACTTGGCGAGCTTGCCTTCCTCCATCGTCGGAGACAGCGCGGGCATGAGGATGTCGGTCGCCATGAGGTTTCTGATCCGTAGGTTGGCGGGCGGCCTTCTGGAGAGGAAGCGGCGGCTTCTCGGTCCCTCGCTGCGGCTCTCCCCGTGCCGTCATGGCACGGGAGATGTCCCGGATGGGGGGAGCGTCGCGAGGTCGGCCTTAAGCGCGGGCTTCCAGCAGGATGTCGGTCCAGAGTTCGGACGGATCCGGCTCGGGATCGTGCGTGGCGAACTCGGCCGCGTCGTTGACGGTCTCGCGGACCTTGGCGTCGGTGGCCTTGAGGTCGGCTTCCGGCACACCGTGCATCTCGATCAGGCGCTTGCGCACCATCTCGATCGGGTCGTGCTCGTCGCGCATCTTGGAGACTTCGTCCTTGGTCCGGTATTTCGCCGGATCGGACATCGAGTGGCCGCGATAGCGGTAGGTCTGCATCTCGAGGATGTAGGGGCCCTGGCCGGAGCGGGCATGCTCTACCGCGCGGCTCGCCGCCTCGCGGACGGTGCGGACGTCCATGCCGTCCACCTGCTCGCCGGGGATGCCGAAGGAGACGCCGCGCTTGGAGAAGTCGGTCTGCGCCGAGGCGCGGGCCACCGACGTGCCCATGGCGTAGCGATTGTTCTCGATCACGTAGACCACGGGCAGCTTCCACAGCTGAGCCATGTTGAAGCTCTCGTAGACCTGGCCCTGGTTGGCCGCGCCGTCACCCATATAGGTCAGGCTAACCTTGCCGTTCTGCTTGTAGGCGTCAGCGAAACCGAGGCCGGTTCCAAGCGAGACCTGCGCGCCGACGATGCCGTGGCCGCCGAAGAACTGCTTTTCCTTGGAGAACATGTGCATCGAGCCGCCCTTGCCGCGGGAATACCCGCCGCGCCGGCCGGTCAGCTCGGCCATCACGCCCTTCGGGTCCATGCCGCAGGCGAGCATGTGGCCGTGGTCGCGGTATCCGGTGATGGTCTGGTCGCCCTCGACCGAGGCCATCTGCATGCCGATGACGACCGCTTCCTGGCCGATATAGAGGTGGCAGAATCCGCCGATCAGGCCCATGCCGTAGAGCTGGCCCGCCTTCTCCTCGAAACGCCGGATCAGCAGCATTTCGTGATAGGCGTGGAGGTCTTCCTCCCGGGTGAACTGGGGCGTGTTCGGTGCGGGAGCATGCGCCGGGGCGTCACCGCCCCCCGTCCCCACCTGAGCCGAACCTTTGGCCGAATCGGCTTTCGCCTGACCCGCTTCGTTGGCGGCATCCATCGGCTTTCCTCCCGTGAACGGCTTTTCTGGAACCGTTTCTAGGACAGGGTTTTGCGGAAAGCGAGGCCGTCCCGTCGACAGATCGGCCGAGTTGTCAGGCAGAATGCGGCGGGAAAAACGCGATCACGGCACGATCAGGGATTGATGATCACGACATCGTTCGCGTGGACGCGGCCGAGGACGATGCGGGCACGTTCTTCCAGGAGATCCCGGTCGATCTGCTCGCTGCGCAGGAGCGCCACCCGGTGCTCCCAGATCGCCCGGTCGGCCTTGGCGGCCGTGAGCTCCTGCTTCAGACCGTAGGCCTGGATCTTGAGCGCGCGCTTGGCCTCCAAGCCGCGATTGCCGCTCTCGGCCTGATGCACGAAATAGCCGACCACGAGCGCGGACACGGCGTAGAGGCCGAGCGGCATGAGAACGGAACGGACGCGACGACGGACCACCATGTCCGGACCATCGCGCCACAGGGTTAAGGATGTGTTGCCGATGCCGCTCTCTTTTGTCAGGCCCGCCCGATGATGCGGTTCGACCTCGTCGATCTCGGCCTGTTCCGCCACGTGGCGGAGGCGGGGTCGATCACGCACGGGGCGGCCCGGGCCAATCTCGCGCTCGCCGCCGCGTCGAGCCGGATCCGGGCGATGGAGGTCTCCCTCGGGGCGGCCCTCCTCAGCCGGAGCCGCCAGGGTGTCGTCCTGACGCCGGCCGGGCGTGCGCTCCTCGCCCATGCCCGCACCCTGCTCGAGGGCGTCGACCGGATGCAGGGGGATCTCGCATCCTATGCCGGCGGCGCGATCGGCCAGATCAAGGTCCTGTCGAACACCCACGCGTTGACCGAATTCCTGCCGGAAGCCCTGAGCGCGTACCTCGCCCTCCATACCGGCGTCAGCGTCGATATCGTCGAGCGGACCTCGGACGAGATCGTCGGTCTCGTGGCGGAAGGGGGCGCCGATCTCGGCATCGTCTCCGGCACGGTGGATACGGGCACCCTGGAGACCCATCCGTTCCGCCAGGACAGGTTCGTGGCGGTGCTGCCCTCCGGCCATCCCTTGGGAGCACGGGACGGCGTGCCCTTCGCCGAGGTCCTGGATTACGATCTCGTCGGCCTCGACAGGGCGAGCGCCATCACCCGCTTCCTCGCCGACAAGGCCATGCGCACGGGGCGGCCGCCCATGCGGCTGCGGGTCCAGCTGCGCGGCTTCGATGCGGTGTGCCGGCTGGTGGAATGCGGCGTCGGCCTCGGAATCGTCCCCGAGACCACCGCCCGGCGCGCCGCGCGCTCCATGGGCCTCGACATCGTCCCGCTCCTCGACCCCTGGGCGGCGCGGGACCTCACCATCTGCCTGCGGTCCCTCGACGGGCTGCCGGTTTTCGCGCGGGAGTTCGTCGCCCATCTGCGCGAGGGGGCGAACCGGCCCGGTTTAGGGCTCCCCTCCGGCGCCCGCCTTGGCTAAACACGGGCTCGGGGCACCGGATGGTCCGTGTCCGTCACACCGGTGAAGCAAGGGTTGCCCGGCACCATGCAGGATTCCTCGCGATCCATGCCCGACGCGCCGCTGGTCGATCCGGACGTCCATGTGGAGAGCTTCCGGCAGGCGCGCGAGGCGCGCCGCCTCGAACTCGTGGAAGACTATGTCGAACTGATCGCCGACCTCATCGGCGACGGCGGCGAGGCGCGGCAGGTGGATATCGCCGCGCGCCTGGGCGTCGCCCAGCCCACCGTCGCCAAGATGCTGAAGCGCCTCGCCGAAGACGGCCTCGTGCAGCAGCGCCCCTATCGCGGCGTGTTCCTCACCGAGAGCGGGCGCATGCTCGCGGTCCAGAGCCGCGAGCGCCATCGCATCGTCGAGCACTTCCTCTGTGCCCTCGGTGTCAGCGCCGAGACCGCGCGGCGCGATGCGGAGGGGATCGAGCATCACGTCAGCGCCGAGACCCTCGAGGCGTTTCGCGACTTCACCGAGCGCAAGGGCTGAGGCTCGCCCTCCCGGTGGCATCGTCGCGCGCTGACCGCGCGCGAAGGGGCCGAGGATGTGGTCGTCCTCGCGCGTCATCGCCTATCCAGAGGATACGAGATCCCGTGTCGGAACGAAGCTTTACGGTTTTCGCGCCGAGACATGCCGCGTCGAGCGGCTCGACGGCAGCGGCGAGGTCGGCTCGCGTTCGCGCGACGAGGGGCGGGCGAGCTTGCCGACCTCACCCCATCCGCCCAATCCGATTCCCTTCGCGGGGGCCTGGGATGCCTGGATGACGCCATCCGCAACGGTGAGATGGCCGGTGGCGACGCCGCGTATCATCTCGGGGGCGTATTGCCGGGCCGCGATCCCGTCGAGGGACATGCCTTTGCTGCCGGGCGCCAGCAGCGTGCCGAGGGCGCCCTCCGGCGGGCCGCCGGCAAGGCGCATGACGCCTCCGCCGGTATCGAGGACGGCCGCCGCCGCCTCGATCTCGCCGAAGGCCAGAAGCTTGCCGGCGCGGGTGATGCGCACCTCGTAGCCATATCCCTCCTGGTCTCGATACAGGCGGGTCAGGCCGAGCTGAAGCGATTCGCAGATCATCTGGACGTGGTCGCGCGCGTAATCGTCGCTCGTCATGACGGTCGAGAACACGTCCGGTCCCGTCTGCGTGCTGGCGACAATGTGCTTCAGAAACTCGAGCTTGGTCGATTTCTGCCTGACGGCGAGACCGCGTCTCAATCGGTCACCTCCCGCATCGCGTCCGAACGCCGTGGAATCTAGCGCCGGGAGGGTTTCCGTTCCGTTGCGGAACTCGGTCGCCCTGGAGCGATCGCGTGGTCCGGGGAGAGTTTGCCCCGTCGTCAGTCCGCCGGCCGCCGCGCCGTGCCGATCTCGCGCACCCTGCCCTCATCCACCAGGAGTTCCGCCGGTCGCGGATGGCTGAGAAAGCCGATCGGGCTCGCCGTCAGCCCATAGGCGCCCGATTGCAGGACGGCCACGAGGTCGCCCGCCGCGAGGTCCGGCAGCGGGGTCGCGCGGGCGAGCATGTCGAGGGGGGTGCAGAGCGGGCCGACCACGGCACAGGGCGAGCGCGGGCCGCCGCGATCCACCACGCTCGTCACGGGGTAATCGCGTTTGACCACCTGCCCGAGATTGCCCGAGGCCGCGAGATGGTGGTGCATGCCGCCATCGGTGATGACGAAGCGGCTGCCCCGCGAAACTTTCACCGCCCTCACCCGCGCTACGTAGAGGCCCGCCGGCCCGGCGAGAAACCGTCCGGGTTCGAGCACGATCCGCGCCTCCCTGAGGCGGGGATCGGATTCCACACGGGCGATGAGCGCCGGCATTCCGTCGCGAAGGGCGCCGAGGTCGAGAGCGGTGTCGCTGGAAAAATAGGGGATGCCGAGGCCGCCGCCGAGGTCGATCGTCTCCAGCGGACGCCCGATCCGCCCGGCCACCCGCTCCGCCAGGGACAGGCCGTAGGCCCATTGCGACAGCAGGGTCGCGGCGACGAGCCCTTGCGTCCCGGCAAAGAGGTGGATGCCGGCCAGATGCAGGCGCGGTTCGGCCTCCACCGCATCGACGATGGCATCGAGCTCCTCCTCGTCGAAGCCGAAGGGCGAGGGCTTGCCGCCCATCCGCATGGCCCCGCCCTGCGCGTCGGGCCCCGGATTGATCCGGATCGCCACCCGCTGGACGGTGCCGTGGCGCTCCGCCGCCTCGGCGACGCGGCCCATCTCCTCGCTGTTCTCCAGGTGGATCTCGCCGATCCCGCCGGCGACGGTGGCCTCGATGTCAACGTCGCTCTTGCCCGGCCCGGCGAACAGGATGCGGCGCGGATCGACACCGGCCGCCCAGGAGGCGGCGAATTCCGCACCGGACGCGATCTCCGCCCCCGCCCCCTCGTCGCGGAAGACGCGGATGATTGCGGGGGCCGGGTTGGCCTTGACCGAATAATCCACCACCGCAAAGCCGGCGACCGCCCGCGCGAGGTCGCGATAGGCGCGGCGGAACAGGTCGGCATCGTAGACGAAGAACGGCGTGCCGTAGGTCTCGGCGAGGCTGCGAAGATCGAGGCCGCCCACATGGAGCACGCCGTCGCATCGCGAAAAACTCGCGGCCACGAGGCGGTCCGCGAGGCTGTCGCCGATCGTATCAGACATAGCTCGTCCGTTCCGCCACGAGGCGCTTGTAATCGACCTTGCCGTTGGGCGTCGTCGGCAGGGCCGGGACGGTCTCGACGGCGCGCGGAACCATGTGCGGGGGCAGCGTCCGCCGTACGGCCTGCAGAACCTCCTCCGGCGCGGGGCTGCTTCCGGCCGGCACGGCGACGGCGTGGATGCGCTGCCCGAGGCCGGCATCGGCCAGACCGATCACCGCCACCGCCCGGAACGCGCCGGTCTCCATCAGCGCCTCCTCCACCTCGGTGGGGCTCACGCGGAAGCCGGCGCTCTTGATCATCGCATCCTCGCGGCCGAGGAAGCGGAAATAGCCGTCCCCGTCCTCGACCACGAGGTCGCCGGAGCGGCAGACGCGGGTGCTGTCCTGCGGGAAACGCGGGTCCGGCACCAGGATGCGGGCCGTATCCTCCGGCCGGTTCCAGTAGCCGAGGGACACGGTGGGACCGCGATGGTGGAGGATGCCCGGCTCGCCGGGACGGGTCCGCCGCCCGTCGGCGGTCACGGCGAAGATCTCGGTCTCGGGGATGGCGCGGCCCATGGAGCCCGGCCGCGCGTCGATCTCGCCCGGCGGCAGGTAGGTGGAGCGGAAGGCCTCGGTGAGGCCGTACATCAGCACGATGTCGGTGTGCGGCAGGGCCCGGCCCAGGCGCGCCACGGTCTCCTGCGGCACCGCGCCGCCCGAATTGGTGAGGATGCGCAGGCTCGCGAGATCCGCCTTGCCGAGCCTCGGCGCCGCGCGGGTCAGCAGGGTCCAGAGGGTCGGGACACCGGCCAGAACCGTGATCCGATGATGTTCGATGGCCCGCACCACCTCGTCGCCGAAGCGGAATTCCAGCAGGACGAGGCAGGCGCCCTGCTCGATACTCGTGAGGAGCTGGTTGAGGCCGTAATCGAACGAGAATGGCAGGACCGAGAGGATGCGGTCGTCGGGCCCGATCGCCAGGTAGCCGCGCACGATCCGGGTGCCGGCCAGGAGATTGGCGTGGCTCAGCATCACGCCCTTCGGCAGCCCGGTGGAGCCGGACGTGTAGAGGATCGCCGCGAGGCCGGGCGGCGGAGCGGTGACGATGTCGGGGGCGAGGCGGACGATCAGCGGGGATCGGGGCGGGTTCGGCGCGGCAAGATCGAGGGCGGCGAGCTGGATGGCGTCGCTGATGAGAAACCGTGCCTCGCAATCGTCGAGGATATGACGGACCTGGCGCGGGCGCAGGCTCGGATGGACCGGCACGACAACCGCCCCGACCCGGTTGATGGCGAAGATCGCCACGCATTCGGCGATGGATTTCGGGAGCAGGATCGCGATCCGGTCGCCGGGTTCGGCGCCGTCCTCGCGCAGCCTCCGAGCCAGCCGCTCGACCTCGGCGCGCATCCCGCCATAGCTCAGCCGTTCGTCGCCGGAGACGAGAGCGATCCGCTCGGACGCGCAGGCCGGTCCGTCGAGGAGATCGTGCAGCAGGGCGGGCGCCGGCATGGTGCTAAGCAGGTTCAGCAAAAATGGTCACCGGTTTTGCGTCCTCGAAGCTGCTCAGGGCTGCGCCCGGACCCGCTTGGCCTCGACGAAGGCGGCCAGGGCGTCGACGCTCTCGAAATGCGCGAGTTCGAAGGCGTCCTCCTCGATCTCGAAGCCGAACCGGTCGCCGAGCTCCATCATCAGGTCGAGCACGCCGATGGAATCGAGGGCATCGCTGGTGACGAGGGAGGTCGATCCGGTCACCGCACCTGGCGCGAGGCCGGGATTGCGGCCGGCGATGAAGGCGAGGATCGCCTCGCGCGCGGCGGCATGTGTCTCGACCACGTTCCGGTCCCCCCATCGGCCGTCCCGTCGGCCGTCGCCGCCCATAGCGATGTCGGCCGGGCAAGTCCATGAGCCGCTCCCCGGCGCGGCCTTACGGCGGGAAGCAACCGGGACAATAACGGCGGCGCCGATCCGCCGGCCCGACCGGATACGCCCAATGAGCGATTGCCAGCGGTCGAAGCGAAATCTAGGTTCCGTGCGTCACGACCAAGGATAAAGCTGATTCTCGTGGTCTGAATACATGAGAATTCCTCCTGCGTCCGAGCGGGGCTGCCATGACACATGATACGATCCGGCGATCGACGGCCGAATTTTTCGGAACGTTCTGGCTCACCTTCGGAGGTTGCGGCGCGGCCATCGTCTCCGCATCCTACCCCGCCCTCGGCATCGGCTTTCTCGGCGTGGCCCTCGCCTTCGGGCTCACGGTGCTGACGATGGCCTATGCGGTGGGGCATATCTCGGGCGGCCATTTCAATCCGGCCGTCACCCTCGGCCTGTGGTCGGCCGGACGCTGCGCCGACCATCACGTGATCCCCTACATCGTGGCGCAGGTCGTCGGAGCGGTGTTCGGCGCGGGCGTGCTCTACCTCATCGCCTCCGGCAAGGCCGGATGGGTGCCGGGCGGTTTCGCCTCGAACGGCTACGGCGACCTCAGCCCCGGCCAATACGGATTGCTCTCCTGCTTCCTGGTGGAAGCCCTCGCGACCTTCTTCTTCCTGTTCATCATCATCGGAACGACCTCGAAGGGCGCGGCGACCGGGTTCGCCGGCATTCCCATCGGCTTCGCCCTGGTCCTGATCCACATGATCTCGATTCCGATCACCAACACCTCCGTCAACCCGGCCCGCAGCAGCGGCCCAGCCCTGTTCGCCGGCGCCGAGGCGATGGGGCAGCTCTGGCTGTTCTGGCTGGCGCCGATCCTCGGTGCGGTCATGGCGGGCGCCATGGCGCGCTGGCTCTACGAGCCGGACACGCTGATCGAGACCACGATCGTGGAGAAGCGGTCCGCAGCGTGAGGTTCGACGGGGCGAGCGATCGGGTTGCCGGGGTCGAAATTCGCCTTCTCCCACCCGACCCCCTCATCCTGAGGTGCCCACGTCAGCGGGCCTCGAACGAGGCCTCCAGAACCCCGAGCGCGAACGGGAAGCCTCCACTCCACCGCGGCACGTCAGGGGCACGGTCTGGACGCCTGCTTCCCTTCAACTCTGCCAGACCCGCGGCATCGGCATGCCCCGGTAGGCCACGAGGAGGCGGGCCGCCGTGGCCCGCAGGGCATCGGGGGCGGCGCTCAGGAATCGGGCAACGAGGTGCCCGTTCCAAGCACTGGCGGCGACGTCGACCTCCGGTGACGCGAGCGTGTCCACATGGCTGCGGAATTCCTCCAGCCGCGCCTCGGCATCGGGCGAGACGTCGAGGAGGGTCGCCATGGCCCGGGCGCCGCCGCCGAGGGTGGTCCGCTCCAGCAGGGCGGTGATCGGACCGTCGAAGGCGAGGGAGTCGGCATAGGCCAGGCGCCCGCCCCGGCGGATGCGCCACGCATCCCGGAACAGACCGGAATCCAGGCGCTCGTGGCGGGCGGTGCGCCCGAAGACCACTGCCTCGAAAGCGAGCAGCCGCGCATCCGGGGCGAGATCGGCCTCGAACCGCCGCTCCAGCCGCGCCCGGTCGAACAGGATGGTCTCCTGCGGCAGCCAGTCGAGGCGTGCCCCCTCGGCGAGCACCGCCCTGGTGCCCACATGGCTCGATGGGCCGTCGGATTTGTAGATCTTCTCGGCGGCGGTGGTGGTGAGGACGAGGTGGGCGCCCGCGCCGACCTCCGCCTCGACCCGGAACCCGTCGCCGCAGGCGATGCCGCCCGCCGTGTTGAGGAGGACCGCCTCGCAGGCCCCCGCGGCGTGGCGCGGAAGCCGCAGGCGCAGCGGCCCGGCCTCGGACAGGTCGGCCACATGCGTGCCGATTCCGTGGCGGACGACGCGCACGCGGACGCGCCCGTCGGAGCGCTGCCGCGCCGGCGCCGGATCGGGGGACGGGACGGCAATACTCAATAGGTCCTGGGTCACGCGCGTGCGGGCTCGGCCGCTCGCCGCCTCAGGCCGGCCCGGTGGCGACGGGCCGGGCGGGGTCGACGCCCCATTCGGACCAGGAGCCGTCATAGAGCGCGCGGGGGGGATGGCCGAGGGTCTCGAGGGCCAGGGCGACGATGGCCGCCGTCACCCCCGATCCGCAGGTGGTGACCACGGGCCTCTCCGGATCGACGCCGGCATCGGCGAAGACTTTTCGCAGGGCATCCGCGTCCTTTAGTCGGCCGTCGGCCTGGAGCGCGGAATAATGGACGTTGCGCGCGCCCGGCATGTGGCCGGGGCGCACGCCGGGGCGCGGCTCGGCCTCCTCGCCGCGGAAACGCGGGGCGGAGCGGGCATCGACCACTTGTGCCGAACCGGTCTCCAGGGCACGGGCGACGTCGTCGGCATCGGCCACGGCGCCGTGGTCGAGGCGCGCGGAGAAATGGCGCCGGTCGCGGCGGGGGCCGTCGCCATCCTCGGTGGGAAAACCGGCGGCGAGCCAGGCCGGAAAACCGCCTTCCAGGATCTGCACGTCGCGCACGCCGAAGGTGCGCAGCATCCACCAGACGCGGGGCGCCGAGAACAGGCCCATCCCGTCATAGACGACGATGTGCATGCCGTCGCCGATGCCGAGTTCGCGCATGCGCGAGGCGAAGACCTCCGGCCGCGGCAGCATGTGCGGCAGGGGCGAGGTCTCGTCGCTCATGGCATCGATGTCGAAGCGGATCGCGCCGGGGATATGGGCGGCCTGGTATTCGGCTGCGGCATCGCGCCCCTGGGCGGGCAGGTACCACGACGCATCGAGCACGATGATGCCGGGTGCGCCGAGACGCTCCTTGAGCCAGTCGGTCGTGACGAAATGCGAAGGCGCCATGTCTGCTCTGTCCGATGAGGGAGGTCGACGCCACTCAACCACATCCGCCCCCGGCTTGCCCAGACGCCAGCTTGCACACGCGCTGCGTTGAGGCGAAAGCTCCCCCGAATGACCAGCCATCCCCACAGACCTGACCCCGAGGCGGCCCGATCGTGACTCCGCGCGAGACGTTCCACATCGAGATCCTCGGCTCCGACGACGAGGGCGAGGACCGCGTGCGCCAGCGCCTGTCGATCCGCGCCAGCGGGGCGGAGAGCGCCACCGAGCGCGCGCTCCTCCTGTTCGCGCGGGCACGGGCGCCGCAGCGCTCGGGCGGACCGGCCGAGGCGGTGCGCGTCATCGACGGGGCCGGGACGGAGGTGTTCCACCGGACCCGCTTCGACGAGACCGCCTGACCATGCGCCTCCTCGCGGCCCTCGGACTCATGGCGCTGTTCGCCGGCCTGTTCGTGCGCAGCTACACCGTGCCCCCGGCCCCCGACCGGCGGGGCGGCACCACCCTGGCCCTGGCCTATCCCGACCGCGCCCTGTTCGGCAGCCCGCGCGGCGATTGCGTCGACACGCCCGCGGACGAGGTGGTCATCGCCTGCCTGATCGGCTCCGTATCCCGGTTCCGGGCCGAGACGATGGCCCTCGTCCAGCTCCCCTTCTGCGGCACCTGCTACGGCCTGTCCCAGAGCCTCGCCGCTCTAGGCCGCGACGAGAAAGCGGTCCAGGCCAAGCTCGACCAGATGGCGCGATACGGCTGGTAACCCCCGCGCCCGGCGAATGGCTCGGCCACCACGTTGACTTCGCAGGCGCGAAAGCGCATATCGCAGTTGCAGCGTCAGCGACCGTGACAGGTTCGCTTGAGAGGGCTGCGTGACGGATCGCCGATTGCGCGTCAGCGCGGCCCAAGCGACCTGAGCCCCTCTCTTCAACGTGCATGCACCCGGATCGCCCCATCACGCGGGCGGCCTCCAGCTCAACGGACCAGCCCCTTCGACAAGACGGCCATCGTTTCGGTGGCGTCCGGCCGGTCCCGCTGCCTGAAAGTCTACCCTTGACCCAATTCACCGATTTCGGCCTCGCAGAGCCCGTGCTGCGCGCCCTGGATGAGGCCGGCTATAAGACCCCGACCCCGATCCAGGCCCAGGCCCTGCGCCCGGCCATGGAAGGCCGCGACCTCTGCGGCATCGCCCAGACCGGCACCGGCAAGACCGCGGCCTTCGCGCTGCCGATCCTGCACCGCCTCGCCCAGAACCCGCGCAAGGCCATCCGCCGCGGCTGCCGCGTGCTGGTGCTCTCGCCCACCCGCGAGCTCGCCAACCAGATCGCCGAGAGCTTTTCCGATTACGGAAAATACCTGTCGTTCACCAACACCGTGGTGTTCGGCGGCGTCACCATCTCCCGCCAGGAGAAGGCACTCGCCAACGGCGTCGACATCCTCGTCGCCACGCCGGGCCGCCTCATGGACCTCATCGAGCGCCGCTCGCTGACCCTCGAGGCCGTCGAGATCCTCGTCCTCGACGAGGCTGACCAGATGCTCGATCTCGGCTTCATCCACGCCCTCAAGCGCATCGTGAAGATGCTGCCGAAGGAGCGCCAGAGCCTGTTCTTCTCGGCCACCATGCCGAAGAACATCGCCGGCCTCGCCGACCAGTACCTGCGCGATCCCGTCCAGGTCGCCGTCACGCCGGTGGCGACCACCGCTGAGCGCGTCACCCAGGAAGTCATCTTCGCCCATACCGGTGCGAAGCAGGCCCTGCTCAACCACATCCTGCGCGATCCGAAGATCGAACGCGTGCTCGTCTTCACGCGGACCAAGCACGGCGCCGACCGCGTCGTGCGCGGCCTGGAGAAGGTCGGGATCAACGCCTCGGCCATCCACGGCAACAAGTCCCAGCCGCAGCGTGAGCGCGCTCTCGCCGCGTTCAAGGACGGGTCCTGCCGGGTGCTGGTCGCCACCGACATCGCCGCCCGCGGCATCGATGTCGAGGCGGTGAGCCACGTCATCAACTACGACCTGCCCAACGTGCCCGAGAGCTACGTCCACCGCATCGGCCGCACCGCGCGCGCCGGGGCGAACGGCCTCGCCATCTCGTTCTGCAACGACGAGGAGAAGGCCTACCTGCGGGATATCGAGCGCACCACGCGCCAGAAGATCCCCGTCGGCGCCTTCCCCGAGGGCTTCAACCCGCCGACCCGCCAGGAGGCCGCCGAGGCCGCCCAGGCCGAGGAGCGCCGTCCGGCGCCCCAGGGCCAGCGTCCCGGCCAGCGCCAGGGCCAGCGTCCCGGCGGCGGTCGTCCCGGCGCCGGTGCCCGTCCGGGCGGCGGTCGCGGTGGCCAGCCCGCCGGGCAGGCCCGTTCGGGTCGTCCCCAGGAGGGCCGCGGCGATCGTCCGTCGGAAGGACAGGGCCGTGGCCCCCGTCCGGACCAGCGCGGCGACAACCGCGCTCCGCGCCAGGGCGAGCGCCCGCGCAGCGGCGGCGGCGGCAATGCCGGCGGCGAAGGCCGTGCCATCGGCTGGCTCGATCGCTTCCCGCGTTCCTGATCTCACCCAAGCTCTACCGGTCGGGTTCGCCCGGCCTGACGCCGCCCCGGATCGTCCGGGGCGGCGTTGTCGTGTCCGGGCCCGCCGCCGGGACGGGCATTGCCGACGGACGATCCCGCGCCATCTGACGCTATGGCGGTGATCGCCGCGAGGGAGGCGTGGGCATGCGTTTTGAACTCTATCGGGATTCGGGTGGCGAGTGGCGCTGGCGCCTCCGCGTCACGAACGGCAACGTCATCGCCGATTCGGCCGAGGGCTATGCCCGCCGGGAAGATTGCGAGCACGGCATCACCCTGGTGAAGGGCTCGGCCGAGGCCAGCGTGGTCGACATGACGCTGAAGATCGCCTGACCCGTCCACGCGGCCCCGCTTTCGCCCAGACCTTCGGCAGAATGGCCGTCCTCTCGAAGGCCGTTTCCGGGACGGCTAACCGTTAAGCGTGCCGGCAGAGGGCATGAAACGGTTTGCCGATTCCGTGCGTTCGGGTGACGGCCAAGCATGCATTCCCGCGCATGCCGTCGTATCATCACCATCGTTCGATCATCCGAGGAGTCATGAACGTGTTGAGGAAACTCCTTCTGGCCGCATTGCTGGCCCTGGGCTTCGCGGCCCTGGCGCCCCAGGGCGCGTCGGCCGCACCCATCGGCCCGGTTTCCGCCCTTCAAAGCGAGGCCGCACCGGCCGTCGTCGAGAAGGCGCAGTACTACTACCGCCGGCCGTATTACCGTCGCCCGTTCTACGGTCGCCCCTATTACGCCCGTCCCTACTATCGCCGTCCGTACTTCGCGCCGCGCCCGTTCTACCGCCGTCCGTATTACGGCCCGCGCCGGTTCTACGGCCCGCGTCGCTTCTACTACTGAGCCGATAGCGCCGATCTCTGCCGAGGCCCGGATGACCCGAGAGGGACATCCGGGCCTTTTCCTTGACCTGACACCACCTGTCGGCCGATGCAGGAGGCCAAGCCGCGCCTCGGACGAATGAAGGCCGGCGGCGATCAGGGTGGAGACCGCAATGGGCGAGACCAGCGATCCGCGTGGGGACCTCACGGTGCGCACCATCGCGATGCCGGCCGACACCAATGCCAACGGCGACATCTTCGGCGGCTGGGTGATGTCGCAGATGGACCAGGCCGGGGGCATCGCCGGCGTCGACCAGGCGCAGGGCCGCGTGGTCACGGTGGCGGTCGATGCGATGACCTTCATCCGCCCGGTGCGGGTGGGCGACGTGCTCTGCGTCTATACCCGGGTGGAGAGCGTCGGCCGCACCTCCATGAAGATCCAGGTCGAGGCCTGGGCGCGGCGCTTCCGCACCAAGCTGCGCGAGAAGGTGACCGAGGCGACCTTCACCTTCGTCGCCATCGACGACGACGGACGCCCGCGCCGGCTTCCCAAGCCGGAGCCGGAAACATCGCAGGAGCCGTGAGGCCCGGCTCAATCAGCCGACGGTGAGGAGACCTCATCGTCGGCTGCCCGCGCGACCGCGCGGCGGCGGGCGTCCGCCGAACGCGCCGATCCCGGCCATCGGTCGGGACCGGCGCCGCCTGATATCAGTCGTTCGGAGGGGCCACGCGCTGGCGCAGGCCGGTGATGACGGCTTTCAGGACGTCGGAATCGAGCTGGTGGCCCGTGGCCGAACGGACGGCGTCGACCCGGTCGTGGACGAAGGCGAGCTTGGCGATGACGGCCGGGGTCAGCTTGAAGGGATAGAGCGCGGGCTGCCCCATGCTCCGGCTGAGGGAGTTCACCGCATAGGTCAGCGGCAGCCAGACCGAAACCAGCCGGTCGAGATCGGGGGATTGGTACGGATCGAAATCGATCACCACGGGCTCCGGCGCGCTGCTGCGCAGGCGCGGCCGCAGATGGAGCTCGAAGGCGCTCGCCGTCTCCACCGTGTCGACGATGTGGAGGTAATGCGCCCAGGTCTCGGCAAAATCCTCCCACGGATGGCTGGTGGCGTAGGCGCTGACGTAGGATTCCTGCCAGTCCGGCGGCGCGCCCTGGCCGTAGTAGCGCTGCAGGGCCAGGCCGTAGCTGGCGCGCTCGTCGCCGAACAGGTCGCGGAACGCCCAGATGCTCGGGTCGTAGCGGACCAGGACGTTCCAGAAATAATGCCCGATCTCGTGGCGGAAATGCCCGAGCAGGGTGCGGTAATACTCGCCGAACAGCATCCGACGGCGCTCGCGCTCGACGTCGTCGGCCTCGGCGATGTTGAGGGTGATGAGACCGCTGCGATGCCCAGTGAGGACGGGCGGGCCGACGCTGTAGCTCTCGGCCGGATCGACCAGAAAATCGAAGGCGAGGCCCGTGGCCGGGTTCTCCTCCCGCGTCATCAGGGGCAGGTCCAGGCGCAGGAGCGAGTAGAACAACCGGTGCTTGGCCGCCTCGATCTGGCGCCAGCGGGTGAGGTTCCAGTCGAGGGTCAGGTCCGGGACCACGCGGTTGTGCCGGCAGGAGGTACAGTAGCGGTCCGGGCTGTCCTCCGGCACCAGCCAGTTGCAGGCCTGGAAATCGGCATTCGCGCAGAAGCGGTACTTGCGGGCCGGGTCGGCATAGGCATGCCAGACCGAACCGAAGGGTTCGAGGGCCGACATCTCATGCGACTGGCAGACATAGCCGAGCCGCCGCTGGCAGCTGTCGCATTCCGTGCTCTCGAAGCTCACAGGCTGGTCGCAGGCCTGGCACTGGAAGACCTTCATCGGGCCGCCTTGCCCGCCGGACGGTCGCCGGTGCGGGCGCGCGGGACCGCGTCGTGGCGCCCTCCCGCGCCACGATGCACGGAATTTGCTTCACGCCCGGCGACGGGCCGCATCGCCACGCCGTATGTCTGAACTGCCAGGGCCAAGATCCTCACGCGATGAACGTCTTCGCCTTCCACCACCCGGTCGGGCAACGTCGCTGTAGACTAGCACCGAATTCGACTGCCGTCGGCGCTGTTCCCGGCCTATGGTCATTCGGCCTCAAAACGCCGATGACAGCCGGGATGCGCTTCGGCGATGCGCTCCGGCTTCCCGCCGCCGGCGCGCGTTCATCGCGCGCCCGGCACCACGTCTGAACCAGCGGGAGTCCCCGTGTCCATCAAAGCCGCCCTCCACCACGTCACCCACTACAAATACGATCGGCCGATCCAGCTCGGACCACAGGTGATCCGCCTGCGCCCGGCGCCGCATACGCGCTCGACCGTACCGGCCTATTCCCTGAAGATCCTGCCGGAGAACCATTTCATCAACTGGCAGCAGGACCCGAACGGGAACTGGCTCGCCCGGCTGGTCTTCCCCGAGCGGACCACCGAATTGAAGATCGAGGTCGATCTCGTCGCCGAGATGGCGGTGATCAATCCGTTCGACTTCTTCGTAGAGGACTACGCCCAGACCCGCCCCTTCGCCTACGAGAGCGACCTGACGGCGGAGCTGAAGCCCTATCTCGTCACCGACGACGCCACGGGACCGGAGATCGACGCGCTGCTCGAGCGGCTGCCGGAGCAGCCCAACACCGTGCTCTTCCTCGTCGCCCTCAATGCCATGATCGCCTCCGAGGTGACCTACGGCGTCCGCATGGAGCCGGGCGTCCAGACGCCGGCCGAGACGCTGACCCTGAAGAGCGGTTCCTGCCGCGACTCCGCCTGGCTCCTCGTCCAGGTGCTGCGCCGCATCGGTCTCGCCGCGCGCTTCGTCTCCGGCTACCTGATCCAGCTCATTCCCGACACGACGGCGGTGGACGGCCCGGCCGGCACCTCCACCGACTTCACCGACCTGCACGCCTGGGCCGAGGTCTACCTGCCGGGCGCCGGCTGGATCGGCCTCGACGCCACCTCCGGCCTCCTCTGCGGCGAGGGCCATATCCCCCTGGCCGCCACGCCGCACTACCAGTCCGCCGCGCCGATCTCCGGCCTCGCCGAACCCGCCGAAGTGGAGTTCGGCTTCGAGATGACGGTGACCCGCGTGGCCGAGGCGCCGCGCATCACCAAGCCGTTCTCGGAGGAGGTCTGGGCCAAGATGGATGCGCTGGGCGAGCGGATCGACGTCGATCTCGCCGAGCAGGACGTGCGCCTGACCATGGGCGGCGAGCCGACCTTCGTCTCCATCGACGATTTCGAATCGGCCGAGTGGAACGCCGCCGCCGTAGGGCCGACGAAGCGCGGCCTCGCCGACAAGCTGATCCGGCGCCTGCGCACCCGCTTCGGACCGGGCGGCATGCTGCATTACGGCCAGGGCAAGTGGTATCCGGGCGAGAGCCTGCCGCGCTGGGCCTTCGCCCTGTACTGGCGCCGGGACGGCAAGCCGATCTGGAGCAATCCCGACCTCGTCGCCACGGAGGACGGCCCGCGTGACGCCACTTCCAGCAAGGCGAAGGCGCTGATCGACGGCGTCGCCAAGCGCCTCGGCCTCGAGACCTACGTGTTCCCCGCCTTCGAGGACCCGATCTATTGGGAGGAGAAGCGGGAGGAGCTGCCGGTCAACGTCACCACCTCGGACGCCAAGTTCCCGAACCCGGAGACCAACGCCCGCATCGCGCGGGTGTTCGACCGCGGCCTCGGCGAGGCCGCCGGCTATGCCCTCCCCCTGGCGAGCCTGCCGCTCGGCAAGGACGATCCCGACGACCGCCGCTGGATCTCGGAAGCCTGGCAGTTCCGCCGCAGCCACGCCTTCCTGACGCCGGGCGATTCACCGGTGGGCTATCGCCTCCCCTTAAGCTCGCTGCCCTTCGTGCCGCCGGAGCACTACCCCTATTACCAGCCCCAGGATCCGCTGGAGGACCGGGGCGCGCTCCCCGAAGGCCATCCCGGCACCAAGACCGAGAACGGATCGGGCGTCACCGGCGCCGCCGTGCGCACGGCGCTCGCCGTCGAGCCGCGGGACGGGGTGCTGCGGGTGTTCATGCCGCCGCTGCAGCGGGTGGACGAGTATCTCGAACTCATCGGCCATCTCGAGGTCGTCGCCGCCGAGCTGAAGCAGCCCCTGCATATCGAGGGCTACGAGCCGCCGTTCGATCCGCGCCTCAACGTCATCAAGGTCACCCCCGATCCCGGCGTGATCGAGGTCAACGTGCATCCCGCCACCTCCTGGCGCGAGGCCGTGACCATCACGAGCGAGCTCTACGAGGATGCCCGCCAGATCCGTCTGGGTGCGCAGAAGTTCATGACCGACGGCCGCCATACCGGCACCGGCGGCGGCAACCACGTGGTGCTGGGCGGCGCGACGCCCAACGATTCGCCGTTCCTGCGCCGGCCGGACCTGCTGAAGAGCCTCGTGCTCTACTGGCAGCGCCACCCCTCGCTCTCCTACCTGTTCGCCGGCCTCTATATCGGCCCGACGAGCCAGGCCCCGCGCATGGACGAGGCCCGGCACGACGGGCTCTACGAACTCGAGATCGCCCTCGCGCAGGTGCCCAAACCCGACGAGCCCAACATCCCGCGCTGGCTGGTGGACCGGATCTTCCGCAACATCCTCGTGGACGTCACCGGCAACACCCACCGCTCCGAGATCTGCATCGACAAGCTCTACTCGCCGGACGGCCCCACCGGCCGCCTCGGCCTCTTGGAGTTCCGCTCCTTCGAGATGCCTCCGGACCCGCGCATGAGTCTGGCCCAGCAACTCCTGCTGCGGGCCATCGTCGCCTGGGCCTGGCGCGAACCGCAGGAGGGCGGCTGTGTCCGTTGGGGCACGGGCCTGCATGATCGCTTCATGCTGCCCCACTTCCTCTGGACGGATTTCCTCGGCGTGCTGGAAGACCTCCGGCAAGCCGGTTACGACTTCGACTCGGCGGCGTTCCAGGCGCAGTACGAGTTCCGCTTCCCGGTCTTCGGAACGGTGGAGCAGGGCGGCGTCAAGCTGGAACTGCGGCAGGCATTGGAGCCCTGGCACGTGCTGGGCGAAGAGGGGTCGATCGGTGGAACGGTGCGGTACGTGGACAGCTCGGTGGAGCGTCTGCAGGTCAAGGTCGAGGGCTTCGTCCCCGGCCGCCACATCATCAGCTGCAACGGCCGGCGCCTTCCGATGACGAGCACCGGCACGGTGGGCGAAGCGGTGGCGGGCCTGCGCTTCAAGGCGTGGCAGCCGGCCTCCTCGATGCATCCGACGATCCCCGCGCATTCGCCCCTCACCATCGACATCCTCGATGCGTGGAGCGGACGCTCGATCGGCGGCTGCCGCTACCATGTCAGCCATCCCGGCGGGCGCAACTACGAGACCTTCCCGGTGAACACCTACGAGGCCGAGGGGCGCCGTCTCGCGCGCTTCCAGGCCCACGGCCACACCCCCGGCAAGATCGAGATGCCGGCCGAGGAGATCAGCCGCGAGTTCCCGCTCACCCTCGATCTCAGAACGCCAGCACCCAGATGAGCCACGTGGCCGAGGCGCAAGCCGGAGGATCGGCGTCGCATGTCGCGCGCTGGACCTCGGACTACCGACCCCGGCCCGGAATTCCGGACGAGTTTGCGGGGCCCGACGGGCCTCGCGAAGGGGCTTGTGAAGGCGCTTGGCCACGCCTGCTCGACCGCCTCGGCGCCCTGAGCGGAGCCGAGATCACCGCCCGCTTCGCCTCGGCCGAGCGGCACATCCGCGATACCGGCATCTCGTATCGGATCTACGGCGACCAGCGCGAGCATGCCTGGCCGTTGAGTTCCCTGCCCCTGGTGATCGAGGGGGCCGAATGGCGCGCCCTCAGCGCCGGCATCGTCCAGCGCGCCGGGCTGATGGAATCCATCGTCTCCGACATCTACGGGCCCGGCCGGATGGTCTCGGAAGGGGTGCTGCCGGCGGCCCTTGTGGCGGGAGCGCCGGAATTCCTGCGCCCGCTCTCGGGGGTGACGCCCCCCGGCGGGCGCTGGCTCAAGCTCTATGCCGCCGATATCGGCCGCGGGCCGGACGGGCGCTGGCGCGTGCTCGCCGACAGGACCCAGGCTCCTTCCGGTCCCGGCTACGCGCTGGAGAACCGGATGGTGCTGACCCGCGCCTTCCCGGACCTCTATGCCGACCTCCATGTCGAACGCCTCGCCCCGTTCTTCCAGGCGTTTCGCGACGGGCTGGTCACGGGCGCGCAGCGCAGCGACCCGCGTATCGGCCTGCTCACCTCCGGTCCCTTGAGCTCGACCTATGTGGAGCAGGCGGCGCTGGCGCGCTATCTCGGCCTGCTCTTGGTGGAGGGCGACGACCTCGTGATGCAGGACGGGGTCCTGCACGTGCGCACCGTCTCCGGCCTCAAGCGCATCGACGCCCTGTGGCGGCGCATCGATTCCGACTATCTCGACCCGCTCGAACTCAACCCGGCCTCGCGCCTCGGCGTGTCGGGGGTGCTGGAGGCCCTGCGCGACGGCAGCCTCGTCGTCGGCAACATGCCGGGTTCCGGCATCCTGGAATCGGGGGCGCTCGGCGCCTACCTGCCGCGCATCGCGCGCTACTTCCTCGGCACCGATCTCAGCCTTCAGGGGCCGAAGAGCTGGTGGTGCGGCGACCCTGAATCCCTCGCCCATGTCCGCGACAACCTCGAACACCTGAACCTGCGGCCCGTGGCGACCCCGACCAAGGGCATGGGGCGCGACGCGATCCTCGGGCCGCACGCCATCGGCGCCGAGCGCGAGCGCGTGGTGGCCGCCCTGCGCGACCGTCCGTTCGACTACGTGGCGCAGGAGCCCGCTCCCCTTTCCACCATGCCGGGCTGGGAGCGCGGCCCCGCCGGGATGCGCCTCGTGCCCCGCCCCTTCGTGCTGCGCGTCTTCGCGGCGGCGACGCCCGACGGCTGGCGGGTGATGCCCGGCGGCTTCTGCCGCATCTCCGAGCGGCCCGACGTGAACCCGATCGAGATGCGGGCCGGGATCAAGTCGGCGGATGTGTGGGTGCTCTCGGACGGCCCGGTGGAGCCCGTCTCGCTGATGCATCCGGGCGCGCCGCGCGTGCGCCGCATCGCGGGCCACCTGCCGTCGCGAGCGGCCGACAACCTGTTCTGGTTCGGCCGCTACGTGGAACGGGCGGAGGCGGTAATCCGCCTCGTCATCGCCCATCTCGGCAGCGTCGGGAACGCGGTGATCGCCGACATGGCCGGCACCGAGAGCGCCCCCACCGCCCTGCGCATCCGCGCCCTGCTGGACGAATGGGGCGCCATCGAAGCGCCCGACCTGCCGACGGCCAAACTCGCCCAGGAGGCCCTGAGCGGGCGCGCGACCTACGGCTCGGCCCTGTCGCACAGCCTGTCCGCGCGCCACAACGCGGCCTCCCTGCGCGAGCGGCTGTCGAGCGAGGCCTGGCGCGCGCTGGCCGACCTCAGGGACCTCCTCGACCTCGACGAGGCCAGGGAACTGGCCGAGGCCGAACTCCTCGGGCTGGCGGAGCGGGCGCTCGGCCACATCGCCGCCCTGGCGGGGCTGGCGCAGGAGAACATGAACCGCACGGCGGGCTGGCACTTCGTCGATCTCGGCCGCCGGATCGAGCGGGCGATCAACACCTGCTCCTTCGCCGCCCGTTTCGCGGGGGACGAGGCGACCGCCGAGGATCTCGGCGTCATGCTGTCCCTCTGCGACTCGCACGTCTCCTTCGGCGCGCGCTACATGCAGGGCGTGGCCATCGACCCGGTGCGCGACATGGTGCTCCTCGATCCGTTCAATCCGCGCTCCGTCGCCTTCCAGATCGAGGCGATCTGCCGGCATCTCGCCGACCTGCCGGCGCTGCGCGTCGACGGCCTGCCCGAGTCGCACCGGCGCCTCGCCCAGAAGCTCGCCGCCGAATTCACCACCGCCGAGGCGTCGGAACTCGACGGCGCGGCCCTGGCCCGCCTCGAGAACACCTTCGAGGGCCTCGCCGACGCGATCGTCACCCGCTACTTCCCCAACGGACCGCATGCCATGCGGCCGGAAAAGCTGGTGGGGCTCGCGTGATCTATACGCTGCGCCACCTCACCACCTACCGCTACGGCAAGCCCGTCCGCTACGCCCGCTGCGCCCTCAGGCTGCAGCCGCGCGACGGGGAGGGGCAGAACGTCCTGTCGAGCGAACTGACCATCTCGCCGACGCCGCGGACCCGCACCGTGCGGCGCGACTATTTCGGCCTCGACGTGGTGACGTTCCTGATCGACACGCCGCATAGCGAGTTGCGGGTGGAAGCTCTCTCGCGGGTGGAGGTGAAGCGCCCGCCGCTGCCGGAGCCGGAATCTGGCATGCCCTGGGAGACGGTGCGCGACACGGCGATCTCCGGCCGCTCGATGGCGCCCGACGCCCCCGTGCATTTCGTGTTCCCGAGCGTCAGGGTTCCCCTCGATCCGGACGTGACCGACTATGCCCGTATGAGCTTCACCCCCGGCCGGAGCGCTTATGGCGGAGCCGTCGACCTGATGCGGCGCATGCGCACCGACTTCACCTTCGACGCCAAGGCGACCACCGTCCATACGCCGCTCGCTGAGGCCTTCGCCCTCAGGGCGGGGGTATGCCAGGATTTCGCGCATATCATGATCGCGGGCCTGCGCGGCCTCGGCCTGCCGGCCGCCTATGTCAGCGGCTACATCCGCACCATCCCGCCCGCCGGCCGTCCACGCCTGAGGGGCGCCGATGCCAGCCATGCCTGGGTCTCGGTCTGGTGCGGGGATGGCTGGATCGGCCTCGATCCCACCAACAACATCGGCGCCTGCGACGACCACATCGTGGTGGCGCGGGGCCGCGACTACACCGACGTCTCCCCCATCGACGGCATCGTCTCCTCCTCCGGCCCGCAGAAGCTCAAGGTCGAGGTGGACGTGATCCCCGACGGCGAGGCCATGCCGGAAGCGGCGGGCGAACCGGAGGCCGAAACGGCCTGAGTCCGGGCGGAGGTGACGGAGCGCAGCGGAGGCCTCCGTCGAGGCGGCCTCAGCCGCCGCCCTCCCCCTGGAACGGATGGATCGGCGGGATCAGGGCGGCGGCGAGTTCCAGCCGGCCGGAGATGACGCCGCGCTCGGTGATCATCGTGTCGGCGATGGTCTGCAGCGTCGCCGCCGGCCCCTGGACCAGGACCACTTCCAGGGTCTGGTTGTTCATCAGGTGGACGTGGAGCGAGGAGATCACCTCGGCGATGTAGCGCCGCTGCAGGTCGGCCAGACGCTGCTGCACGCCCGGCGCGAGGTGGTCGTAGAACAGCGTGATCGTGCCCACCATCACCCGGTCGCCGACCTTGTGCCGGTGCTCCACGAGCGAGCGGTGGAGGATCGTCGCCACCGCCTGGGAGCGGCTGGCGAAGCCCCGCTCCCCCACCATGGTGTCGAGCTCGCAAAGCAGGTCCTCGGACAGCGACAGGCTGATCCGGCTCACCGGCCTGCGCCGTCCTCCGGCGCCCTCCTCCGGGACCGCCCCGTCATCGGCACCCACCTCGGTCTCGTCGCCACCGGCCATCGGGCCTCTCCTCAATGCCGGGCCGAACCTGGCACGTCTCTTGTATGGGTGAACCGCAATCGGTATTACGATTTCCAGCGATCGTACTACGCGGTTCGGAGAATGCAGATGCACCTTTCCACGATCCTGACCGCCGGACGCAAGGCCATCACGGGCTGCGCCCTCGCCCTCGGCCTCCTCACGGCCTCCGCCTCCATCCCCGTGGCCCATGCCGCCGAGCCCCTGCGCATCGGCTACAGCGACTGGCCCGGCTGGGTCGCCTGGCAGGTCGCCATCGAGAAGGGCTGGCTGAAGGAGGCCGGGATCGACGCCAAGTTCGAGTGGTTCGACTACTCGGCCTCCATGGACGCGTTCTCCGCCGGCAAGCTCGACGCCGTCACCTGCACCAACGGCGATGCCCTGGTGATGGGCGGCAACGGCGCCAAAAACGTCATGATCATGCTCACTGATTATTCCAACGGCAACGACATGATCGTCGGCAAGCCGGGCGTGAAGGCCCTGGCCGATCTCAAGGGCAAGAAGGTCGGCCTCGAAGTCGGCCTCGTGGAGCACCTGCTCCTCATCAACGGTCTCACCAAACTCGGCCTCAAGGAGACCGACGTCACCCTGGTCAACGCCAAGACCAACGAGACCCCGCAGGTCCTGGCATCGGGCGACGTCTCGGCCATCGGCGCCTGGCAGCCCGTCGCCGGGCAGGCGATGAAGGGCGCGGCCGGCGCCAAGCCGCTCTACACCTCCGCCGATGAGCCGGGCCTGATCTACGACGTGGTCGCGGTCTCGCCGGCCAGCCTCTCGGGCCGGCGCGCCGAGTGGATCAAGTTCGTCGGCGTCTGGGACAAGGTCGTCGCCTACATCCAGGACCCGAAGACGCAACCCGACGCGGTGGCGATCATGGCGGCCAAGGTCGGCATCGACGCGCCCACCTTCACCCGCTTCCTCAAGGGCACCAAGCTCCTCACCCTCGCCGAGGGCGCCAAGGTGATGACGGATGCCGACGGGTTCGGCTCCCTCTACGGCTCCAGCCGCTACGCCGACGCCTTCAACGTCAAGTACGAGGTCTACAAGACCGCCCAGGACGTGAAGAGCTACATCGACCCCGCGCTGACCGACGGCAAATGAGCGCGGAGATGCGCCAGGGCGTGGAGCGCACTTCCCCTCCCCCTTGTGGGGAGGGGACAGAGGTGGGGGTGGCTCCGCCAGCCTCGGCCGCGGTGGGTCGCCCAACCACCCCCACCTCCAACTCCTCCCCACAAGGGGGAGGAGGGGCCCGCGTCTCGTCTCCCATCTCCCCTCGTCGCCGCTCCTGGGTCGGCGTCGCCCGGCCGCTCTCGCCGCGCCGCCGGACGACGCTCGCCATCCTGTCGTTCCTGATCCCGCTCCTCGCCTGGGCGGCGGTCTCCTACGTGCCGTTCCTGTGGCATCCCCTGGTGGAGGTGACCGAGCCCGGCGACATCGCCTGGATGGAGCCGGGGATGCGTGTGCCGAAGGCCGCCTTCGCCGAGGAGGTCGCCTCGGCCAAGACCGCCGGCACCGCCGAACCGGCGGGCCGGCCTGCCAACCCGGTCTACCTCCCCGCCCCGCACGAGGTCGCCACCGCGTTCTGGACCTCGCTGACGGCCCAGCCGACCCAGCGCGACGCCATCCGCCTGCCCCTGAGCCTGTGGCATTCGATCCAGATCATCGCCTTCGGCTTCGTGCTGTCGTCGCTCGTCGGCGTGCCGCTGGGAATCCTCTGCGGGGCGCAGCCGACTTTGGCGCGCCTCACCGAGCCGGTCATCGAGTTCGTGCGCTACATGCCGGCGCCCGCCTTCGGGGCGCTGATGGTGGCGATCCTCGGCATCTATGACGGGCCGAAGATCGCGATCATCGTCATCGGCACCTTCTTCCAGCAGGTGCTGGTCATCGCCAACACCACAAGGCGGATCGAGCCGCTGCTGATCGAGGCGGCGCTGACGCTCGGCGCGCGCAATCTCCGCCTCATCCGCCGGGTGATCGTGCCGGCGATGCTGCCGCAGCTCTACCGCGACCAGCGCATCCTGCTCGGCTGGGCCTGGACCTACCTCATCGTCGCCGAACTCATCGGCACCTCGTCGGGCATCACCTTCTTCATCACGCAGCAAGCCCGCTACCAGCATTTCGACAACGTCTACGCCGCGATCCTCATCATCGGCCTCGTCGGCTCGATCACGGATCTCGCCCTCGCCTGGCTCGGCCGCCGGCTGTTCCCCTACGACAGGAGCGAAGCGTGAACTCGGTCTCTCCCGTCGTCTCTCCCGTCGTCCTGCCGATCGAGGCCTGCGATTACCGCACCCAATGCGAGCCGGTCCGCGCCCGGTTCGACAAGCTGAAGGGCCGCGAGGTCGCCCTCCGGGTCGAAAAGCTGACGAAGACGTTTCGCAAGCCGGATGGCGGCACCACGGTGGCCTTGAAGGACATCGACCTCGTCACCCACCGGCGTGAGTTCCTCTGCGTCGTCGGGCCGTCGGGCTGCGGCAAGTCCACCTTCGTGCGCATCCTCGCCGGGCTCGAGACCTCGACCTCGGGCGTGGTCAGCGTCGAGGGCGTGCCGGTTTCCGGGCCGGGGGCCGACCGGGGCATGGTGTTCCAGGGCTACACCCTGTTCCCCTGGCTCAGCGTCCTGCGCAACGTCGCCTTCGGCCTCGAGGAGAACGGCACGCCGCGTCGGGAAGCGGAGCGCGAAGCCCGGCAATGGCTGGCGCTCATCGGCCTCGAAGCCTTCGCCGACAGCTACCCGCATCAGCTCTCCGGCGGCATGAAGCAGCGCGTCGCCATCGCCCGAGCGCTGGCCACGCGGCCGCGCATCCTGCTCATGGACGAGCCGTTCTCGGCCCTCGACACCCAGTCGCGCGCCCGGATGCAGGCCTATCTCATCGAGATCTGGAAGAAGATCGACATCACCATCGTCTTCATCACCCACGACCTCGACGAGGCGGTGCATCTGGCCGACCGCATCCTCGTGCTCAGCGCCCATCCGGGCGAGGTCGCCGAGCTCATCGAGGTGCCGGTGCCGCGTCCGCGCAGCCACAACCAGGCGCTCACCCCCGAATTCCGCGCCACCCGCACCCGCCTCGACGCGCTGATCCACCCGCCGAAGGACGAGGCCGAGGAATCCGTGGCGCCGGATGTGGTGACGCGGATGACGTCTGCCGGGGACGAGGTGGAATGAAAGCCATATCTTACACGACCGGCTCCGGCCTGCCTCATGGCGATCGCCGGCATGCCGACGTTCACGCATCCGGGGCGCTTGGGCACAGCCCTCCCCCCTCTGCGGGGGAGGGTGGTCGCGGAGCGACCGGGAGAGGGGGCGACCTTTCCGGAGATGGCGCTCCCCTCATCCGACCCGCTTCGCGGGCCACCTTCTCTCGCAAAGGGGAGAAGGAGTCGTCTCACCTCGACCTCGCTGCCGCCGCAAATGCGGCCGAGCGCATCCCCCTCTCCCCGCTCGCGGGGAGAGGGCTTCCTGCCCCCTTGCCGGGGCAGGAAGCGAGGCGGCAGCCGACGGTGAGGGGGCGGTTCCGGATGAGCCTCATCCGCCGAGACCCCCTCACCCTCGCTTCGGCTTCGCCTGCGCTACCCGCAGGCACGACGGGGTGCCTGCGGGCCTCTCCCCGCCCGGCGGGGAGAGGGGGCCGCGATCGCTTCGTCGACCTGCGGGCATCTCTGTCATGACCTCCCCCTCCCCCCTCCTCTGGGCGAACCGCACCTGGGACGAGATCCCCGGCGACCTCGCCGCCGTCGCGCAGGCCGCCATCCTGCCCGTAGGGGCCACCGAGCAGCACGGGCCGCATCTCGGCACCGGCATGGATTTCGTCCTCGCCGAGGCCCTGACCCATGCCGTCTCGGCGCGGACCCGCGTCCCGGTGCTCCCCACCCTGCCCTATGGCTGTTCCCTCGGGCATAGCCGGCGCTGGCCCGGGACGATCACCCTCGATCCCGTGATGATGACGCGGCTCGTGGCGCAGATCGGCACCTCGGCCTACCATTCGGGTGTGCGGCGGCTGTTCATCGTCAACGCCCACGTCACCAATGCCGCGCCCCTGCGCTGCGCCCTGGAGATGCTGCGCGCCGCCCATGACGACCTGATGGTCGCCCTGGTGAACTCCGCGACGGTGAGCGAGCGCGTCCGCGCCGCGCATTTCGCCGATGCTGACGACTGGCACGCCAACGCCGCCGAGACCGCGCTGATGCTGGCGACGGCGCCCGACCTCGTGCGCCCGGACCGCATCGCCGATGCGGACGATCCCGACCGGACGGAGGGACTGGTCTTCTCCCATCCGGTCAACCGCACCAGCCAGAATGGCGTCACCGGGCGTCCCTCGCAGGCGAGCCGCGACGAGGGCGAGCGCCTGTTCGCCTGGATGGTCGAGGATTTGTCCGCCCTCGTCCTGCGCGGCCTCTCCGAGACCCCGCCCCTCCCCCATTCCTTCTCCGTTTCCGCTTAAAACCAAGGAGCCGCCCGATGGCGCATGCCACCGAAATCGATCCCGCCATCGCCACGCTGCAGGACGACCTGCGCGCCAAGGGCGTGAAATACGTCATCGGCGCCTATGTCGACATCCACGGCGCGCAGAAGGCCAAGGTGGTGCCCGTCGACCACCTGCCGCAGATGGCGGCCGGGTCCGAGCGCTATACCGGCTATGCCCTCGACGGGCTCGGCCAGGCCCCGAACGAGGACGAGCTCGCCTCGGTGCCGGACTTCTCGCAGCTGATCCAGCTGCCGTGGGAATCGAAACTGGCCTGGTGCCCGGCCGACCTGACCTTCCAGGGCCAGCCCTACCCGCTCTCCACCCGCGTCGCCCTGAAGACCGTGCTGAAGGATGCCGAGGCCATGGGCTTCGGCTTCAACCTCGGCATCGAATGCGAGATCTTCTTGCTCAAGCAGGAGGCGGACGGCTCGCTCCACACGCCGATCCCCGACGATAAGCTGGTGAAGCCCTGCTACGACGTGCGCGGTTTCGTCGACAACTTCACCTGGCTCGACAAGGTCGCCACCACGATCAACGATCTCGGCTGGGACCTGTACTCCTTCGACCACGAGGATGCGTGCGGCCAGTTCGAGTTCGACTTCAACTATGCCGACGCTCTGACCATGTGCGACCGGCTCACCTTCTTCCGCATGATGGCCAAGCATTATGCCAAGGAAGAAGGCCTCATTGCCACGATGATGCCCAAGCCCTTTGCAGATCGCACCGGTAATGGCGCGCATTTCAACATGTCCCTCTCCGACAAGGAGACGGGCAAGAACGCCTTCGCCTGCGATCCATCGGCCGACCCGCGCGGCCTCGGCCTCACCGAGACCGGCTACCACTTCATCGGCGGCGTGCTGAAGCACGGGCGGGCGCTCTGCGCCGCCTTCGCGCCGACGGTGAACAGCTACAAGCGCCTCGTGCGCCAGGGCTCCATGGCCGGCTTCTCCTGGGCGCCGGTGTTCAATTCCTACGGCTCGAACAACCGCACCAATTCGGTGCGCGTGCCGGCCGGCGGCGGGCGCTGCGAGAGCCGCAACGCCGACGGCGCGGTGAACCCCTACCTCGCCGCCGCCCTCGTCCTGGCGGCGGGTCTGGAGGGCGTGCGCGAGCGCATCGATCCGGGAGCCCCCAACGAGGACAACCTCTACGATCTCACCGACGCGCAGCGCGCCGAGCGCGGTATCGAGTTCCTGCCCCAGACCCTCGCCGAGGCGGTGGACGCCTTCGCCGCCGACCCGCTGGTGGAGAAGACCCTGGGCAAGGCGCTGCGCGACGAGTTCATCCGCTACAAGCGCGCCGAGTGGGAGGAGTATCACCTCACGGTGAGCGCCTGGGAGATCGAGCGCTACAGCCATCTTTTCTAGGCAGGCTGAATAAAGGTGTCGCCGGTTTTGCATCGTGCAGCCTGCGACACGTCATAGGCCCGAGCGCGAGGAAGCATTGGCGTGTCGATGCGAACCTCGCGTGTCGTTAACCCTCACTCGAAGCAGATCTTCAACACACTCATGCTTCTCTCGTGCGATAAAGATTGGTATTCGCAAGGACGGTCGAGATTCGGCCGGCCGCGGATGCGGTTGCGGGGGAGATGGTTCGGTGGAGATTGCGCGACTGCTTCATACGTTCGGCGGTCCGATGCTCGCCCTGTTCGGCGGAATCGGTGCGCGTTCGATGGGGACGCTCGTGACCGGCATGGGAGGCGGCGTCCGGACCGTGGATTTCGCCGGGTCGCCCCGCCCCTGCAAGCCCTACCGGCCGGAGCCGGAACGGATCGTCTCGGGCGATCCGGCCCAGACGGTGAGCTTCGCCTACCAGAGCGACGACGGTCTCTTCTCGGCCGGAACCTGGACCTGCCAGCCGGGCAAGTGGCACATCGACTTCGCGCAGAACGAGTTCGTGCACATCCTCGAAGGGGTGGTGGTGGTCACGGACGGGGACGGGCTCGCCAAGACCTACCGGGCGGGGGACGCCTTCGTCTCCCCCGCCGGTTTCTCCGGCACCTGGGACGTCAGGGAGCCGGTGCGCAAGTACTTCACCCTCGGTGGTCCGCCGGGTTAAGCAGCACCGCTAACGACGCATGCCCGCCGGGACGACCCGGCCGCGCCAGGGCTGTTTTTCCGGGACGACCCGGAGAACAGCCTTGAGGAGACGGGCATGACCGACACAGCCAGCATCATCGCCGAGAATCGGCAGCGCTACGAGGAACTGAAGGCCCAGGGCCAGGGGCATGCTCCCCGCGCCCTGCCGCCGCCCTCCGCGCGGGGCCTGCCCCTCGACGCGGCGGCGATCCTCCACGTCGAGACCATCCCCGGCGGCTGGTACCGCACCTTCGAGCTCAATGCCGGCGAGGCCCTGCGGATCGGCCTCGACCATGGCCCGTCCAGCGTCGCCCTCGTTGCCTGGAACGCCGCCGAGACCTCGGAGCGCCTGAACTACGCCGACACCGTGAAGGTGCAATGGACCGCCGCGCTCCAGCGCGGCCGGGTGCTGTTCTCCGACATGGGCCGGGTGATGCTCTCGCTCATCGAGGATTCCTGCGGTGCGCACGACGCGCTGGTGGGCGGCTCCAACGCCGAATCCAACGCCGTGCGCTATCCAGGCGGCCCCTATCGCAACACCCGCGACAACCTCGTCCTCGCCGCCCTCAAGGCCGGGCTCGACCGCCGCGACATCCCCGCCTGCGTCACGCTGTTCGCCCCCGTCTCCGTGGGCGCGGAGGGGCGCTTCGCCTGGAACGAAGCCGGGCGCCGCGCCGGCGACTTCGTCGATCTGCGCGCCGAGCTCGACCTCCTCGTCACCCTCTCGAACTGCCCGCACCCCCTCGACCCGAACCCGGATTATGCGCCCAACCCCGTGGTGGTCACCCGCTTCCGGGCGCCTGTCCCGGCGGCGGACGATCTCTGCCGCACCGCCACGATCGAGGCCGTGCGCGGCTTCGAGAACAACGCCGCCATCGGCTTCTGACGGGAGGGACGCATCATGACCAACGACACCCCGCTTCTCCTCAACGAGGTCGTGCTCGAGGAGGTCGTGCCGGCCCAGGCGCCCTGGTCCGGCCTCGTGCGCAAGGGCCAGACCCTGCGAATCACCGATAGCGACGGCTGCCAGGCGGTGGACACCCTGTTCTACCGCGCCGGCGACATGGGCGAGCGCTATTCCTCGCAGGACACCCTGCGCGTCCAGGGCTCGGCCTATGTGACGACGGGCACGCGCCTCGTCTCCAACGAGGGCCGGGTGATGGCGACGGTGACCGCCGATTCCTGCGGCCGGCACGACACCTCGGCGGGCGCCTGCTCCTGCGAGGCCAACACCGTGCGGTTCGGCCACGCCACCCGGTATCTCCATGCCTGCCGCGAGAACTTCGCCCTGGAGGTCGCCAAATACGGCCTCTCGAAGCGCGACATCCCGCCCAACATCAACTTCTTCATGAACGTGCCGATTGAGCAGAACGGCGAGCTCGCCATCGTCGACGGCGTCTCCTCGCCGGGCGACTACGTCGAGGTCACGGCGGAGATGGACGTGATCTGCGTGATCTCGAACTGCCCACAGATCAACAACCCCTGCAACGGCTTCAACCCGACGCCGATCCACGTCTCGATCCGGGACAAAGCCTCCATTGGGAATCTGCGCTGATGTTCGGCAAGATCCTCATCGCCAATCGCGGCGAGATCGCCCGGCGGATCGCCCGCACCTGTCGGCGCATGGGCGTCGCGTCCGTGGCCGTCTACTCGGATGCCGACCGGTTCACCCGTGGCGTGCTGGAGGCGGACGAGGCCGTCCGCCTCGGCCCCGCACCGGCCGCCGAGAGCTACCTGAACGTCGAGGCCGTGATCGCCGCCTGCAAGGCGACCGGGGCGCAGGCCGTCCATCCCGGCTACGGCTTCCTGTCGGAGAACGTCGCCTTCGCCGAGCGTCTCGCCGCGGAGGGCATCGTCTTCATCGGTCCGAAACCCGAGCACCTGCGCGCCTTCGGCCTCAAGCACACGGCGCGCGACCTCGCGCGGGCGAGCGGCGTGCCCCTCCTGCCCGGCACCGGCCTGCTGCCGGATCTGGACGCCGCCATCGCGGCGGCCGAGACCATCGGCTACCCGGTGATGCTCAAGAGCACGGCGGGCGGCGGCGGCATCGGCATGCGCCTCTGCGCCTCGGCCCACGAGCTGCGCGAGCACTATACCAGCGTCGAGCGCACGGCCCGCGCCAGCTTCGGCGATGCCCGCGTCTATCTCGAACGCTTCGTCGGCGAGGCGCGCCACGTGGAGGTGCAGATCTTCGGCGACGGTGCCGGCCGCGTCGTGGCGCTCGGCGAGCGCGACTGCTCGCTCCAGCGCCGCAACCAGAAGGTCATCGAGGAGACCCCCGCGCCGGGCCTGTCCGATGCGGTACGCGCACGCCTCCACGCGGCCTCGGTGGCGCTCGGACAAAGCGTCGCCTACGCCTCGGCGGGGACGGTGGAATACATCTATGATCCCGTCCGCGAGGATTTCTCCTTCCTCGAGGTGAACACCCGGCTCCAGGTCGAGCACCCGGTCACCGAGGCGGTGTTCGGCATCGACCTCGTGGAATGGATGATCCGCCAGGCGGCCGGCGAGGACGTGATCGGCACGGCCGGTCCTCTGGTCCCGCAGGGGGCGGCGATGGAGGCGCGGCTCTATGCCGAGATCCCGCACGCCAACTTCGCCCCGAGCGCCGGCCTCCTCACCGAAGTGCGGTTCCCCGCCGAGGCCCGCATCGACGGCTGGATCGAGACCGGCACCGAGGTCACCACGAATTACGACCCGATGCTCGCCAAGATCATCGTGACGGGCCAAGACCGCCCGGCGGCGCTCGCCGCTTTGCGCAAGGCCCTCGACGACAGCGCGGTCTCCGGGATCGAGACCAATCTCGATTATCTGCGCGCCATCGCCGGTTCCGAGCTCTTCGCCTCGGGCCGGGTCGCCACCACGGCGTTGCGCGACTTCCCCTATGCGCCGCGCAGCATCGAGGTGCTGGTCCCCGGCGCGCAATCGAGCCTGCAGGAACTGCCCGGCCGCATCGGCCTGTGGCATGTGGGCGTGCCGCCGAGCGGGCCGATGGATGCGCGCTCGTTCCGCGACGCCAACGCCCTCGTCGGCAACCCGACTGAGACCTGCGCCCTCGAACTCACCATGTCCGGGCCGACCCTGCGCTTCCACGCCGCCGCGACGGTGGCGCTCGCCGGCGCTTCGATGACCGCGCGAGTCGACGGGGTCGAGCAGCCCCATGGCCGCGCCTTTTCGGTCGAAGCCGGACAGACCTTGAGCATCGGTGCGATCGCCGGCCCCGGCCAGCGCAGCTACCTCGCTTTGCGCGGCGGCTTTGCCGCCCCCGTTATCCTCGGCTCGCGGGCGACCTTCGCGCTCGGCGCCTTCGGCGGCCACGCCACCGGCGTCCTGAAGGCCGGCGACGTCCTCCATCTCGGCGATGTCCCGGCCGTCGAGCCTGCGTCGCCCGATCCCGCGCCGCTGACCCATGCCTGGGAGATCGGCGTGGTCTACGGGCCGCACGGCGCGCCGGACTTCTTCCGGGACGCGGACATTTCGGATCTGTTCTCAGCCTCTTACGAGGTTCACTTCAACTCGGCCCGCACCGGCGTGCGCCTCGTCGGCCCGACCCCGCTCTGGGCGCGCAGCGACGGCGGCGAGGCCGGGCTCCACCCGTCGAACCTCCACGACAACGCCTACGCCGTCGGCTCCATCGACTTCACCGGCGACATGCCGATTCTGCTGGGGCCGGACGGCCCGAGTCTCGGCGGATTCGTCTGCCCGGCGGTGATCGCCCGCGACGAGCAGTGGAAGATGGGCCAGCTGCGGCCGGGGGATACGGTGCGGTTCACGGCGGTGGAGCGGGCGGGGGACCGCCCTCCGGTCCCTCCCCCCTCTGCGGGCTACGATGTTCACACATCTGGCGGGCAGCACGGGTCCCCTCTCCTGGAAGGAGAGGGACAGGGTGAGGTGTGCGACCTTTCCGGAGAGGGACCACACCTCACCCCAGCCCTCTCCTTCCAGGAGAGGGACCCCGTCGCGCCTCATGTCGAACCCCCTCGGATAGAGGAACAACCGTCGAGCGGACCTGTGAATCCAGCAGCCTCCCCCGCAGAGGGGGGAGGGAGAAGGGCGGCCGGCTCCCCCATCCTCGCCACCGACTCCTCCGGCCCCGTGCCGGTGGTCTACCGCCGCCAGGGCGATGACAATCTCCTCGTCGAGTACGGCCCGATGGCCCTCGATATCGGCATCCGCCTGCGCGTCCACCTCCTGGCCGAGGCGGTGGCCGAGGCGAAGCTCCCTGGCCTGATCGACCTGACGCCGGGCATCCGCTCGCTCCAGATCCACTACGACGGCACCACGCTGCCGCGTTCCCGCCTCCTCGGGCAGCTGCGCGAGATCGAGGCCGTCCTGCCCGCCGTCGAGGACGTCACGGTGCCGAGCCGCGTCGTCCACCTGCCCCTGTCCTGGAACGACCCCCAGGCCGAACTCGCCATGCGCAAGTATCAGGAGCTGGTCCGCCCCAACGCGCCCTGGTGCCCCTCGAACATCGAGTTCATCCGCCGCATCAACGGCTTGGAGTCGGACGCTGATGTGAAACGCATCATCTTCGATGCGAGCTACCTCGTGATGGGGCTGGGCGACGTCTATCTCGGCGCGCCGGTGGCGACGCCGGTGGACCCGCGCCACCGCCTCGTCACCACCAAGTACAACCCCGCCCGCACCTGGACGCCGGAGAACGCGGTGGGCATCGGCGGCGCCTATATGTGCATCTACGGCATGGAGGGGCCGGGCGGGTACCAGCTCTTCGGCCGCACCATCCAGATCTGGAACACCTGGCGGATGACGAAGGAATTCGTCCCCGGCCATCCGTGGCTGCTGCGCCCGTTCGACCGCATCCGCTTCTTCCCCGTGAGCCACGACGAGCTGATGGAGGCCCGCGCCGCCTTCCCGCACGGGGCCTACCCGCTGACCATCGAGGAGGGCACGTTCTCCTATGCCGAGCATCGGGCCGAGCTCGCCCGCAACGCCGTCGAGATCACGGCCGCGAAGCTGCGCCAGCAGACCGCCTTCGAGGCCGAGCGGCAGCGCTGGCAGGATGAGGGGCTCGACAGTTTCGTCGCCGATGAGGGCGCGCCCGTGGGCGAAGAGGATGCGGTGCCGGCCGGCCATGTGGGCGTGCCGACCACCGTGCCGGGCAACGTCTGGAAGGTGCTGGTCGAGACCGGACAGAGCCTCGCGGCCGGTGAGACGGTGGCGATCCTCGAATCGATGAAGATGGAGATCGCCGTTTCCGCCCCGGTGGCGGGAATCGTGCGTGAGGTCCGGGTGAAGCCGGGCCGCACCCTGCGCGGCGGCGATCTCGTCGCCATCCTCGAAGAGACCTGAGCAGGTTCGCGTTGGCAAGCCAACGCGAACCTGGCTTAAGTTTTTGAAATGACGCAGGTTTTGTTTCGCAAAACCGGTCACCACTTTTGCGAAACCTGCTGAGAGCGGGTGAGAGAGCCGACCGACATGCTGCCGACCATCCTCGACCTGTCGACCCTGCGCGACCTCTACGAGTCGGGCCGTGCCACCCCCGTGTCCGTCGCCGAAGCCGTCGCCGACCGGATGGAGGCGTCCACGGACCCCGCCATCTTCATCACCGCCCTCGACCGGGACGCCCTGGTCGGCGCGGCGCGGGAGCTGATGGCGCGCCACCCCGAGCCGAACTCCCTGCCGCTCTGGGGCGTGCCCTTCGCGGTGAAGGACAATATCGACGTCGCCGGCCTGCCGACGACGGCGGCCTGCCCGGCCTTCGCCTACGATGCGAAGGCGGATGCCGAGGTGGTGGCGCGCCTGAAGGCGGCGGGTGCGTTTTGCACCGGCAAGACCAATCTCGACCAGTTCGCCACCGGCCTCAACGGCACCCGCTCGCCCTATGGCGCGCCGCGCAGCGTGTTCAGTGCCGCCCATGTCTCGGGCGGGTCGAGTTCCGGCTCGGCCGTCGCCGTGGCGGCGGGGCTCGCGAGCTTTTCGCTCGGCACCGACACCGCCGGTTCCGGCCGCGTGCCGGCGATGTTCAATAACCTGGTGGGCATCAAGCCGACGCCGGGCCTGTTCAGCACGACGGGCCTCGTCCCCGCCTGCCGCAGCCTCGACTGCATCAGCATCTTTGCGGCGACCGTGGGCGACGGTCTCGCGATCCGCCGCATCGCGGAGGGGGTCGACGCCGCCGATCCGTTCTCGCGGCGGGCGGTGCCGCATCCCCTCCCCGCGACAAGCCTGCGCTTCGGCGTCCTGGCGCGTCAGGACCGCGAATTCTACGGTGATGCCGAGCGCGAGGCCCTCTACGACGCGGCCATCGCCCGCCTCGAAGCCCTCGGGGCCGTGGCGGTGCCGTTCGATTACGCGCCGTTCCGCGAGATCGCGACCCTGCTCTATAACGGGCCGTGGGTCGCCGAGCGGTTGGCCGCCATCGCGGCGTTCTTCGCCGGCCATGCCGACGACCTCGACCCGAGCGTGAGGAGCATCGTCGAGTCCGCCAAGGGCTACAGCGCCGTCGACGCGTTCGAGGGCCGCTACGCGTTCGAGGCCCTGCGGCGGCGCACCGAGGCGACCTGGGCGGAGGTCGACATCCTGCTCCTGCCGACCTCCCCCACCACCTACACGGTGGAGGAGATGCTGGCCGACCCGATCCGCCTCAACAGCCATTTCGGCCATTACACCAACTTCGCCAACCTCCTCGGCCTCGCCGCGATCGCGGTGCCGGGCGGCTTCGGCACCGATGGATTGCCCGGCGGCGTCACGCTCGTCGGCCCCGGCTTCAGCGACGAGGCTTTGGGCCCCTGGGCCGACGCGCTCCACCGCGCGGCCGCGAGCGGAATGGGGATCGCGCGCGACGCGACCCTGCCCGAAGCGAGCCGGGTCGCAGGGCACGAGGCGGACGAGATCGCCATCGCGGTGGTGGGCGCCCATCTCTCGGGCCTGCCGCTCAACCATCAGCTTATCGATCTTGGCGGCAGGCGGGTGCGGACGGCGCGGACCTCGGGGGCGTACCGCCTCTACGCCCTGCCCGGCACCCAGCCGGCCAAGCCTGGTCTAATCCACGAGCCGGGCTTTGCCGGCGGCGGGTTGGAGGTCGAGATCTGGGCCCTGCCCCCGGCGGGTTTCGGCTGCTTCACCGCCGCGATCCCCGCCCCCCTCGGCATCGGCAAGCTCACCCTGGAGGATGGTTCAACCGTCTCCGGGTTCCTGTGCGAAGCCCATGCGGTGGCGGGCGCCGAGGACATCACAATCCATGGCGGCTGGCGCGCCTATCTCGCCTCCCGCTGAAGTACCCCGTCAGCTCGCCGGCGAAGCGGGCATGCCCCCCGCCGGCGACCACAGCCGCTCGCAGAAGAAGCGCTCGCGCAGGAGCATCACCAGGGCCGCGCGCTTGTGCGGGAAATCGAAGGTCTTGATCCGCGCGAAGCCCGACCGCTCCAGGTTGCGCAATTGCTGGACATGGTCGGCCTTGGGCTCGCCGACGATCCGCTCCGTGCGCGGGTCGTCGAGGAAGAGCGCATGCATGAGCGAGGGCAGCCAGGCCGAGATGTATGCCTTGCCGCGAAACCGGCTCTCGCCGATCAGGACATGCCAGCCGCGATCGTAATCCTGCACGTCGTAGAACGGGGCGAGGCGGTTCTCCTTGGCCCAGTAGATCTCGAAATAGCCGAACGCCTCTCCGCCGATCGTTCCGATCAGCGGGATCATGTGCGGGTCGGCAACGAGGCCGGCGAGATAGGCTTCGTGCTTGTCGCGCTCGCCCGCCTCGCCCCAGGCGGCATCGACCACGGGATCGTTGAACCAGCGATGCAGGGTATCGACGTCGTCGATCGTGGCGGCGCGGAACGCCACGGCCTGCCCGAGCCAGGGAATGAAGCGGGAATAGATCACGCCCTGGGGTTTCGGCGGCCGTTGCGGATGGCGCTTGCCGCCGCTCATCACCGGCCGCGCCGGAAAGTCGCGCGCTGCGAGGCTGGCGAGCCAGGGTTCGGGGCGCTGCCACAGCATCGTCGGATCGAGGCCGAGGCTGTCCCCCTCCCGCAAGGCGAGCCCGCGTTCCATCAGGGGATCGGCGAGGCCGGCGAAGCTTGCGGGGTCGAGCCCGATCCGCTCGGCCTCGGGATGGGTCGCCGAGACCATCTCGAACGCCGCCGAGACGCTGGTGAGGACATCTCGCGGGTCGGGCTTCACCGGTTCCTCGATGGAGAGGTGCGGGCTGGTCCCTCCCTGGAGGCGCAGGCGGAGACCGACCCGGCCCTCCGCCACGACGCTGAGCCGGTCGCCGTCGCGATAGACATCGAGGGGACGGCCCGTCGCCTCGCCGCATCGAAAGGGTGCTGTCGTCCGGAGCATCGCGTCTCGTCGTTGGCTGGAACCGGCATCCGCGACCGGGACGCCCTTTTGGGAGAAGACGACCGGCAGCGTGATAAATTTAGTGGTGCTCGAAAAACTCCCGGCGATCGCACGCCGCCCGGCCGAACGATCCGGCGTCGATCGCCCCGCGGCCTCACCACAACCGGCCTATCTAACGCCGAACGGGTAAGATAGTCTGGATACAACCGATCACGATCCGAAGATGTTGCCGGCCATGCAAAGGATGACTCGCGGCCATGCAAAGCCGCGATTCGGCCGGGTATGATGTCTTGCGGCAGCATAAGTCCTTCGTAACGAGCCTAAATCGCCACCAAATCGTCATTCTCGACTACCGCCGCTGAGTTTAGAAGACTTCTAATTCAAATATTTTCTGACCATTACGCCCTTGTAAGTCTGTGAAATTTCCCTCTTTAGCCTCGGTATCCGAGTTGGGGGGTGGCACTTGCCCGGCGATGTGGCGCGGCGGGGTGGTTTCGCCCGGTTTCGTCCTGGCCTGCACATCCGAAGAAGGTCGTCCATGGGACAACGTCATACGCACGAGACGCGCAGCGACATCGACGCTCCGCTGCTGGCCGCTCTCATCGCCGAACAATCGAGCCTCGTGGCCTACGCGACGCAGATCCTGCACGATCGCGCCGCAGCCGAGGATGTGGTGCAGGAGGTGGTGCTCAAGCTCTGCGAGGAGCCGGCCGCTGACCTGCGTCGGGGGCGCCGCATCGAGGCGCCGCAGCCGTATCTGCGGCGGATGGTGCGGAACGCCGCCATCGACTGGGCGCGCCGCACCCTCCGCGAGCGCTGCCGCTTCGTGCCGGACGATCAGGCCGAGGCCGTGCCCGCCCCCTGCACCTGCCCGCAGGACCACCTCGAACAATGCCAAGCCCTGAAGGCCGTCCTGGCCGCGCTGGAGACGACGTCGGAGCGGACCCGCCGGGTCTTCCTCGCCCACAGGATCGACGGCGTTCCGCAGACCGTCCTCGCCCGTGAGAACGGCGTCTCCCCGACGCTGGTGAATTTCATGATTCGGGACGGCACGGCCCTGTGCCGATCCGCGGCGTCCTGAGCCGGTTTCGCACCGGTACGGACCACCGCCATCCCGCATGGGACGCCTGGAGGGATAAAGGGGGTCGGATGGCGCTCGAAACGCCGTCCGATGGCGCTCGAAACCACCGTCTCATGGCGGTGGCAAGGACGGGCCGCGCGGTCGTCGAGGCGACGGCGCGATCCTCACAAGATCGTTGTTCACCAGGGGCTTGAAAGAAACCTGGTGGTGGACGCAGTCGAGTGCGAACCCGTCTCTACCTGTTCGACCTGTTTTTGCCCTGTAGATCAGGATTGGATAGCGCGAAGCGTAAGCTCACTGCCAAAATTTACGAGGTCTTACATTGAGTTGGACGGGAGACAGTCCTCTATGTCGCCAAGCATAAAGCAGGGACGGAACAGGCGTGACCAGCATTAAAAGCACGTGGAGAACAGGATCAAGCCGTTTGTCGCTGCCAAACGTTGACGATGGTGTTGGCCCCGATTGGTTAACCTCATGCTTGATCTTGTGCCCATTTATTTTTTCTTGACATCTATGTCGGCGTCACTTACGTCTTGGCGCTCAGGGTGTTGGTGCGTACTGGCATCCGGCAGTCGATCTCTCGAACGGTTTTGCCGCCGAGGGCAAGGCAGATCATCCTCGAACGTTCCAGCCGCGCTCTGTCGCGAGCGTTGGCTTTTGAGGACACCTGCGCGCCCTTATTTATCGAGGCTGTCATGACTGCTACGATACCTTCTTTCACACCACGTGTGCGCATCCGTAGCATGGCTGCTACTCCTCTTGTTTCGAACGTCGCTCCATCTAAGACTGGTCGAGACGGGTCAATCATTGCGATTACTATACAGCCCCTCGCTGCACTGTCTCCTGTTTTGCGCCAGCTTCGCCGCCGCGGTCGAGGCCAGGTCGAGCGGCTCGCGGCGAATATCGCTCGCTTCGGCTGCGTTGTACCCTTGCTGGTGACGGGTACCGGCGAGATCATCGATGGCCACGGGATCTTGGATGCCTGCCGTATGCTGGGCCGCGAGACCGTGCCCACGATCGTGATCGATCACCTCTCCGCTGTCGAAGTGCGGGCATTGCGCTTGTCGCTGAACAAGCTTGCCGAGCAAAGCACTTGGGATCCCATCGCACTAGCAGCTGAGTTTGCCGATCTTTTGGCGGTGGATCCCGACCTGATCGCGTTTACCGGCTTCAGCATGCCTGAGATTGATCTCGCCCTTGCGGCCCGCGATCCGGAAACCGACGATCTCGATGGAATGAATGCCGAATCGATAAGCGGACCGCGGGTGTCGCGCATTGGCGACCTCTGGCATTTCTCAGCGGGTCACAAACTTCTCTGTGCCAACTCCCGTGAGAGCACGGGCTACGCCACGCTCCTTGGACGGGATCGGGTACAGATGGTGTTCACCGACCCACCCTACGGCTGCGCGATTCAGGGGCATGTCAGCCGCAGCCACCGGGAGTTCGTCGAGGGCTCGGGGATGAGCGAGGATGAGGCGATGACCTTCTTCGAAGGCTTCCTCTCGCCCATGCTCGCCTATCTACAGGATGGTGCCATTGTGGATTTGTGTATCGACTGGCGTGGCATGCATCCCCTGGTGTCGGCCGCACGTCGTGTTGGGCTTGTTCAGCAGAACCTCTGCGTCTGGGACAAAGGCTCGGGTGGCATGGGCTCGCTCTATCGCCATCAGGCCGAGTACATCCTGATCATGAAGTGCGGTAAGGCGGCCCACATCAACAACGTCGAGCTTGGGCGACACGGGCGCAACCGCACGACGGTCTGGCAGGCGCCGGGCTTGGCGCAATTTGGGCGAGTTCGAAAAGAAGCGCTCGGGATGCATCCCACGGTCAAGCCGATCGGATTGGTCGCAGACGCCCTCCTCGATACCTCCCACCCTGGTGGTATCGTTCTCGACCCATTTTGTGGCTCGGGCACGACCTTGCTCGCTGCTCACCGAACACGCCGGCTCGGGCTCGGCATCGAGCTGGACCCAGCCTACGTCGACGTGGCAGTGCGCCGGATGGAGGCGGCGACCGGGGCCCCGGCCCGCCACGTTGGGACCGGCCTGACCTTTGACGAGATAGCCGCGATGAGGGTTCGCGAGCGTTCGGATTCGCAGGTTCCTTCGCAGACGGAAGCCGCGGATCGAGCTTGCCGCTCTGCTGTGGCGCTGGCGTAAGGTAGCGGCTATGGCACGCACACGCCTGGACACGCGGGGCGGTACAGGCCGCTCCCACTCGCAAGGTGCGCTCGATCGCGCCGAGGCCTTCGGAGGGATCGATGATCTTGCGATGGCGGATCAGACAAGTCGGCGGACTACGGGCGGCCGTTTCGTCAAGGGCGTCTCTGGCAATTCAAAGGGACGCCCATCCAAGCCGAAACCTGCGCCTGACGCGCTCCTCGGTAAAATCCTAGACGAAGAGGTGCAAAACAACGCGCCGGGTCAGCCGGCTCGCATCAGCATTCGTGAAGCCCTCCTGCGCTCATTGTGCGTGCGTGGATTCAAGGACCCGCGCATTGCGCTAAGCGTTCTCAAACTCGACGCACTGATCCGCGAAACGTCGAAGGGCGACCCGGCAGTCGAGATCGGTGCCTTGCTGGCTGAGGAGGAAAATACCCTCGAGGCGTATCTCGCGCGCGAGATACGCCGAGCGCGTCGGACGCAGGACGGGGAGAGCGCGCCATGAGCGATCGCGCTGTCCTTCTGCGGGCGCTGCTGCGCCGCGACCTGCCCGCTTTCGTTGAGCGCGTGTTTGCCACGCTTGAGCCCGGCACGGCCTTTGCCCCGAACTGGCACTACGAGACAATCTGCTGGTCCTTGTCGCGCGTCATGCGCGGCGAGGTCCGTCGATTGATCATCAATGTGCCTCCGCGCTCGGGCAAGTCGCTCATGGCCTCGGTCGCTTGGCCATTGTTCCTCCTCGGCCACGATCCCACGCGCCGCCTCATCTGCATCTCGCATACTGAGGACCTTGCACGGAAATTCAGCGTCGACCGGCGTACGGTCGCCCAGAGTACGTGGTATCGTGACCTCTTCCCCACGATGCAGCTTGCCGGCCCGCGTCCGCGCGATCTCGAACTGAGAACAACGCAATACGGCTCGACCTTCGCCGCGGGTGTCGGCGGGGCGGTGCTGGGGCGTGGTGCCGATATCGTCATCATCGACGATCCGATTAAGGCACTCGACGCGCTCTCACAGGCCGAGCGACGGCGCGTGACGGAGTTCTACGACAACACATTGCTGACCCGTCTGAACGACAAACAGCGGGGCGCGGTGGTCATCGTCATGCAGCGACTGCATCAGGACGACCTTGTTGGACATGTGCTCGGTCGAGATGAATGGGAGGTGGTTTCGCTGCCCGCGATCGCCGCGGAAGCAAGCGAGCACGCACTCTCGGATACACCGGGGGACATTTACCGCCGCGAGGCGGGAGAGCTACTGCACGCGGCACGCGAGCCCAGGGAGGTGCTGGAAGCGGTGCGGCGCGCGCAAGGCTCGCTGACTTTCCAGGCTCAATACCTCCAGGATCCGGTTCCGCCCGGCGGAAATGTCATCAAACGCGCCTGGCTGCGTTTCTACTCAGATGCCGAGCAGCCAGAAGATTTCGACCAAGTGGTGGTTTCATGGGACACCGCGTCTACACTTGGAGAAGCCAGCGACTTCAGCGTCGGCACGGTCTGGGGGGCGGTAGGGCTGGACTACTACCTTCTCGATGTGGTGCGCGAGCGCCTTGAGGTTCCAGAGCTGCGCCGCGGCATCGTACGGCTCTCCGAGCACTGGCAGGCTCACACGACCCTCATCGAGAACACCGAACTAGGCCGTGCCGTGGCCCAGGACCTTGATCGACGCGGACTGCTGCGCCCAAGCTTGCATCGCCCGCGCTACGACAAGGAGGCTCGGCTTCTGGCTCAGTCAGCACGCTTCGAAGCGGGGCAGGTTCACCTGCCCGCTGACGCGCCCTGGTTGGCAGAATACATGTCCGAGATCCTCGCTTTCCCGAATGGGCGACACGACGATCAAGTCGATTCCACAAGCCAGGCGCTGAACTACCTGACCGCGCGCACGCCCGTGAGCCGGCCCCTTGTTCGGCGCAACCCTGTGCGCCGCGAGACCGTATTGCGGCGGTGAAACTTGATTTTTTTAAGTGTGTAGGGCGTGAGCTGAGATTGTACGAAGGGCATGCTTCGCAGCCGAACTACAGCCTCGCATCCAGCGGTACTTTTTCCAAAGATGGCGTCTTATTAGACTGAGCCAAGGGTGATGTTACGGAATTTGCTCAGCGCCGGCCAATGTAGCGGCCCGAAGCGTCGAGCTTCATGGCGCGATCGAATGGGTCGACCTGGAGTGAGCCGAACTGCTGCTCGAGATAGCATCTGAAGGCGTAGTCTTTCGTACTGGGCACTCTCTGCACAGGGCCGCCCGACCGGCGTCCGGTCTCTTCATAGAACTGCGCGCGCTGTGCTTTTGTCCTGAGGTTTGCACCAATCCGATCGAGAAGTGTGTTGAAACCCTCGAACTGCTTGAACCTGTCCTCCGAGGTGGCGCTCAGCACGAGCGCACGCTGATCGGTTTCGCCGTAGTTGTGTCCGAGCACATCCATGAACCGGGTCACTCCCGATATCGAGGCAGGATCAATCCGCTCAGCGTCGCCTGCGTCGTCGCTCAGTAGGGACGAAGCGATCGCCCGAGACGTAAACCACCGGCCTTCCTTGTGCTCCTGGACCATGCGTCGACACAAATCGGGGGCTGACTGCAGCGCCGTGTCCCGCTCCCGCGAGGCGCGTGCGAGGGCTTGCGCGCGTGACTTCTCATCAAGCTGTTGTCGCTCTGCCTGCATGCTCTGCAAGACGGTGATGTCCTCATCAATTTCCGCGTAGCTCTCGCCCATCGACAGACGGCAGCGCATTTCGCGCGGCGACATCACCCCGTTCGGCCCCTTCTCCTCCCGTTCGTAGGCAGGACAGGCCTCCTCAATCACACGTCGCCGTGCGCTATCGATCGCATACTCACTTGGTATGAATGCAAAGAGCGCAGTCGTTGCGACCAGCAAGGAGCGCATGGTCAGGACTCCGCCTTTTGAGCGCCGCTGCGCAGCGTATCGACAAACCAGTCCATCGCGGCGAGGAATGCCTCGACCGAGGTCGGCGTGAGACCAGCAAGAGGGATCGTCTTACGCTTCGAAACCGCGTCGGGCGGCAGACGTATACCAGGGACTGCATTCAGTCGGTCAAGGAGTTCCTGCCGGAGCGGTAGAGCATCGAAGACCGGTTTGCCGAGCATGTACTCGAAGTAAACCGCCATAGTCCCGTCGGTGAAGATCCTGAGCGCCGGGATAACCGAGCCGTCTACCTCGAATACCGCCCCGAGTGCGCCAAAATTTGGACTGGTGTTGAAAGCAATGCGGTCAGCCTTTCGATGCATCCAGTGTACAATCGAGCCGACAGTCGCCGATACTGCTTCGTCACCGCGCGCGACGATCTCCGCCATGACCGTTGCCTCGTCCCAGGCGCGCTTTGGCAGCACGGAGCGGCTTGGACTGCTCTTGCGATCCTTCGTGGCTTCAGACCGGCCCAGAACGATCGGCACCAGAGTCTTCAGCCCCTGCCCTTCGTATTGGCGAAGTTCGACCGCAAGCACCTCGGCCGGCTGCATCTGTCGGTTGAGGAATTCCACCACGCGTCGCAGCTCGGATGGGATCTTGTCGGCTACAAACAGGAGCCGAACTCGCCCAGCCTGTAGGTTGATTCGCACCCCGTCCCAGAAGGTCTCTGCTTCAACATCTGGGCCGATCAGATCCTTGAGGGTCTCGACTGGGTTGCGGCCCTCCGCTTCGCATCGCGCCCCGAAATGCGCCCTGAGGGTGTCGAGGGGCCAGTGCAAGACCGCGTTCGCGGCGTAGTCGAGCATTTGTCCAACGACCTCGCGGCGGATCCGGGTATCGGTGCCGCGTTTGACTTCGACCAGCGTTGGGATTCCATCCTGGTCGAGGAAGAGGTGATCGAGCGACCAACGGTCCGACCCGCCCTCCTCCGCCGCAATACCCTTCTCACGGGCCACCAGCATGAAGCGACGTGGCACCTCGGTATCGATCTGGTCGCCCGCAAGTAGCTCGGGAAAGGATGCTAACAGGCGCTGGAAGTCGTTTTCGGTGGCAAAGCTTGCTGCCTGCATAGCGACAAGCGTGTGCTCGTCTCGGAGCACGAAGACCCCTGTTCCGATGTTCATCGATCGATCCTGTGGTCGGGCGGTGTCGCCTGAGGCAGGTGTCGCTCTGCTAAGGCCTGTAGTCCAGAGAAATATCCCGAAATGGGATTATCCTAAAACCGTTAGATCCCCGCTGCGCTTCGGAACGAGTGCATGCGCAAGACTCTTCGCACGACAGAGCACACACACTTGGTCGCGCTGCTTAGGCAAGAGCGCCAACGCGTCGGCCTGACGCAGCAGGAGGTTGCTCAGCGGCTCGGGGCACCGCAATCGTTCGTCGCAAAGTACGAAGTTGGCGAGCGGCGACTCGATCTCGTGGAGTTCATCGCCATTGCACAGGCCGTCGATGCAGAGCCTCGCGAGTTGTTCGACCGGTTGCTCGGGAAGTTCGCCACGGAAATACCGTGAAACCGAATGAGTTCCTCGCTGCGGATCACGAGATCCCGGATCGAATAATTCTGCATAGGTGGCGGATGAAGCCGCTTTTTCCCTATTCGTCTGATCTCGTCATTGCCAAAATGGTCGAGTTGCAGCTTAGCAACGTCCACCTCCGCATCTCTTACGCAGAACTTCTGAGCTCGAAGAACGGATTGATCCCGCCACCCACGGTTCTGCTCCTCTGCTTTAGGAAGATAAGCTAGACAACACGTACGGGAAAAAGCATTTAGTTCGTATTGTTCAGAAACAGGCCTCACGGCATACTGACGCATCGCCCCGACGCGTATCTAAATACACAGAGGAAGCGCGGGCGGCCCGGCCTCATCAACGCTCGAACGATCATCCTTTCATCAAGTGCTCTGGCCCACCACCGCCGACCTTGCGAACTAGGCTACACAAGGCCACTGGTCTCCCTGCCGCCCGAGTGACCACATCTCACACTTCCTGTAAAATCGGGGTCGTGTCCCGTGGCGTGGTGTAGCTCTTTGAGGGCCACCACGATCACCGGCCTGGGCCAGGAGGATCAATCTGCCAGGGTCGGAAGGCTGACGAAAGGATCATCGCCGATTGGAGCGATGCTTTCGAGCGTCGCAAGGTTGCCGAAGCAATCCGGTCCATCGAGGTAACCGAGGTTACGTATTATCGCTGGCGCTCTGAGTACGGCGGCCTGAAGGGTGACCAGGTCAAACGGCTGAAGTCCCTGGAGACGGAGAACCAACGGCTTCGTCGGGCGATCTCCGACCTGACCTTGGAGAAGCTCATCCTCAAGGAGGCCGCATCGGGAATCCGGGTCGCTCGTAAGCTCAAGGCGCTGGACGTGATCGACGTGCTCTCGGACCTGTTCAGTCTTCGCGGGGTGCCCGGTCACATCCGCTCGGACAACGGGCCGGAGTTCATCGCCAAGGCTGTTCAGGACTGGATCGCGGCGGTTGGATCATTGACCGCCTACATCGAGCCGGGCAGTCCATGGGAGAACGGGTACTGCGAGAGCTTCAACGCGAAGCTCCGCGACGAACTCCTCAACGGCGAGGTGTTCTACACCCTCAAGGAAGCCAGTGTCGTCATCGAGCAGTGGCGGAAAGACTACAATACTATCCGACCGCACTCGTCGCTGGGCTACCAGCCACCTGCACCGGAGGTCGTTATCTGGCCAACGGAACCAAGTAGCTCAGCGCCGCTCGCTCACCCCGCCATCGTCACGCGACCTGACCCTGACCCAGCAAAGTGGTCCGCGCTGAGCGCAAGTTTTTCGGGCATCCTGAACCCTGAAGGAGGGTGGATGCCATGCCTCGCAAACGCTTCACGAATGAACAGATCGCCTTTGCCCTG
>NZ_VMOA01000017.1 GCF_020662345.1 Methylobacterium sp. W2 | reverse complement strand
GAGCGGGGGCGGCCTGCTCGGGTGCCGCAGCTTCGTCGGCCGGGGCGGGCGTCGCCGTCGGCAGCTTTCCGACGCGCGGATGCATCGACCCGTTGGTCGAGCCGCTGTTATCGCCCGGAAGGGTCATCGTGGGGATCACGGATTGGGCGGCGGACGCCTCGCGCTGGGGCGGCGGCGGAGGCGTATCCGGCTTGACCGACACGGTCCGCACCCGGCGGGGCTCGCCGAGAGTTTCGGTGAGGGGGCCGGTATTGCCGCCCTGCCCGGTGGACGGCGTGGCTCCACCCTCCCCGGCGCGCTGGGCGGACCGGGCGGCCTGCGCGACGTCGACCGGCTGTTCTTCGCGGTTGACGATGCGGATCTGGCCGTCCTTGGCGTTGCGGTCGTAGATCTGCTTGTTCTGGTCGGGGATCTCGACGCCGTCCGCCTTCTGCGGAGCGATCTTCAGCGGAGCCTTGTCGGCCAGGATCGTGGGCACGGTGCCGTCGCCCTGGCTCGAATGCAGGCCGCGCCAGGTGAGCGCGCCGGTGACGCAGACCACCAGCACGCCGAGGCCGGCCCCCACGGAGACGAGGCGGCTGCGCTGGCGGGGGCGTTCGGCCGCGCGGTTGAGGCGGTCGTCCTGCTCCGGCGCATAGGCCTCCGATCCGCGGGGATCATGGACCCCGTCGGCATAGGCGCTGTGATCGACGGAGGCGAGATACTGGTCGAAGGCATCGGCCGGATGAGCCGAGAGCGTGGCCTCCGATTCGGGCGCCGTCTGGTACTGGGGATGCTGAGCGTAGGCCGCAGGCGCAGTTGCATAGGCCGCCGGCGCCCCGGCATGGGCGGAATGAGCGGCTGCCGGTGCCTCGTCGTGGAAGGTCGGTTCCCTCCGCCCGCCCTGGCCCTGCGGCTGGGGCGCGGTGCGGGAATCGCGGGCTTCGAGCAGGGCGCGGAAGGGGTCGTCCTGGCCGACGATGCGGGCGAGTTCCGCCAACGGGTCGGGCTTTGCCGCAGGCTGGGCCTGCGGCTGGGGCGGTGTCGTGGGCTGCAAGTCACGCGCGAAGGCGTCGAAATCGACAGGCGCTCGCGAAGCGTTCGTCGTCATGGCAGCATTCCTCTTCACGCCGAGATCACCTCACCGCATTTCATCCGGCGCGGTGACACCCAAGACCGCGAGGCCGGAGGCGACGACGCCTCTCAAAGCCTCCACGAGGGCCAGTCTTGCCCGTGTCGAGTTTCGGTCGTTTAGATTAATAAACCGTAATTGCGGCAAGTCTTTGCCTTTGTTCCAGAAACCATGCAGGGAACTTGCCAGCTCGTAGAGGTAGAATGCCACACGGTGTGGCTCGTGTGCCGCCGCCGCCGCTTCGATCACCCGTGGGTATTGGGCGATGAGCCGCATGATCTCGACCTCCGCGGAATCGGCGAGCCGCGTCAGATCCGCATCCGCGAGGCCGGCGACGGAAAAGTTCTCGCCGGGCATGGCTTCGCGCGCCTGCCGGAACACCGAGGCGCAGCGGGCATGGGCGTACTGCACGTAGAAGACCGGGTTGTCCTTGGATTGCTCCACCACCTTGGCGAGGTCGAAATCCAGAGTCGCGTCGTTCTTGCGGTAGAGCATCATGAAGCGGATCGCGTCGCGGCCGACCTCGTCGACCACCTCGGCGAGGGTGATGAACTCGCCCGCGCGCTTGGACATCTTCACCGGCTCGCCGGCCCGAAGGAGGCGCACCAACTGGCACAGCTTCACGTCGAGGGTGGCGTTCCCGTCACTCACCGCCTTCACCGCCGCCTGCATGCGCTTGACGTAGCCGCCGTGATCCGCCCCGAGAACGTCGATGAGGTCGGTGGCGCCGCGCCTGATCTTGTCGCGATGATAGGCGATGTCGAAGGCGAAGTAGGTGAACGAGCCGTCCGACTTCAACAGCGGCCGGTCGACGTCGTCGCCGAACTCCACGGTTCGGAACAGGGTTTGCTCACGGTCCTCCCAATCCTCCGGCAGCTGGCCCTTCGGCGGCGGCAGCCGGCCCTCGTAGACAAGGCCCTTTTCGCGAAGCTCCGCCAGGAGGACGGGCACCGCCTCCTTCAGGGTGGCTTCCGAGAAGAAGACGTCGTGATGGATGCCGAGCCGGGCGAGGTCGCCCCGGATCAGCTCCATCATCGCGGCGATGGCGTCCGCCCGCACCTGCGGCAGCCACTCGGATTCCGGCGCGTCGAGGAGCGCGCGGCCGTGCTTCTCGGCGAGCGCCTTGCCCACCGGCACGAGATAGTCGCCGGGATAGAGGCCTTCGGGCACGGGGCCGACCGTGTCGCCTAGCGCCTCGCGGTAGCGCAGGAACGCAGAGCGGGCGAGCACGTCCACCTGCGCGCCGGCATCGTTGATGTAGTACTCGCGCGTCACGTCGCGGCCGGCCGCCACGAGCAGGTTGGCCAGCGCGTCGCCGAACACCGCCCCGCGGCCATGGCCCACATGCATCGGCCCGGTGGGGTTGGCCGAGACGTACTCGATGTTGACCTTGCCACCGGGCATGCGGGCGCGGCCATAGGCGGCGCCCTCGCCGAGCGCCGCACGCACGACCTCGTGATAGGTCTCGGGCGTCAGGCGCAGATTGATGAAGCCGGGTCCGGCCACGCTCGCCTCGACCACGCGGGGATCCTGCCGAAGCTCCGCCGCCAGCGCCTCGCCGAGCGCTTTCGGATTGGTCCGGGCCTCCTTGGCGAGGACCAGGGCGGCGTTCGTGGCGAGATCGCCGTGAGTGGCATCGCGCGGCGGCTCGACCACCACGCGGGAGAGATCGAGCCCCTCGGGCAGCGTCCCGGACCGGATCAGGCTCTCGAGCGCCTCGCGCACACGCGCCTCGAAGGTGGCGAAGATGTTCATGGGATATCTGTTCCGCTCGCGCCAAGCCGCATCGTCACGACGGCCTGCGCCTCAATGCGGCGGCATACCAATGCGGGGGGCAGGTGTCACGGGAGACCGCCCATCGTCCTTTGTCTCCTCCATCAGGCCGGCGCTTCAGAACCAGGCGCGCCAAGCCTCCCACTCGGCAACGACGCTGGCCAAGGCCGCGTAGCCGCCGGCATTGGGGTGGGTTCCGTCCCCCGCCGCGGCCTCCCTGGCCCATGCATCGGATCCCCTGGCCACGTCGAAGACCGGAAGGAACGGAACGCCGAGACGGGCGCAGATGGGAGCCATGTCATTTGACAGAGCCAAAATTCGCGCATCCGTCGAGGGATCGTCGCAGACGGGAAGCGGGCCGATCATCAGGGTTTTTCGCCAACCGGCGGCGTCTGCGAGAATCGCCCGGACCGTGTCGAGGCAGCGGTCATGAGGGACGCGGGTTCGGCCATCCATGAAGGTGCAATCGTTTGCGCCGAAGGCGAAAACGAGCCGGCCGTCCAGCCCCTCGGGCAGGCGGGCTTCGGCCTCGCGTCGCCAGCGTTCGTGGATGTCGAGGCTGGTGTCGCGGCGAATGCCCAGATTGTAATGCGTGACGTCCCAGCCCGCGCGGCGGGCCTCGGCACAGAGACGGCCCGTCCATCCGAGACAGGTGTCGTCACCGACCCCGTTCACGAAACTGTCGCCGATGAAGCAGATGCGCATGGATCGTCCTGAAGTCTCGGCCCCTACCCCTCCGCCAGCGGCAGGCCCCGGCTTTCGGGGCTCCAGTGCAGGTCCGGCGTGGTGGCGAACAGGCGCTTGTGGGCGAGCACCGCGTAGGTGTCGGTCATGCCGGCGATGTAGTCGGCCACCCGCCGCGCGATTCGCCCCTCCCCTGCCCCCTCGAGCCCGGCCTGCCATTCCTCCGGCATGGAGGCAGGGTTGGTGCTGAAGACATCGAACAGGTCCGCTACGATGATGTCCGCCTGCGCCCGCACCGCCAGCACGCTCGGGTGGCGGTACATCCGCGCGTAGAGGAAGCGCTTGATCGTGGCATCCGCCTCCTCCAGGGCCGGCGAGAAGGAGATGACCGCCTCGTCGGCCGTGCGGATATCGGCGACGGAATTCGGTGCCAAGGCCTCGATCCGTCGGGTGCTCTCGGCGATCACGTCCTCGACGAAGCGGGTGATCACGCGCCGCGCCAACTCGTGAATCTTTCGCGATTCCTCGAGATTCGGGTGCAGCGCGTCGATCTCGTCGAGGATGTCCCGGAGGAAGGGGACGCCATCGAGATCCGACAGTTCGAACAGGCCTGCCCGCAGGCCGTCGTCGAGGTCGTGGCTGTCATAGGCGATATCGTCGGCCAAAGCCGCCGCCTGCGCCTCCGGCCCGGCGAAACGGGCGAGATCGAGATCGTTCTGTGCGTTGTATTCGAGGATGGCGGCGGGAATGCCACGCCCTGCCCAGCGCGGGGTCGGGGCGCCATCCTTCGTGAGGAGAGGACCGTTGTGCTTGACGAGGCCTTCCAGGGTCTCCCAGGCGAGGTTGAGCCCGTCGAACCCGGCATAGCGCCGCTCGAGCCGGGTCACGATCCGCAGGGCCTGGGCATTGTGGTCGAACCCGCCGTGAGCGGCCATGAGGGCGTCGAGCGCGTCCTCGCCGGTATGGCCGAAACAGGTGTGGCCGAGGTCGTGGGAGAGCGCCAGCGCCTCCGCGAGATCCTCGTCGAGGCCGAGCGCCCGGGCCAGCGCGCGGGCGATCTGGCTGACTTCCAGGGTATGGGTCAGGCGGGTCCGGTAATGGTCGCCCTCGTGGTGGACGAAGACCTGGGTCTTGTGCTTCAGGCGGCGGAAGGCGGCCGAATGGATGATCCGGTCGCGGTCGCGCTGGAAGTCGCTGCGCGTGGGCGAGATCGCCTCCGGAATCAGCCGCCCGCGCGTGGCCGCCGGATCGGTGGCGTAGCGCGCCCGCCAGCGTTCGCCCCTGTGCCGCACGTCACCTCCTGAATGCGCCATCGCGCGCAACGGCTATCCCGCGTTGCAGCGCGTCTCTACGGCGCATATCTTGTGTGGGCTAGCGCTTCTGGCAATCGACGAAACCCAAGAGCATCACGATGGCCGACATCACCCTGACCCCCCGCGCGGCCAAGCGCATCAACGAGATCATGGGGGCCGAGCCTCCCGGCGCGTCCCTGCGGATCAGCGTGAACGGCGGCGGCTGTTCGGGCTTCTCCTACGCCTTCGACATCGAGCGGGCGCGGGCCGAGGACGACGTGGTGATCGAGCGGGACGGCGCCACCGTCCTCGTCGACCCCGTCTCCCTCGAATACATGAGCGGATCGACCATTGATTTCGCCAACGATCTGATCGGTCAGGCCTTCAAGATCGAGAATCCGCAGGTCACCTCCTCCTGCGGCTGCGGCACCTCTTTCTCCCTCTGAGCCATCGTCATTCCGTCACAGCACGGCGTGCGGCAGCGCGATTGCCTCGCCGTGGAAAAAGCGGCACGGATGCGGTTCGGCGCGGCACCGTTGCACGAAGCGCCTTTTTTCGCAGCGCCCCGGATCCGCTCATGATCGTCCCACAAGGTCGTCCCTTCTTCATGCGGACGGCTGGCCTTTCGGTCTGCGCCCTCCTCATTTTCGGCGGCGGCGGCCCGATCGGCCCCTTGCCGGCCTCGGCTCAGGAAGCGGCGTCCGCCGTGCAGGACGTCACGCTCCAGAACGTAACGATGACCTTCGGCAGCACGGTCCTCACCGCGCCGCAGGTCATCGTCAGCGGGACGCGCCTGACGAAGGATGACCTCCTCGCCCTGCTCAAATCCGGCCCCGACCCCCTGGCCGCGCGTCTCGCGAAGTTCGATGCCGCGAGCGTCGTGATCCCGGAGCTTCGCTCCGAGACCCGGATCGGCACCAAGGCCCAGACCGCGACCTATCGCGACGTGACGGCCAAGGATGTGCGCGGCGGCCGCATCGCCCAGGCAGCTGCGGTCGGATTGACGGCCGCGGAGGCCGGGGGTGTGGCGAAACACAGCGCCAGCTACGGTCGCATCGAGATGAAGGACGTCGATCTCGCCGCGATGGCGCGGCTCTACGGCGAGGCGGGCGACGCCAAGAGCCCGATGCTACGGATCTATGGCGGCTTCTCGGCAGCCGACATTTTGATGGAGGCCGAGGGCACGGTGGTGAAGATCGCCCGTCTCGAGGGCAGCGATGTCAGCGGCCGCCAGATCCCCGGGACATGGACCGGCGCGCTGGACGCGATGGCCCGCGTAGACCCCACCCAGCCCGCCTCCGCCGACAAGGCACGGATCCTGGGAACCGCGGCCGATCTCCTCGACGGGTTCTCTGTCGGCTCGTTCCAGGCCAGCGGGCTCACGATCAATCAGGCCCATGACGGCGAGCGCGTGGCGATGACCATGGGACGCATGGCCTTCACCTCGGGAACCCTGACCTTCGAGGATCTCGGCTTCACGGTGGGCGAGGCCAGCGGCAAGCTCTCGCGCCTGTCCTTCGCGGGCTTCTCCTTCGCCCCGACCGTGGTGGCCATGCGCAAGCTTTCGACACAGGCCGGGGAGCCCACCGAAGCGGATTTACGGCAGATGACGCCGGTGCTCGGCACCCTGGCATTCAAGGATCTCAGCCTCGACCTGCCGCCTGACGAGGTGCCCGCTTCGCCCAAGCCCCCCGCGAAGCCCCCCGGCGCGGTGTCGCCCGCGCTCCCCCCGGCCGCGACGGCGCCTACGCATATCGGCCTGCGCGACGGCGCCCTCGCCTTTGGCCCGTTGCGCGACGGCCTGCCCACCACCGGTCGGGCCAACCTCTCGGGCCTCACCCTCCCCGCCTCGGCGGTGGCCGGAATCCCGGGGCTCGGCTCCCTCGGCGCCTATGGCTACCGCGACCTCGACCTCGACGTTGTGGCCGACACGGCCTGGAACGAGGCCGCGAAGGAGCTTTCGTTCGGCGAGGTGTCGGTGTCGGGCAAGGACATGGGCCGCGTGAAGATCAACGGCACCCTCGGCGGCATCGGCCCGGCGGTGTTCGATCCCGATCCGAGCGTCTCGACCTTCGCCATGCTGGGCGCGACTGCAAAGACTCTCGATCTGCGGATCGAGAATACCGGCCTGTTCGAGCGCTTCATCGCCTCGCAATCGAAGAGCCTGAGCCTCAAGCCCGAGGAACTGACCCAGGAATACGTCACCGCCACCACCTTCGGCGTGCCGGCGATCCTCGGCAACTCGGCCGGAGCCAAGGCCATCGGCGCGGCCCTGGGCCAGTTCGTGACAAAGCCGGGCACGTTTCTCCTCAGCGCCAAGGCGAAGAATGCCGGCGGCATCGGCATGCTCGAATTCAGCGCAGCCCCGACACCGGGCGCCGTGCTCGACAGGCTGGACGTGAGCGCGAAAGCGAACTGAGACGGGGAGGAACGCCTACGTCTTCACTCCCCCGTTGCGGGGTGGAGAAGCGCCTGAATCCGGATCAATCCAGCGTGCGCACCACGATCCGCCCACCCTCGGCCGAGAGGGCGAGGCGGCCGGCCTTGAGGGCAAGCGCCTTCTCGCCGAACAGTGTCCGGCGCCAGCCGTGCAGGACGGCGATGTCGGCCTCGTCGTCTTCGGCGATGGCTTCGAGGTCATCCATCGTGGCGACGATCTTGGGCGCCACGTCCTCGGCCTCGCAGACCGCCTTGAGCAGCACCTTCAGCAATTCCACTACGGCGCCGTTGCCGCCTCGACCCCGGCTGCGTTCGGGCAGGACGATGTCGGACAGGTCGCGCTGGAAGCCGCGCTCTACGGCGGCGAGGATGTCGGCTCCGGTCCGCGAACGCTCGAAGCCCGCCGGGATCGAGCGGAGGCGTCCCAGCGCCTCGACGTTGCGCGGAGCGGAGGTGGCGATGTCGATCACCGCCTCGTCCTTCAGGATGCGCCCGCGTGGGACGTTGCGGGTCTGCGCCTCGCGCTCGCGCCAGGCGGCGACCTCGGCCAGCACCGCGATCTCGCGCGGCTTGCGCATGCGGCCGGCGAGCCGGCGCCAGGCCTGGGCCGGGTCGGCCTTGTAGGTATCCGGCGAGGTAAGGACACTCATCTCCTCGTCGAGCCACTCGCCGCGATCGGTGGAGAGAAGCTGCCCCGCCAGCACCTCGTAGACCTTCACCAGGTGGGTCACGTCGGACAGGGCGTAGCTCGACTGGGCGTCGGAGAGCGGGCGGCGCGACCAGTCGGTGAAGCGGGAGGATTTGTCGATCTTGGCCTTGGCCACGTCGTTGACGAGTTGCTCGTAGGAGACCGAATCGCCGTAGCCGCAGACCATGGCGGCGACCTGCGTATCGAAGAACGGCTGCGGCAGCAGCCCGCCGAGCAGCCAGATGATCTCGAGATCCTGGCGCGCCGAGTGGAACACCTTGACCACGCCCTCGTCGGCCATCAGCGCGAAGAACGGCGCGAGGTCGATGTCGGGGGACAACGGGTCGACGAGTACGCCCGACCCGTCCGGCCCCGCCATCTGGATCAGGCAGAGCTTGGGGTAGTAGGTCGTCTCCCGCATGAACTCCGTGTCGACGGTGACGAACGGCTGTCCGGCGAAACGGCTGCAGGCCTCGGCGAGGGCCGGCGTGGTGGCGATGAGATCCATGAGAGCCGGCTATATCGGAGGTTGACGCGCGAGGCGAGATCGTATCTCGCGCCGCGCGCGGCTATCCCCGACATCCCTGCCCCAATCCTTTGCCCCGGATCCCTCCTCAGGCGGCGTGTTTGCGGGACCGGTCCCGGCGGGCGAGGCTGCGCACCAGTTCGGCACGCTCGCGCTTCTGCGCTTCAGCACGGGCAAGAAGCCAATCGAGGATGCTGGTATTCATCCGAGGCCCGCCCTCCTCGGTCAGGCGCCGGATGCGATCCACCCGGAAGCCGCGATAACCGCCGCGTGCGCGATCGATGCCGCCGAGCAGCGTCCGGCCGGGTCCGAGCCTCAACTCGCGCGCGTCGAGGGCACGCGTGCTCCAGAGACCACGGGAATCCTCGTAGACGATCTCGAACCGGCCTTCGAGCGGCAGGCCCTGCCACACGCCGGGCTTGTCCTCGCCCCCTTCCGCGCCCTTCCGGCGTGTGGAAGGAGCTGCTGCGGCCTCGTGCAAAATGTCGAAAAACGCGTTCGCATTCATGGGCTTGATATGGGGATTCACCCTCGGTTTCGTAAGGTCTAGGGTGCCTGCGGCTACCTCTCCGGCGCATGCTCGGTTGCCCAGTCGAAGCGACATCGCGATCTGGCGAGATCGCCTTCGCCTTGACTTGCCCGTCCTCGCGTGAATGGTGCGCCGCTCAATCTGAAGAGCCCGTCATGCACCGTTATCGTACCCATACCTGCGGGGGCCTCCGCCCGTCCGACGTCGGCGAGACCGTTCGCCTTTCCGGCTGGTGCCACCGCATCCGCGACCATGGCGGCGTGCTCTTCATCGACCTGCGCGACCATTACGGCCGCACCCAGTGCGTGGTCGATTCCGATTCGAAGGCGTTCAAGACGGCGAACCTCGCCCGCTCGGAATGGGTGATCCGCATCGACGGGCGCGTGCGCACCCGCCCCGCCGGCACCGAGAATGCCGACCTGCCCACCGGCACGGTGGAGGTCTATATCGACGACATCGAGGTTCTCGGCCCCGCCGGCGAATTGCCGGTTCCGGTCTTCGGCGACCAGGACTACCCGGAGGAGACGCGGCTCAAGTACCGCTTCCTCGACCTGCGCCGCGACAAGCTCCACGCCAACATCATGAAGCGCGGCGCGATCATCGATTCGCTCCGTCGCCGCATGCGCGAGGGCGGGTTCTTCGAGTTCCAGACACCGATCCTCACCGCCTCGAGCCCGGAAGGCGCGCGCGACTATCTGGTGCCCTCCCGCGTGCACCCCGGCAAGTTCTACGCGCTGCCGCAGGCGCCCCAGCAGTTCAAGCAGCTGACGATGATCGCCGGCTTCGACCGCTACTTCCAGATCGCGCCGTGTTTTCGTGACGAGGATGCCCGTGCCGACCGCTCGCCGGGCGAGTTCTACCAGCTCGACATCGAGATGAGCTTCGTCACCCAGGAGGACGTGTTCCAGTCGGTGGAGCCGGTCCTGCGCAGCGTCTTCGAGGAATTCGCCGACGGCAAGCGCGTCACCGGGACCTTCCCGCGCATCCCCTACGCCGAGGCGATGCTGAAATACGGCGTCGACAAGCCGGACCTGCGCAACCCGCTCATCATCGCCGACGTGACCGACGAGTTCGCCCGCGACGAGGTCGAGTTCAAGGCGTTCAAGGGCGTGATCAAATCCGGCGGCGTGGTCCGTGCGATCCCCGCCACGGGGGCGGCGACGCAACCGCGCTCGTTCTTCGACAAGCTCAACGATTTTGCCCGCGCCGAGGGCGCGCCGGGCCTCGGCTACATCATCTTCGAGGACGACAACGGCACGGTCACCGGCAAGGGCCCGATCGCCAAGTTCATCCCTTCGGAGATCCAGGCCCTCATCCGCGAGAAGACCGGCACGAAGGCCGGCGACGCCGTGTTCTTCTCCGCCGGCACCGAGGCGAAGGCCGCGGCTCTGGCCGGCAAGGCCCGCATCCGCATCGGCGACGAGCTGAACCTGTCCGATAAGGACCAGTTCGCGTTCTGCTGGATCACCGACTTCCCGATGTACGAGTGGAACGAGGACGAGAAGCGGATCGACTTCTCCCACAACCCGTTCTCAATGCCGAATTTCGACCGCGAGGAGTTCCTGGCCCTCGATCCGAGCGAGTCCGAGACGATCCTCGGCATCAAGGCGTTCCAGTACGACATCGTCTGCAACGGCACGGAACTGTCCTCCGGCGCGATCCGCAACCATCGCCCCGAGGTGATGGAGAAGGCGTTCGGCTTGGCCGGCTACGGGCAGGACGTGCTTGAAGAAAAGTTCGGCGGCATGCTCAACGCGCTGAAGCTCGGCGCCCCGCCGCACGGCGGCATCGCGCCGGGAATCGACCGTATCGTCATGCTGCTCTGCGGCGAGCAGAACCTGCGCGAGGTGGTGCTGTTCCCGATGAACCAGCGCGCCGAAGACCTGATGATGGGAGCCCCTGCCGAGGCGACCCCGAAGCAGCTGCGCGAGTTGCACATCCGGTTGAACCTGCCCGAGAAGCAGGGCTGAGCCGCGACACACCCCCTCCCCCCTCTGCGGGGGAGGGTGCCTGCGGAGCCCGATCCCTCCAACATTGACAGGGCCGACATGCCCTCCCTCGTCGCCGTCGTCGTCAGCCATGACAGCGCCCATGCGCTGCCGGCCTGTCTCACGGCGCTCGCCGCCGAGCACGTGCCGGCCATCGTCGTGGACAATGCGAGCCGTGACGAGTCGGCGGCGGTGGCCGAGGCGGCCGGCGCCAGGGTGGTGCGCAATGCCCGCAACGAGGGCTACGGCCGCGCCAACACCCTCGGAATCCGCGCCGCCGAGCGGGCCGAGCGCGTTCTCATCCTCAACCCGGACATCGTCCTGCAGGCGGGGGCGGTCGATGCGCTGCTGCGGGCCGCCGCCGCCTATCCCGAGGCCGGCCTGCTGGCGCCCCGCCTGATGGAGGCGGATGGGCGGTTCTTCTACCAACCGCGCTCGCTGCTCGCGCCCTACCTCACCAACCCCCCCGGCAACCGCACCCTGCCAGAGGGCGATGCCTGCGCGCCGTTCCTCTCGGGCGCCTGCCTGATGATCCGGCGCGACCTATTCCTTGCCCTCGGCGGATTCGATCCGAACATCTTCTTGTTCTACGAGGATGACGACTTGTGCCGCCGGGTCGCCGATACCGGCCGCTCCCTTGTTCATGTCCACGGTGCGGTCGCCCTGCATGGGCGCGGGCGCTCGTCGGCGCCGGAGCCCGGCCGGGTCTTCCGCACCCGCTGGCATCAGGCCTGGTCGCGGGCCTATGTCTCGCGCAAATATGGTCTGCCCGACCCGAGTCGCAGGATGTTCGCGGTGAACGCCCCGAAGGCGGCCCTGGCATCCCTGAGCTTCCGCCGGCCGCTGATCGAGCGCTATGCCGGCTCGGCGGCCGGCGCCCTCGCCGCCATCCGTGGGCGCACCGCACTCGCTTGGGAAGGGCTCGCATGAGCCTGCTCAATCCGACGGCCGCCCTGGCCCGCGCCGTCGCCGGTGTCACGAGGCAGGGCTTCATCGTCGTCGCTCGCAACACACGCGGCGACAGCGTCTATCTCAAGCCGGAGGGGAGCGTCTTCGCCCTGCGCGTCTCGAACCATGCGCGAACCCCGAAGCAGCGGGCGAACCACCCGAATTCGGTGACGAGCCTCGTCATCCGGCAGCCGAAGACGGCGGCCCAGGTGGACGCCCTGGTGGCGGAGGCCCTCCGCAACTACGCGGGCGAGTGCCGCAAGCGGGAGGGTTGAAGCCGCACGGTTTCGACCCCGCGCCCTGAATCCTCGCTAGCCCGCACCTCATACCGAACTTGCCAGGGCGGCCTTATAGGACGGCCATTGCGCACTCTCAACATAGGTTTTTATTGCTATAAAGGGATTTGTGTACTAAACAATGGGCCTTGCCACATGCGCTGGGAACGTCACCGATGTCGCGACTTGACACCCACACACAGCGTCTCGCTGCGATCTGGCTGAGCTTGCCGTCGAGGTCGAACTGATCCGCGTCGAGCGCGTCCTCGCCCGCAAGTATAGCCCCGATCAGCCCCGCGAGCCGGCCGGCCAGCCCGGTGGCGGACGTTGGGCATCGGGACATGACGGATCGGCCGGTCCGGCAACGATGGGCTCCCTTGGTTCACACGATTCGCCGGCCACCGAAGAGGTCGTCGCCGAGGACGGATCGCGCGTTCTCTCGCTCCGCATCCGGAGCCATCCCTCCCAGGACTGGGACGAGCAGCACACCGTCACAGCGCCGGACGGCACGCGGACCGTCTTCGAAATGTCGGGCCGCACTCAGACGATCCGCGATGGCGAGACCGGCGAGATCCTGTCCCGCAGCACGTTGAACGGCGATCGGACGGAGCCGGAAGCGTTCGTTCAGGACGCTCGGGCTCCAACGCGCAGGCCTTTGAGGATCGGCATAGCGGTCGAAGCGGCCGTAACGCTGCTGTCGGCACTCTCGCAGCGGAACGGCTCCAACACTACAGCGATCTTCGTGGCGCCCGCGAGCGAATATGGACTGAGCGACGATCCCAATTTTCCAGTATTCTGGGTCGGAAGGGTCGATCAAAGCAGCCTAGATCAGGCTTGCCCGCGCTACAGCGAGGTCCAAGAGATGCTCGATACGACTACCGCCCACGTACGATCTTCCGGGCTCTACAGCAGCCCTCAAGCCCTGGGGAATGAAGTTCATTTTCTTATGTCAGAACAGGTAAAATCTCTCAGAGATCCAAATTTTATTGCAGAAATATCCTATAAGAAGATCAGCCATCTTCCCACCCGATATGGTGAGCGAAATTCTATTCGTCTCGACATACTTGAAAACCCCCCCACAGATACGGTCTGCATCTATGACCACAAGACGGGCGATGCGGGACTGGATCCTACAAGAGCTGTTGATCTTGCAACGCTTGCACGCAAGAATTTTCCTACCGCAAAGCGTTTCATTGTCATGGAAATGAGGCCTCGTCGGTGACACGCACGCGCCAAGTCAAAGCCGTTTATCGTCCGTTGCTGGATCGTCATGCCGACATCGTCCATGTCGGCAGTCGCGATCTCTGGATCAGGCCCGTGCATCACGTCGCCCTGCGTATCATGGTGGATGATACATCCGATCCCGATGCGTTTTACCTGAAATGGTCGATGCTCGACATCTTCAGTCCGCTCGACGGCATGCTCGGCATCATCGGCTGGTGTGCCGGGCAGCTTGGCCCACCGGGCGGATCGCAATACGCGGTCTGGCGCTGGTCCGATCCCTCTACGATCACTGATATGATATCCGTGATCGAGACCGAGGCTTTGCCGCTCCTGCGCTCAATGGACACCCTGAAGGCGTTCGTCGCGTTCTATCGAGAGAACTTCGAGATCGCCCGGGTCGGAGCACCGGAGGACCGGCTGATCATCGACATAGCCCTCGGCCATCTCGCGAGTGCTCAAGATATCCTGCAGGACCTCCTCCCTCATTACCGGGAGGACGGATGCGCGAGTTCGGCGTCATACCAGCAGACCCGCAACAAGATCCTCGCCGTTGCCGACCCGCTCCTCGCGGGAGACCGGGCCGCCCTCGCAACAATCCTTCACGGCTGGGAAGCCGCCAACATTCGCGGCACGAAGATCGAGCCCTACTGGGAGCCGACGCCGTTTCCGCTGGAGACGGCGTCGGGCTGAGCGGTCTCAGCCTTCGCTGGAATCGTCGCGAAAATACGGCTCGACCGGGCCCTTCAGCTTCACCGTCATCGGGTTGCCGGCGCGGTCGAGGGTCTTGCCGGCCGACAGGCGGACCCAGCCTTCGCTGACGCAGTATTCCTCGACATTGGTCTTCTCGACGCCCTTGAAGCGGATGCCGATGCCGCGTTCCAGGATCGCCTCGTTGTAGAACGGGCTGGTCGGGTTCACCGCGAGGCGGTCGGGAGGCGTGTCGGACATCGGCGTTGCCTTGGGAATCGATGATCGGAGTCGAGTGATCGTTGACGCGTCGGGACGAAGGGTTCGGGTAAGCGATTCACGCCCCGCCCGCAACGCCGCCGGTCCTGGCCGCCCGCGCCGCCGCGATGAGATCGCCGATGCGGTCGCTCTGGAGCAGGGGCACCAGAGCGCGCACCGCCTCGGGGGGCAGGTCCCACCACGCGGTCTCCAGCAGGCCCGACACATGCTCCGGAGCGAAGCGGTGGCGGATCACCCGCGCGGGGTTGCCGGCGACGATCGCGTAGGGCGGCACATCCCGGCTGACGACGGCATGGGCTCCCACCACGGCGCCGTGCCCGATGGTGACGCCGGACAGGATCATGCAGCCGGAGCCGAGCCAGACGTCGCTGCCGATGGTCACGTCGCCGCGCGAGGCATGATGACCGGCCGGCGCCTCCACCCCCGGCCAGAGTCCCGCCATGGCTGCGAAGGGATAGGTGGTCACCCAGTCGAGGCGGTGTCCGCCGCCGAGGAGGATCTCGACCCTGTCGGCGATGGAACAATACCGGCCGATCGTAAGGTGCCGCCCAGCTTCCGGGAACCGCACTTTCGGACGGCCATAGGAGTACGAGCCGATGGAGAAACCATGGGTTTTCACCATTTTGGCGAGGTGCAGGCGGGTTTCGTTGTGCGGGTTGCGCCCACTCCGCAAGCGGTGCAACAGAGTTTTCAATCAATGCATCCCGAAGACCGGCGGGAAAGCTCCGCGGCTCCGTCAGAGCCCGCGATGAAGGGAGTGAGGCTCATGGGCGACAACATGTCCGACGATCTCAAATCCGGAGCCCTCGTCTACCACCGCCTACCCCGGCCCGGAAAGCTCGAGATCCAGGCGACGAAGCCGCTGGGCAACCAGCGCGATCTGGCGCTCGCCTATTCCCCCGGCGTCGCCGCGGCCTGCATGGCGATCTACGACGACCCCCAGGAGGCCGCCACCCTCACCATCCGCCAGAACCTCGTGGCCGTGCTCACCAACGGCACCGCCGTGCTCGGCCTCGGCAATATCGGCCCCCTCGCCTCGAAGCCGGTGATGGAGGGCAAGGCGGTCCTGTTCAAGAAGTTCGCCGGGATCGACGTGTTCGACATCGAGGTGGACCAGAACGACGTCGGCAAGCTCGTGGACGTGGTCTGCTCCCTGGAGCCGACTTTCGGCGGCATCAATCTCGAGGACATCAAGGCACCCGAGTGCTTCGAGGTCGAGGAGCAGTGCCGGGCACGGATGAACATCCCGGTCTTCCACGACGACCAGCACGGCACCGCGATCATCGTGGCGGCGGCGGTCCTCAACGCCCTTGAATTCGCCGGCAAGCAGCTCTCCGACGTCCGCATCGTCACCTCGGGCGCGGGCGCTGCGGCGCTCGCCTGCCTCAACCTGCTGGTGTCGCTCGGCGCGCGGGTCGAGAATATCACCGTCACCGACATCAAGGGCGTGGTCTATAAGGGCCGCGCCGAACTGATGGACCGCTGGAAGGACGTCTACGCCAAGGAGACCGAGGCCCGGACGCTGGCCGAGGTCATTCCGGGCGCCGACGTGTTCATCGGCCTCTCGGCCGGCGGCGTCCTGAAGCCGGAATACCTGGAGAAGATGGCCGAGAAGCCGCTGATCATGGCGCTCGCCAACCCCTATCCGGAGATCATGCCGGATCTGGCGCAGGCGAAGCGTCCCGACGCGATGATCTGTACCGGGCGCTCGGATTTCCCGAACCAAGTCAACAACGTCCTGTGCTTCCCCTACATCTTCCGCGGGGCGCTGGATGTCGGCGCCACCTCGATCAACGAGGACATGAAGAAGGCTGCCGTGAAGGCGATCGCCGCGCTGGCCCGCGAGACTCCGTCCGACGTGGTCGCCCGCGCCTATGGCGGCGAAGCCCGGCCCTTCGGCCCGCATTCGCTGATCCCGAGCCCGTTCGATCCGCGCCTGATCCTGCGGATCGCCCCCGCCGTAGCGCAAGCCGCAATGGATTCGGGCGTCGCCGGCCGGCCGCTGGAGAACATCCAAGCCTACGCCGACAGTCTCGATCGCTTCGTCCACCGCTCCGGTTTTATCATGAAGCCGATCTTCACCAAGGCGAAGGAGAACCCCAAGCGCGTCCTCTACGCGGAGGGTGAGGACGAGCGCGTGCTGCGCGCCGCCCAGGCCATCGTCGAGGATCATGTGGCCCGGCCCATCCTGGTGGGACGCCCGCGGGTGATCGAGACCCGGATCAAGCGCTTCGGCCTGTCGATCCGGCAGGGCACCGATTTCGATCTGATCGATCCCGAGGACGATCCGCGCTACCGCGACTATGTCGCGACCTATCTCGAAGTCGCCGGCCGTCGCGGCATCACGCCGGATGCCGCGCGCACCCTGGTGCGCACCAACAACACGGTGATCGGCGCCATCGCCGTGCGCCGGGGCGAGGCGGACGCACTGATTTGCGGCCTGGAGGGCCGCTTCGAGACGCGCCTGCGGGTGATCCGCGACGTGATCGGCCTCGCGCCGGGCGTGCTCGATTTCGCCGCCATGAGCCTCATCGTCACCAAGGAAGGCGCCTACTTCCTCGCCGACACTCATGTCCGGCCCGATCCCAGCGCCGAGGAGATCGCCGACGTGGCGGTGGCCTGTGCCGGCCACGTCGCGCGCTTCGGCCTCACCCCGAAGATCGCCCTCCTCAGCCATTCGGATTTCGGCCAGTCCGATTCCCGCTCGGCCCAGAAGATGCGCGCGGCGCTGGGTCTGATCCAGGGCCGCCGGCCGGACCTTCAGGTGGATGGCGAGATGCAGGCCGATACCGCTCTGTCCGGCCTGATCCGCGACCGGGTGCTGCCGGGCTCGCCCCTCAAGGGCTCCGCCAACGTCCTGATCTTCCCCAATCTCGACGCGGCCAACATCGCCTTCCAGTTCTCCAAGGTACTGGCTGACGCCCTGCCGGTGGGGCCGCTGCTGATCGGCCCGGCCCGGCCCGCCCACATCCTGTCGCCGTCGGTGACGGCGCGCGGCATCGTCAACGTCACCGCCGCGGCGGTGGTGGAGGCGCAGGCGAGCGCCGTCGAGCCGACGATCGCATCGGTGGAGCCGGGTCTGACGCCCCTCTCCGAATAGAAAGACAGCCGGGACGTCGCTCGTCCTCCACGGCTGATGCCATGAAAAAGGCCCCCGATTCCTCGGGGGCCTTTTTCGTTCATGTGCCCAGAAGCGGTGGGATCAGACGCGGCGGTCGCCGTAGGCGGCGGCCGGGGTCACGGCGCCGAAACGGCCACCGAGGAAGGCGGCCAGGCCTCCGAGGATCAGGGCGAGGGCGGCGTAGAGGGCGCCCTGCGCAGCGGCGCTGCGGGTCGCTTCGGCGGCGACCTTGGCCTTCTGCTTGGCGTCGGCCACCGTCTGCTCGTACTGCTTGCGGTACTCTTGGATCTGGGTCTTGGCCTGATCCGGCGAGATCCCCTGCGCCTTGGCCAGGGCATCGGCGGCCTTGGTCTCGGCCTGGGCCTGCTGGGCGGCATCGCCCGTCAGGTAGGCGCGCACGGCCTGGGAGGCGGCATCACGCAGGGCTGCGGGATCCTGGCCTCCGCTAGACTGGCGGACCTGGTTCTCAATGCCGTCGAGGGGGTTGGTCAGCTTGGTGAGCGAGGGCGCCGCAGCCTGTGCCGCCGTCTGGGTGGCGCCGCCGATGGCCGAACCCGCGCCACCGATCACGCTCGAAATGCCGCCGAACGCGCCGCCGATGAGGCCGCCGGCCGCCGAGGTGAGCAGGTAGACGATGACCAGGGTGGTGACGGCCCAGGAGACGAGGCCATGGTAACCGCTGGTGCTGGCCAGCGGCTTGCCCGAGAGGCGCCCGGCGAGGAAGCCGCCGGCGAGCGAGGCGACGATGCCGGAGACGACCCACCATAGGCCGGCGCCGGTGGATAGGCTGGCGGCGGTCGGGGTGTCGTTGCCGGCGGGATCCAGGGTCGACAGGCCGATGCCGAGGCCGATCATGTTGAGGATCATCTGCGCCACGAGGGCCGCTACGGCGCCGGCGAAGATCGCGCCCCAGGAGACCTGATTGTACAGGGCCGGGCGGGCGTCGAGGGCCGGTGGCGTTGCGACGACAGGCTTCAGAGTAGGGGATTGAGCCAAGGAGGAACTCCTGAGAACAGATGTGAAGGATGAGGATCACGCGCACGGACAACATCGCCCCGGCGGAATCCTGCCGGGAGCGTGAAGCCGTTCGTGTCTCCGATATCCAAGGACGCGTTCCAGCTTCCCTGACACGCTCGGGGATTTTGGAAATCAGCGCCCGTCAACGTGCGTCGTCGGGGAATGTTCGCTCGATTTGGCGGAAATCCATCCATTCTCCCGTCTATCCTCGCCCGCCGGCCATCGGATCCCGGCGGGACTTTCCCTTGAGACCCGGCGCGTGGAAAATTGGCCACCGGATTGCATACAGGATTCCGATCAAGGGCCGGTCGGGAGATTCCAATGTGCCGTGGTGACGATCCGAACTGCACGCATTTCGCCGAGCATCGCCGCCGTTTCCTCGGCGACCTCGCGCCCGAGCGGCGGGCCTTCCTCAAGAGCGGCTTCGTCGCCACCGGGGGCGCGGCGGCGATGGCGGCCGGCGGCCTGTCCCTCGTCGGCCCCGCACTGGCGCAGACGAGTGCCAAGGGCATCCGGCAGACGGCGCATTACCACCTGCCGGCCACCGCCGAGACCGTCCATTGGGGCTACTTCTCGAAGCTGCTGAAGCCCCAGGTCGAGATCGCGTCCGGCGACTACGTCACCATCGAGACCCTGACTCACCACGCCAACGACGATGCCGAGCGCATGGTGACGGGCGATCCCGGCGCCGAAAGCGTGTTCCTCTGGACCAAGGAGAAGAAGGGCGTCGCCCGCCGCGGCGCCGGACCGGAGACCGGCCCCCTCGGACCGGGCGGGGGGCTCGGCGTCCACATCTGTACCGGCCCGGTGGCGATCCGCGGCGCGGAGCCCGGCGACGTGCTGGAGGTGCGCATCCTCGACGTGGCACCGCGCCCCTGCGCCAACCCCGCCTTCAAGGGCCGCAGCTTCGGCAGCAACGCCGCCGCCTGGTGGGGCTATCACTACAAGGACATGATCACCGGCGACCGGGCGCGTGAGGTCATCACCATCTACGAAGTCGATGCGAGCGGCGCCCGCGACTGGGCGAAGGCGGTGTATAATTTCCGCTGGCCGGGAGTCACCGATCCGTTCGGCGTGGCGCATCCCACCATCGATTATCCGGGCATTCCCGTGGACCACACGAAGACGAGCCGCAATTTCGACGTCCTGAAGGGCGTGCGCGTGCCGATCCGCCCGCATTTCGGCACGATGGGCCTCGCGCCCAAGGAGGCCGACATGGTGAACTCGATTCCCCCGAGCTATACCGGCGGCAACATCGACAACTGGCGCATCGGCAAGGGCGCGACGATGTACTACCCCGTCGCGGTGCCGGGCGCCCTGTTCTCGGTGGGCGATCCGCATGCGAGCCAGGGCGATTCCGAACTCTGCGGCACCGCCATCGAGTGCTCGCTCACGGGGACCTTCCAGTTCGTCCTGCACAAGAAGGCGGATCTTGCCGGCACGGCCCTGGAGACCCTCGATTTCCCGATGATCGAGACGTCTGAGGATTGGGTGCTCTCGGGCTTCAGCTATCCGAACTACCTCGCCGATCTCGGCCCCGACGCGCAGAGCGAGATCTTCTCCAAATCCTCCATCGACCTCGCCATGCGCGACGCCTTCCGCAAGATGCGGTCCTTCCTGATGCAGGCAAAGGGGCTGACGGAGGACGAGGCGATCTCGCTCATGTCCATCGCCGTCGATTTCGGCATCACCCAGGTGGTGGACGGCAATTGGGGCGTCCACGCCATCGTCAAGAAAGCGATCTTCGCGGACAGACCGGCGTGACGCGCCGCGTCGTCGATCAGGCGCTGAGGTGCCTTCGCAGCATGAAGAGATAGACGATCTCGGCGGCGATCAGGATGGCTCCGACCGTCACCATGGGTCGGGCGACACCGAACCCGTCGCCGCCGGGACCATGGCTCACGGCCACTATCGCCATGACGATCACGCCGATCAGCGGGATGAATCCCAGCGCGATCCATGTGGGCGCGTACCATGTCGGCTGCCCGTTCAGGTCCCATTGCATCGGAAGCCGGTCGAGATCTCCCACCCGAAAGCCCGCAAGGGCCGACAGGCATGAAAGGATGGCAAGGGTCAGGACGGCGAAGACGTAGACCATCGGCCTCGACAATCCTCCGAACGGCCGAGGCTAGGAACCCGCGACCGTATCAGGCGGTAACGATCCGCCCCTCCAGCCCCAGCACCCGACCGAGGCCGCGGACTCGGTTGAGCAGGCGGTCCCCGGGGAGCGCGGCCAGTTCCGTCGGCAGCGTGAGGGTCACCCGCTGATCCTCCAGAAGCAGGGGCATGCGGGACAGCGCTCCCTCCATTCCCGCAGAGATCGGGAAAGCGACACGCAGGAGGGCGCCGAGGAGGCGGGCTCGCTCGAACAGGCGCGGACCGGCGAGGCTACGCATCATCGGGCTCGCCTTGTCCGCCGAGACGCCCTCGTGGCGGAAATAGACCGCCAGGGCGAGATAGGCCCGTCCGGGATGGTCGATCCCGACGAAGGCGGCATGAGTGATGACGTTGATGCTCTGTTCGCCCCGGTAATCGGGATGCGCACGCCAGCCGATATCCGAGAGGAGGCAGGCGGCGTGGCGCAGGCGGCGCTCGTCGGCCGTCTCCGGCCCGTCGAGGGTGGCGACGAACCGGTCTGTCCAGGCGATGAGGTCGCTGCCGTGGCCCGGAGACCGGGCGCGGAGCCGGTTCAGTTCCGCCGCCGCCGCGAGGAGCGGGTCGGTGAGGCGGGTGTCGCGGTCGAGTTGTTCGTAGAGCAGTCCCTCGCGCACGCCGGAGGCCGAGATGGCGAGTTCGCGAGGACGGCCGACGCGGATGATCTCCTCCAGCACCACGGCGCCGTAGGCGAGGAGGGGCCGGCGCGCCTCCGAGACGGCCTCCACGTCCTGAAGCAGGGCGGCGTCGGTGCGCTCCACCACTTCGAGGAAGCTGAGTTCGTCGGACGGCTCGATGCTGTAGCCGTGCATGACGTGGAGTGGGTAGCCCCGCGCGGCCTGATGCAGGCGGGCCAGAGCGCGCCAGGTGCCGCCCACCGCGTAGAAGCTGCGCCCGCGCAGGGTCTCCAGCTGGGGGGCTGCCTTCGCGAGGTTCTCGCGGGCGATCCTGAGGGCCTTCTTCACCGACCCGCCGGAGAGATCCTGGAGAGCGAGACCGCCGAGCGGCATCGTCACCCCCTGCCCCACCGTGGCGCCGCGCACGTCCACCAGTTCGAGGGAGCCGCCGCCGAGATCGCCGACGACTCCGTCCGGCGTATGGAAACCTGAGATCACGCCGAGGGCCGAAAGCTCCGCCTCCCGCCGCCCCGACAGGAGCTCGATCCGGTGGCCGCAGGCGGCCTCCGCCGCAGCGAGGAATTCCGGGCCGTTCTGCGCGTCGCGCGCGGCGGCCGTGGCCAGCACGAAGACGCGGCCGACGCGCATGGTCTCGCAGAGGATGCGGAAGCGCCCCAGCGCGCTGAGGGCGCGCCGAACCGCCTCCTCGTTGAGCCGACCCGTGCTGAACACGTTGCGGCCGAGCCCGCACAGGACCTTCTCGTTGTAGAGCGGCGTCGGCGCGCGGTTCAGGCCGTCATAGGCCACGAGACGCACGGAGTTCGAGCCGATGTCGATGATCGCCACCGGCTCCACGCAATCCTGCACGCGGCGGTCTCCCTGAAGCGCGAGGCCGCTCTGCGCAAGACTGGTACGAGGGAGGCCCATGACCGGCTCCTAGTGGGGTCGTCCGCTCAGGAGCGCTGGGCTCTGCGGCTCAGCGCACGCGGACTCGACTTCTTCGAGGACTTGCCCCGGCCGGACAGGCTCGGGTTCGTCATGAAGTACTTATGCGCGTTGAACGGCTCCTCGCCCTCGGAGGGCTGAACACGCTCACTCGCGCCTGACGCCAGTACACGCCAGCTCTGCTGGTTGTCGAGGAGATTGGCGAGCATGATCTGGTCCAGCACCTGCTGATGCACCGTTTGGTTAGTGATCGGCAACAGCGCCTCGACGCGCCGTTCAAGATTGCGGGTCATCAGGTCGGCCGACGAGATCGATACCGTCGCCTTCGGGTGCGGTAGGCCGAACCCGTTGCCGAAGGCGTAGATCCGCTCGTGCTCGAGGAAGCGCCCGACGATGGATTTCACCCGGATCGTGTCCGACAGACCGGGAATGCCCGGACGGAGGCAGCAGATGCCGCGCACGATGCAGTCGATCTGCACCCCGGCCTGGGACGCGTCGTAGAGCGCGTCGATGATCTGCCCGTCCACCAGGGAGTTGCACTTGATCCAGATCGCCGCCGGCCGCCCGGCCTTGGCATGGGCCACTTCAGCCGCGATGTTCTCCAGGAGCCGGGGCTTGAGGGTCAGCGGCGAGACCGCCATGCGCTCGAGTTCGGCCGGTTCGGCATAGCCGGTGATGTAGTTGAACATGCGGCTGACGTCGCGGGCCACCGCCGGGTCGGCGGTGAAGAACGATAGGTCGGTGTACACCCGCGCCGTGATCGGGTGATAGTTGCCGGTGCCGACATGGCAGTAGCTCACGAGCTTGTCGCCCTCGCGCCGCACCACCATAGACAGCTTGGCATGGGTCTTCAGCTCGATGAAGCCGAACACCACCTGCGCGCCGGCCTTCTCCAGGTCGCGGGCCCAGCGGATGTTGGCCTCCTCGTCGAAGCGCGCCTTCAGCTCCACCAGCGCGGTCACGGACTTGCCGAGTTCGGCGGCCTCCGCCAGCGCCGCGACGATCGGCGAGTTCGAGGAGGTGCGGTAGAGCGTCTGCTTGATCGCCACCACGTTGGGGTCACGGGCGGCCTGGGCCAGGAACTGCACCACCGCGTCGAAGGATTCGTAGGGGTGGTGGACGATGAAGTCCTTCTGCCGGATGGCGGCGAAGACGTCGCCGCCGCTTTCGCGGATGCGCTCGGGGAAGCGCGGGTTGTACGACTTGAACTTCAGGTCCGGCCGGTCGATCCCGACGATCTGTGACAATTCGTTGAGGGCCAGCATGCCCTCGACCACGAAGATCGCGTCGTAGCTGATCTCGAGCTCGTCGGCGACGAAGGCGCGCAGATCCTCCGGCATCCCGGCCTCGACTTCGAGCCTGATGACGACGCCGCGGCGGCGCTGCTTCAGGGCGCTCTCGAAATGCAGGACGAGATCCTCGGCCTCCTCCTCGATCTCGAGGTCGGAATCGCGGATCACCCGGAACGCCCCCTGCCCCTTGACGAAGTAGCCCGGGAACAGGCGGCCGGTGAACAGGACGATGACCTGCTCAATGGCGATGAAGCGGGCGGTGGATTCCCCCGTGACCTCCGGCAGGCGCACGAAGCGGTCGAGGACGGCGGGCAGGCGGATCAGGGCGCGCAGGGTCCGCCCATCGCGGGGGCGCACCATCATCAGGGCGATGCTGGAGCCGAGGTTCGACAGGAACGGGAACGGATGGGCCGGGTCGATGGCGAGCGGCGTCAGCACCGGGAAGACGTGGCTGAGGAAGTACTCCTCCAGCCAGGCCTTGTGATCGGGGGTGAGGTCGCCGGGCTCGACGAGATCGACGCCGACACCGTGCAGGTCGTCACGCAACTCGCGCCAGCGGCGCTGCTGGTCGAGGGCGAGGCGGGAGACTTCGGAACCGATGCGGCTGAGCTGTTCGGCCGGGCTCAGCCCGTCCTGCGACGGCTGGATCAGGCCGGCACGGACCTGGTCGTGCAGCCCCGCCACGCGGACCATGAAGAACTCGTCGAGGTTGTTGGCCGAGATCGAGAGGAAGCGCAGCTGCTCCAGCAACGGATGGCTGGTGTTGGAGGCTTCCTCCAGCACCCGGCGGTTGAACTGCAGCCAGGACAATTCCCGGTTCACGAAGCGCTCGGGCGAATGGCGCAGGGCGCGGCCGGCGGCGAGCACGGTCTCCCGCGCCACGGGTTCAGCTGTCGCTCGTTCTGTCGCCGTGTCGGCCATGATCGTCTCCGCCAGAATCGAGCCTGATTCCGTCTCTGCCTCGTGAGTCTCGTCGAGCGAGGCCGATTCTGCCGGGAGAGTCGCTCCGGGGCTGGGCTTCGTCGTCCGTGTCCGGACGGTCGCGGAGCGAACCGGACCGGCCTCCGCCGGCCGGCGCCGGGCAGCGGGGCGCTTGGGCGTCAGGGATTCGGGTGCCGCGGAGCCGCGGCCGTCGTCACCGGAGCGGGGCGCGTCCGACGCGTCGTCTGCCGCTGGAGCGATCTTCCGCTCCTCGACATTCGTGTCCTCGACGTCCGACCCCTTGGCGATCGCGTCCGAATCCATTTCCGGCAACAGGTCTTCTCCTCACTCTGCTGGAACGAGTGGCCTCGTAGCATGCTGCCGGGCCGTCGCGTCTGACAATTCCATGACAATCGGGATGGGCGGGCGATCAGGCTGGCGCGTCGTCGTCGCCGGCCTCGTCGTCCGACACACCGAGTTCCGCAAGCACCGACATGGCCAGCGGCTTGGTGATGCGGCGGCCACGCCTCAGGGCATCGCGGTCGAGTTCGGCCACCACGGCCCTGGCCCTGGCGAGGGAGCGGTCGATCCTCAGGGCGATGGCCTCGACGACGCTGAGATCGACCACGAGCTGGCGGTCGACGAAGAGCTTGACCAGCACTGCCCGCATCAGTGCGTCGTCGGGGGGCAGGATCGTGGCGCCCGGCGCCAGCCTCAGGCGCGAGCGCAGATCGGCGGTGGCGAGGCCGAGCGCCTCCACCGGCGCCGCCGCCGTGATGAGGACGGGGCTGCCGTTCTCGCGGGCGAGGTTGAGGAGGTGGAACAAGGCCGCCTCCTCGCGGCCCTCGGGGCGGTCGATATCCTCGATCACCAGGGCGCCGTTGGAGACGAGATGCGTGACCGAATCGGCGGTGATCTCTGAGGCCGGGACGGTCCAGGCATGGGAGCGCGTCGCCCAGATCGAGGCGAGATGGCTCTTCCCGCTGCCCGACGGCCCGGTGATGAGGCAGACCGTATCGGGCCAGCGCGGCCAGGCTTCGATCAGCCCGTAGGCCGCCTCGTTGGCCGGTCCCACCAGGAAGTCCTCGCGGCCGTAGCGCGGATCGAGGGGCAGGTCGAAGGCGAGCTGCTTCGGGGGCGCGGCCTCGCGCATCGGCGATCTCATCCCTCGCGCTTCTGAATCAGGATCGGTTCTTCGGCATAGTAGAGCGGACTTTGGAGATAACGCGCAATCGCGAAGCGGACGATGACGCCGATGGAGGCCGCGACGGGGACGGCGAGCAACAGGCCGAGGAAGCCGAACAGCGAGCCGAAGGCCAGGAGCGCGAACATCAGCCAGACCGGATGCAGACCGACCGAATCGCCCACGAGCTTGGGCGAGATGACGTTGCCTTCGAAGAACTGGCCGACCACGAATACGGCGACGGTCAGCCCGATATGGAGCCAATCGGAGGTCGGCCAGAACTGGACCAGGGCGACGCCCACGGAAAGCAGGAACCCGACGAGGGTGCCGACATAAGGAATGAAGGTGAGAAAGCCCGCGATCATCCCGATCAGCACGCCGAAATTCACGCCGACGAAGAACAGGCCGACGGCATAGAACGTCCCCAGGATGAGGCAGACCAGGGTCTGCCCGCGCACGAAGCCGATGATCGCGCGGTCGATCTCGCCGGCCAGGCGCCGCACCGTGGTGCGGTGGCGCGGCGGCGTCCAGCCGTCGACGGTGGCGACCATCCGGTCCCAGTCGACGAGGAGGTAGAAGGCCACGACCGGGGTGACGACGAGGAGCGAGGCGATGGAGACCAGCGCCTGGCTGCCGGACCACAGCGACTTGAGGAAGGCCAGGAACCAGGTCCCGCCCTGCCCCACCAGGGTTCCGACGGAGGATTGCAGATCGTTGAGGACGTCCGCGCCGCCGACCCGCGTCATGAGCGGCCCGACCCGCTCGACGATGATGCCCTGCAGCCGCGAGATCATGCCGGGTAGGGTCGTCACGAGCGCCGAAATCTGGTTGGCGGCCAGCGGCACGACGATCAGCAGCAGCACCACGAGCCCGACGACGAACATGGCCAGGATCAGGAGCGAGGCGGAGAGGCGACCGAGGCCGAAGCGCTGCAGCCTGTCGGCCATGGGATCGAGAAGGTAGGCGAGCGCCAGACCCGCCACGAAGGGCAGCATCACGCCCGAGAGCAGGTAGAGCAGCAGCGCGACGACGCCGAGGCCCACCAGTCCGATCACCGCCCTGCCGCGCATCGGCCGTCCCCCCACGTCATGTCCGCCGCCCGGGAGAGTGGGAACGGGAGTGCCTACGGTCAAGGCATGGCGCTCGTCGCTCATGTCCCGCATGCTAGGCTCCCTCCAGGGCCGGAACTGCGCGAATCCCGAATTTCCCGATGACGACTCGCCGAGATTGGCGCAAGCGGCTAGAGGAGCCAAAGGACTTTGGCCGACATTCCGATGCCGGCCATGCAGGACGTGGATTGCGAGACGGGGCGCCGATGACGGCCGAGAGCAAGAACGGCGAGAGCCGGAACGGAATGACCTACGCGGATGCGGGCGTCGACATCGATGCGGGCAACGCCATGGTCGAGACGATCAAGCCGCTGGTGCGCTCCACCCGCCGGCCCGGGGCGGATGCCGAGATCGGCGGGTTCGGCGGGCTGTTCGACCTCAAGGCCGCCGGCTTCTCCGACCCGATCCTGGTGGCGGCCAATGACGGCGTCGGCACCAAGGTGAAGATCGCCATCGAGACCGGTCGTCACGATACGATCGGCGTCGATCTCGTGGCGATGTGCGTGAACGACATCATCGTCCAGGGCGCCGAGCCGCTGTTCTTCCTCGACTATTACGCCACGGGCAAGCTGGTGCCGGGGGTCGGCACCGACATCGTGCGCGGGATCGCGGCGGGCTGCCGCATCGCGGGCTGCGCGCTCATCGGTGGCGAGACCGCCGAGATGCCCGGCCTCTACGACGGGTCGGACTACGACCTCGCCGGGTTCAGCGTCGGCGCCGCCGAGCGTGGAAAGCTCCTGCCCCGCCCCGGCATCGCCCCCGGCGACGTCGTCCTCGGCCTGCCGTCCTCGGGTGTGCATTCCAACGGGTTCTCGCTGGTGCGCCGGATCGTCGAGGCGAGCGGCCTCTCCTACGACGACCCGGCCCCGTTCGAGCCGTCGCGCTCGCTCGGTGACGCCCTGCTGGAGCCGACCCGGATCTATGTGAAGCCGCTCCTCGCCGCGCTGAAGGCCACCGACGGGATCAAGGCCCTCGCCCACATCACCGGCGGCGGCTTTCCTGATAACCTGCCCCGCGTCCTGCCCGACGGCGTCGGCATCAGCATCGACCTCGACGCGATCATTCCGCCGCCCGTCTTCGGATGGATCTCGAAGGTCGGCGAGGTCGCCGAATCCGAAATGCTGCGCACCTTCAATTGCGGTATCGGCATGGTGGCGGTGGTCTCGCCGGAGAGTGTGTCGGCGGTGACCCGGGCGCTCGATACCGCCGGAGCCTCGCCGATCCGCCTCGGTCTCATCACCGAGCGCGGACCGGAAGCGGTGACGTTCCAGGGCCGGCTCGCCCTGTGACGGCCCCGCGCGCCAGGACGCGGGCCGCAATCCTCATCTCGGGACGCGGCTCGAACATGATCTCGCTGATCGAGGCCGCGAAGGCGCCGGATTATCCCGCCGAGATCGTTCTCGTCGCCTCCAACCGGCCTGAGGCGGGCGGTCTCACCCATGCCGCGAGCGCCGGGATCGCCACGAAGGCCCTCGATCACCGCGCCTATCCCGACAGGGCAGGCTTCGATGCCGCCCTGAACGCGGAACTCGAAGCGGCCGGGATCGAACTCGTGGTTCTCGCCGGGTTCATGCGGATCTTCTCCGCCGGCTTCGTCGAATCCTGGGCCGGACGGATGATCAACATCCATCCTTCGCTGCTGCCGCTGTTCCGCGGCGTCCACACCCATGAGCAGGCCCTAGCGGCGGGCGTGCGCCTGCACGGCTGCACGGTGCATTACGTGGTGCCCGAACTCGATGCCGGGCCGATCGTGGCCCAGGCCGCCGTCCCGGTCCTGCCGGGCGACGATGCCGACAGCCTCGCGGCGCGCATCCTCGTCCAGGAGCATCTGCTCTATCCGCGCGCCCTGGCGCTGATCGCCGGCGGACGGGCAAGGCTTGAGGACGGGCGCGTGGTCTTCGCCCGGGACATCGCGGCGGCGGACGGAGCGCTGATCAGTCTTCCGTCGGCAGGGTGAGATCGAGCCGACCAGTCTGGTATCTCAAAATGAGATGAAGTCGTTGTGCCGAATCTCATTTTGAGATACGAATGGTCATGCGGGTTATTTCGAATAAGTCTCTCGTCGCATTCGCAGCCTCCCATGCAGCTTCGGCTACGCCTCTGCAGGCATGGCGTAAGATCGTAGAGACGAATGGGTTCGCAAATTTTTCTGAGCTCAAGAAGACGTTCAACACAGTAGATAAAGTGCGCGGCTATTACGTCTTTGACATGGGAGGAAATAAATATCGGCTTATTGCTGCAATCCATTTTGATACGCAAAAATTATTTGTTTGGTACGTCTTCACGCACAAGGAGTACGATGCATGGAAACTGTGAGCTTGAGCCGTGCTGACGTCGATACGATCGCGGGTCATTTTCGGGCCATCTCGGACCATGTGCCGCTTCGCGTGATCCGGACTGACGCCGAGTACGAGACTGCGGTGGACGTGATGAACGGCCTTCTCGATGCGGGCGCCGGTGAGGACCATCATCCCCTCGCGGGGGTGCTCGGCCTCCTCGGCGGTTTCATCGCCGACTATGACAGCGCGCATCACGGACTGCCGGATGTGCCGCCCGCCGAGATCTTGCGGCTGCTCATGGAGCAGAACGGCGTGAAGCAGAGTGACCTGCCTGAGATCGGGAGCCAGGGCGTCGTGTCGGAAATTCTGAGCGGCAAGCGCGATCTCAACCTCGGTCAGATCAAGCGCCTGGCGACGCGGTTCGGGATAGAACCGGCAACGTTTCTGTAGTCTCGAGACCTCGGCGCAGACGGCGCTCCGCCGAGGTCTCTCGTCGGACGGCTTACGCCGGGCGCGGCAGCTGGCAGCTGTCGAGGGCCGAGAGCGCCTTGGCGCGGGCGGAATCGTTGAAGTAGCCGGTGGTGCGATAGGATTCGAGCTCGGCCGGGTTGAGGCTCGCCAGTGTCTGCTTGGCGTAGCAGCCGCACGGGCGCACGAGCGATGCCTCGGGGACGCTCTGCAGGCGCGACTGTGTCACGGTGCAGGCGTGGCGCACACGACCGGTGAGGTTGCCGGCGGAGGCCGTCTTCAGCGCCGGATCGGGCGTGTAGCCTTCGAGGGAGGCCGTAGGCGTCCCCTTGTTCGCGTTACACGCGGCGAGCAGGGAGATGAGGCCGGCGGCGAGCAGAATCCGGCCGGTGCGCGGAACGATGAAGCGCATGGAATGTGGGGTCCGTGAAAGGGATTCGGTTAAGGGAATTCCTTTCACGCCCGGCAGGACACGCGCGCAAGGGCGTTCGCGCCACACCCGGCATCGTTCCGTGGCGCGGCTCCCGACCGAGACGATGCCCCATCAAACGAGATCGGGCGGCCTCTCGTGGCGGATGCCACGAAAACCCGCCCGGAAGCGTAAACCCGAACGGGCTCAGCCGACGATGTCGGAATCCTGGAAGAACTGCGCGATCTCGATCTTGGCGTTCTCGGCGCTGTCCGAACCGTGTACGGTGTTCTCGCCGACCGACTCGGAGAAAGTCTTGCGGATGGTGCCCTCGTCAGCATTGGCCGGGTTGGTGGCGCCCATCACGGTGCGGTAGGCGGCGACGGCGTTCTCGCCCTCGAGCACCTGCACGACCACGGGGCCCGAGGTCATGAAGGAGACGAGCTCGCCGAAGAACGGGCGCTCCTTGTGGATCTCGTAGAACTTTTCGGCCTGGGCCTGGGTCATCTGGATGCGACGCTGGCCGACGATGCGCAGGCCCGCCTTCTCGATCACGGCATTCACCGCTCCGGTGAGGTTCCGCTTGGTCGCGTCGGGCTTCAGGATGGAGAAAGTGCGCTCGGTGGCCATGATCAGTCCGGTTGGTTTCGCTCGGCCGAAAACGGCTTCGGCGGGCGGCTTATAGCGGGCACGCCCCGTTGCCTCAACCCGAAGCACGAAAGGCGCGCATCCACAGCGGAATTCGTTTGGCCATGGCTCCGGCGCAACACTGCCGGAAAATCGCCTGATTGCGGGGGTGTTGTCGCTCCAGACGAATTCGACACCAAGGCTCACGACCCTTCGCGACGCTCCCGCCGATGCGCCGCCGCCCTTCACAGGCACCAGGAGACCAAAAGCCATGCGCATTGCCCTGACCTCCGCCTTCCTGCTCTCCGGACTCGTCGCCGCCTCCGCGGCCCCGTCGAAGGATCCCTCCGGCACCTGGCTCACGAAGGACGGTCGCGCCAAGATCCGCATCGATCATTGCGGCGCGAACAGTGCGAACATCTGCGGCAAGGTCGTCTGGCTCAAGACCCCGACCACCGAGACGGGCGCCCCGCGCACCGACGCCAAGAACCCCGACCCGAAAAAGCGCCTGCGCCCGGTCATCGGCCTGCAGCTCATCGAGGGGCTCGCCCCCGACGAGGAGAAGTTCTCGGGCGACATCTACAATATCGACGAGGGCAAGATCTATCAGGTCAGCCTGGAGCGGGAATCCGGCTCCGAGCTCAGCGTGTCCGGATGCCTTCTCAAGGTTCTGTGCGGCTCGGAGACCTGGACCCGGGTGCCGGACGTGAACCAGCAGGCCGCCGTCGCTCCGGCTGCCGAGGTGGCACAAAAGCCGGCGCTCAAGCCCACGGCCAAGGCGGCAGCGCCTCAGGTCGAAGCCAAGAAGTAACGCTTCAGATCGCGGCGAGGCCCCGTTTCACGGCGGGCCTCGCCAGGACGGTGTCGAGCCAGCGCCGCACATTCGGCAGGGTCGTCAGATCGATCCCCTGCTTTTCGTGATGCTTTGCCCAGGTCAGGACCGCGATGTCAGCGATGGAATACGCATCGGCGATGTAGTCGCGGTCCGCGAGGCGCCGGTCGAGCACGCCGTAGAGGCGGTGCGATTCCGCCGAGAACCGCTCGATAGCGTAGGGGATTTTTTCCTCCGCATAGATGCGGAAATGGTGCATCTGGCCGAGCATCGGCCCGAAACCCCCCACCTGCCAGAACAGCCACTCGTCCACCGCCACTCGGGATCGTTCGTCGACGGGGTAGAGGCAGCCGGTCTTGCGTCCGAGATATTGCAGGATCGCCCCCGATTCGAAGACCGTGATCGGACTGGCCCCCGGACCTTCCGGGTCGACGATGGCCGGGATCTTGTTGTTGGGTGAGATCGCCAGGAAATCCGGCGCCATCTGGTCGCCCTTGCCGATGTTCACCGGCACCACCCGGTAGGGCAGGCCGCACTCCTCCAGCATGATGGGGATCTTCCACCCGTTGGGCGTGCCCCAGGTATAGAGGTCGATGGGCTTCTGGGTGGCGGCGGCCATGGGAAACGTTCCGCTCCTATCAGGGTCGCTTCATATCGCTGGATCAAACCGGGCGATGGGCGGATGGTTGCAGGATCTACGCCGCCATCGAACGGTGGACGGTGCGCCGTGGCACGGCCAAGGATCTTGCCCTTTACGCGACTTCTGGCTGTGATGAGGCCGGTTCCGGCGCCTCACCGTGAGCGCAGGGCAAAGACCTGGGGTTGCGATCATGCGGTTTCGTTTTCTTCCAGCCGCGTTGGTCGCGGCGTCGATGGTGCTGGGTTTCGCGACGACTGCGTCCGCCAAGGACCCCGTGGCCGCCGCTCCGGAGCCCGCGGCGAAGGAACTGACTGTCGGGCAGAGTGCTGCTCGGGAGCGGCAGAAGAAGTGCGGTGTCGAATGGCGCGCCCTCTCGGTGGCCGACAAGGCAGCGCAGGGGCCGAAATGGCCGCAATATTTCAGTAAATGCGTCAAGCGCTTGAAGGAGATCAAGGCCTGATCTAATTCCGCTGGACATCGGCTCGCGGGAGCGGAATCCGCCGGGCGCTCACAGGGGAACGGACCGATGCGGGAGCGCGAGGCGCTGCAGCGGGTCGTGGCGGTGGCCGCGATCATACCGGTGGCGTCGGGGCTCTTCGGAATTCTGTTCGGGCTTGGAGGAATCGGCGGCGACAGCCTGTCCCAGATCTCCGCCGACAGCCATTTCCGCTACCTGTCGGGCCTGCTGATGGGCATCGGCATCCTGTTCTGGACCTGCGTACCCGCCATCGAGGCGAAATCGCGCCTGTTCCGCTTCCTGACCCTCGTCGTCGTGCTCGGTGGCTTGGCGCGGTTGCTGGGCCTCTACCTCACCGGCCTGCCCTCGGCGGTGATGCTGGGTGCCCTGGCGATGGAGCTGGTGGTGACGCCCCTCCTCTGCCTTTGGCAGATGCGGGTTGCGGCCAAGGCCGCGGATGCGGCGGCGGCCGGGCCCTCTCCGTGAGCGGGGCTTGTCCGTGAGCGGGATTTCCGCCGGAACACGTCCCTCCCCGGCCGACCGCGCGCTCTCGCTCATGGAGCGCATCGTCCCCGCGCCCTCCGCCTGGGCTTTCGCCCTGCGGATCTGGCTCGCCATGGTGCTGGCCCTCTATGCCGCCTTCTGGCTCCAGCTCTCCGGCGCCTCGTCGGCCGCCGTCTGCGTGGCGATCCTGGCCCAGCCCAAACGCGGCCAGGCCTTGTCGAAGGCGTTGTACCGTTTTCTCGGCACCCTGGCGGGGGGCGCGATATCGATCCTGCTGATCGGTGCGTTCGGACAGGACCGGGTTCTCCTCCTGGTCTCCGTGGCGACCTGGCTCGGCCTCTGCGTCTTCGTCGCCCATTTCCTGCAGGACACGCGGGCCTATGGCGCCATGCTCGCGGGCTATACCGTCGCCATCGTCGCCGTCGCCCATATCGACACGCCGCAGGCGGTGTTCGAGGCCGCCATCGACCGCGTCGCCGCGATCACCATCGGCATCGTCGCCATCACCTTCATCAACGATGCACTGGCCTCGCCGAGCACGTGGCGCACCCTGCGCAAGCCGCTCTCGGAGGCCCTCTCGGCCACCCGGGCCTTCGCCCGCGAGACCCTGTCCCAGGCGGATCCCGGTTCGGAGCGGGCGGCGGCCCTGATCCGGCAGATCGCGGTGATGCGTGCCGATGCCAGCGCCATCGGCGGCGAGCTCGATGACGGTGCCCGCCGGGCCGCCGGGGCGCGCAGCGCCATCGCCGCGCTCTACGCCATGGCGGCGGCGAGCCGCGCCTTCACCGCCGCCGGCAGGATGCTGGGCCGCGACAGCGCGGCCGTCGCCGAAGCCCGCCGGATCTGCCTCGGCCTGACTGAGGCAGGTTCCGATGCCGACGCGGCCTCGGACCGCCTCGGCGCCCTGGTGGATGAGGCGATCCGGGGCGGGACGAGCGAGGCCCGGGATATCGAGCCTTGGGAGATCGAGCCTTGGGAGATCGAGCCTTGGGAGATCGAGCCTTGGGAGATCGAGCCCCTGGAGATCCTGGCGCTCCAGCGCGGCCTCGATTTCGCCCGCGCGGTCTCCTTCGCCGAGGACGGTCTGAACGCCCTCTCCACCGGCTGTCGACCGAAGCGCGATGTCGCCCTTCCGACGCATCGCGACATGCCTGTGGCCCTTCGCGGCGCGGCGCGGGTGGGGATCGCCTTTGGCGCCACCGCCCTCCTCCTCATCGCCGCCGGCTGGCCCGCCACGTCCTTCGCCCTGGTGCAGGTGGCGGCGACCTGTTCGCTCTCGGCCATCGCGCCGGATTCGAAGGCCTTCGCCCGCGGCGTCCTCATCGGCATGCCGCTCGCGGCCCTCTGCGCCGGGATCGTGCTGTTCGGCGTGCTGGGGGGCGAGCAGGGCTTTCCGCTCCTCGCCATCGCCATCGCGCCGGTGATCTTCGTGGCGTGCTTTCTCAGCCTGAACCCGCCGACCTTCGGAATCGGCTTCATCCTGCTCGTGTTCTTCATGGTCCTCCTGTCGCCGGCCAATCCGCAGACCTACGACGCGCAGACCTTCCTCGCGAACGCGTTCCTGGTGACCATGGCGGCTTGCATCCTGTTCGTCGCGGTGCGGATCGTGCTGCCGATCTCGCGCGCCCAGCGCCGCGCCTTCGCCCTCGATTCGGCCCGGGATTCGGTGCTGGACGCGCTGGCCGGCGATGGCGGCGACGCCACCACCCGCACCAGCCTCAACAGCGACCGGCTGCTGCAATTCTCGCAATGGAGTTCGGGCAGCGGCGCCGTCCGCGCGGCGAGCCTGGACCGCGCCTTCGACCTCGCCCGCCTCGAATCCGCCGCCGCCCGCGCCCATGCCCAGCTGTGCCGCCTCCCCGACGGTCCCGCCCTGAACGATGCGTCAAGGCAGGCGCGGGAGGGACTGGAGGCGGCGGACGCGGCGACGCTCGACCGGTCCGTTCGCGCGTTCCTCCGGCACGGTCGATCCGTGAGTGCCCCGACGCGGCTCGCCATCGCCCGCCTCGTCAGCGACCTCGTGACGGCGGGCGGCGTCATGGCGAGCCAGCACCGCCTCCTGCGCCGCCTCGGCATCCTGCGACCAGCCTGATGGAGGCGCCCCATGCGGCATGACATTGATCTCGGCGGCGTCCTGATCTCGCCCTTCGTCGCCTATGTGCTGGCGGCCCTGGCCCTCATGGTGCTCCTGCGGTTCGGCTTCAGCCGCATCCGCTTCAGCCGCTACGTCGCCAACCCGCCGCTGGCCGAGGCGGGGATCTTCGTCTGCATCCTCGCGCTTCTCATCGTTCTCTTCTGAGCAATGTGTCCCGCCGACATGGATCTTGCCTGACAATGGCCGACGACGATCTCTCCGACGCTCCCCCCTCCCGTGAGCGCGCGCCGGCCCTCGCCACGCGCCGGCGCTGGCGCGTGGTGCGGCTCCTGGCGACTGTGGTGATCCTGGCCTGTGCCTGCGTGGCCGCCGCCCTGGTCTGGCAATTCTACGTCACCGCGCCCTGGACCCGCGACGGGCGCGTCCGCGTGCAGGTGGCGAGCGTAGCGCCCCAGGTCTCCGGCCAAATCTCCGAACTGCGCGTCACCGACAACCAGAACGTGGCCATGGGCGACGTGCTCTACGTCATCGATCCGGTGGATTTCGACATTGCCATCGCCACCGCCCAGGCCGAGCTGGAGAACCGCGAGGCCGACCTTCAGGTCAAGCGGACTCAGGCGGCCCGGCGCGAGGCCCTGACCACCCTCTCCACCTCGGTGGAGGAGAAGCAGCAATATGCGGGCACCGCCAAGATCGCGGAGGCGGCGCTCGCCTCCGCGAAAGCCCAGCTGCATCAGGCCCGGGTCAACCGGGGGCGCACGGAAGTGCGCTCGCCGGTGAACGGGCGCGTCACCAATCTCCTTCTGCGCGCGGGCGACTACGCCAAAGCCGGCACCGTCAACGTCGCGGTGATCGATACCGATTCGTTCTGGATCGACGGCTATTTCGAGGAGACGAAGCTGGCCCATATCCATGTGGGCGATGCGGCGAAGGCCGAGCTTCTCGGTTACTCGGCCCTCATCGACGGCCGGGTGGAGAGCATCACCCTCGGCATCAGCAACGCCAACGCCTCGCCGAGCACGCAGGGCCTGCCCAGTGTCGACCCGGTCTATACCTGGGTGCGCCTCGCCCAGCGCGTCCCCGTGCGCATCCGCATCGAGAGGGTTCCCGACAGCGTCACCCTGGTGGCCGGCATGAACGCCACCGTCTCCGTAGGGGAGCCCGGTGCCCATGGCGGCAAACTCTGGAAGACCTTGCGCGACCGTTTCACCGGATCCTCCGCCTCCGGGCAGGAGCGCGATCCGGGGGCAGCGGCTCGCTGAAAGCCCCGACCCCGCCCGCTTTCGTCCCGCGCGAAAGACCGACCCGTCTGACGTGTGGCGAAATGGACCGAAAGACGTCCCGCTACGCCGAATGCCTCGGCGGAGCATATCCCACCGATGACAAGGTAAAAATTTCTTCAGCATTGGCGCGAAGTTGAGCACGAATCGCGAAAAGGTTTCAGCCACGCTTAATGGCCATGAGCGAGTCTGTCGGCATCTTCCCGGCTGGGTCAGGTCACGTGCTGAAATCCACCGACGACGTTGAGAACGACCTGACCGCGATGCCCGAAAGCGCTAGCGTCAGCGACGCGGTGGCCGGCATGGCGACGCTCCTGCGCCACTCTTCCCGCGCCAATGCGCAGGCCGCCAGCTTCACCCGCGAGATCCGTCGCCAATCGCCCGGCGTCGACCATTCCCTGGCGGCGACCCTTGGCAGCCTCGTGCCGATCCCCGACCAGGGCCGCATTCACGACGCTCCGGCCGAGGGCGTGGTCGATGCCTTCGCCGTGGACGCGCCGATCATGCACTGGGCCTGCACCGGCGCCGACAGCCCGTGGCGCGGCCGCATCGAGATCGTGCGCGGCAACATCGCGCCCGCGCCCTGGTCCTACGCCGCCATGGCCGACCATCCGAGCGCCGGCCGCCTGCTCATGGCGGCGTGGCGCTTCGGAGCGTTGCCTGAACCCGGCCCCGGAGCGCGGACGATCCTTTGCCGACCGCTTGGCCAACCACCTGAAAGGGCAGCGCTTTCTTGGAAGCCACGGGATGGGAAAGAATACAGTCGCCGGAAAGATGAGATAGGGGCTTGACGTCGGGACGATCCAGCCGCACCTTGATCATGTGCTCTCGAGCAAAGCACAGCTCAAGCAACGAGGAGGCGTAGATCGGTTGTCGATCGCGACCAACTTAGAGGCAGGAGAGGGGAATGACTCCACCCCAGCAGGATGCTGCGACGATCATCCGGGACTAATTCGGCCCGGACGTTGAGCAGCACAAACGCGAATCACGGGACGGAAGCGGTCTCCGGGGCGCAGAAGCGGCCGATGCGGCACGACTTCGAATGCGCAAAATGCCCCAACTCGACCGCTTCCGCCTCCGATCGATCATCCTCACCTGACGTGGCTGAGGCTTAAGACCATCAAGAGTTTCGCATCAGACTGATCGTCGACTTTGAGCACGGGCAGTTCCCGTGCCGTACGGCACGAAACCAGCGGCTTCATAGCGCCGGATCATCGCAGTGTTGGATGCTCTCGCGATCAGCCGCGGAGTTGAGTCGCCCCCGAGAGACTGGCGCGCCGAGCGCCGAGATCTTGTCAGCGCTGGCGGATCGGCCGCAGCGGGCCGTGGAAGAATCCGGGCTCCATCCCGATCGCGGCGGCGCGCTCCCCGATCACGCCGAGGCCGCCCAGCAGCCCCGCAATCGGTGCATCCAGCAGGGCCGGATGGTTCAGGGCCTTGCCGATCTGGCGGCCCTCCCACCAGAATTCCGCGAAGAGCAGGGCGAGGAGGCCGAGCAATCCCCAGGTCTCCAGGCCTTGCCCGAGGAGATAAACGCCGTAGGGCGGCGACAGGTCCGTGCTCAGACGGGACAGGCCGATCACCCCGGCAAAGCCCAAGATGAGGATCAGGGGCAGGCGAACGAGAAGGCGCCGATACAGGCGCAGGGCCAGGTTGAGTTCCTCGACGGAGGAGTGATCGAGCCGGAGGGACATCCAGGATTCTCCTGTGCGGTTCTCGCCCCTGACCGACACGCCTCCAATCGACGTGGGAGACATGTGGCCGACGGGCACCCGCCCCGCCACCGGTCCCGGGGCACATCACGGGGCCGGCCACTCATGCTCCAACCAAATCTCGTTGCTCAGCACCCCTGTGCCCACCGGCGCATGCCGAGACGGGGCGGCGCGGGTCACTCGATCCCGAGCTTCGCCTTCAGCAGCGCGTTGACCGCCGCCGGGTTGGCCTTGCCGCCGGTGGCCTTCATGGTCTGGCCGACGAACCAGCCGAGCAGGGTCGGCTTCTCGCGGGCCTGCTGAACCTTGTCGGGGTTCTTGGCGATGATCTCGTCCACCGCCGCCTCGATGGCGCCGGTATCCGTCACCTGCTTCATGCCGCGCGATTCGACGATCTCGCGCGGGTCGCCACCCTCGGACCAGACAACTTCGAAAAGGTCCTTGGCGATCTTGCCCGAGATCACGCCCTCACCGATGAGATCGACGATGGCGCCGAGCTGGTCTGCGGAGACCGGGCTCGTCTCGATGCTGTGGCCTTCCTTGTTGAGGCGGCCGAACAGCTCGTTGATCACCCAGTTCGCCGCGGCCTTGCCGTCGCGTCCCTTGGCCACCGCCTCGAAATAATCGGCCGAGGCGCGCTCGGCGATGAGCACGCCGGCATCGTAGGGGGAGAGGCCGTAGGATTCGATGAAGCGGGCCTTCTTGGCGTCCGGCAGTTCCGGCAGACCTTCGGCCAGGGCATCGACGTAGGCCTGGTCGAATTCCAGCGGCAGCAGGTCCGGGTCGGGGAAGTAGCGGTAATCGTGCGCCTCTTCCTTCGAGCGCATGGAGCGGGTCTCGCCCTTGCCCGGATCGAACAGGCGGGTCTCCTGGGAGATGGTGCCGCCATCCTCGATGATCGCGATCTGGCGCCGCGCCTCGACCTCGATCGCCTGCCCGATGAAGCGGATCGAGTTGACGTTCTTGATCTCGCAGCGGGTGCCGAGCGGGTCGCCGGGCTTCCTCACCGAGACGTTGACGTCGGCGCGCAAGCTTCCCTTCTCCATGTCGCCGTCGCAGGTGCCGAGATAGCGCAGGATGGTCCGCAGCTTGGTGACATAGGCACGCGCCTCCTCCGACGAGCGCAGGTCGGGGCGCGAGACGATCTCCATCAGGGCGACGCCCGAACGGTTGAGATCGACGAAGCTCTGGGTCGGGTTCTGGTCGTGCAGGGACTTGCCGGCATCCTGCTCCAGGTGCAGGCGCTCGATGCCCACCGTGATGGTTTCGCCCTCGGGCAGGTCCACCAGAACCTCGCCCTCACCGACGATGGGGTCCTTGAACTGGCTGATCTGGTAGCCCTGCGGCAGGTCCGGGTAGAAGTAGTTCTTCCGGTCGAACACCGAGCGGTGGTTGATCTGCGCCTTCAGCCCGAGGCCGGTGCGGACGGCCTGGGCCACGCATTCCTCATTGATGACGGGGAGCATGCCGGGCATCGCCGCGTCCACCAGGGAGACGTGGTCGTTGGGCTCGCCCCCGAATTCCGTCGAGGCACCGGAGAACAGCTTCGAGCGGCTCGTGACCTGGGCATGGATCTCCATGCCGATCACGACCTCCCAGTCGTGCAGGCCGCCCTTGATGAGTTTCTTGGGGTTCACGGCAGCGGTCATGATGGCCCGGATTCAGTGTTGCGCGGCGCGAAGGCGCACCGGAAAGGTGGAAGGACCGGCCGGCGCGGTCAAGCGCGCAGGCGATAGAGCTGGTGGGCCATGAAGCCGAGGGTGCCCCACAGGAAGCCCGCCATCCAGCGGATGGGGAAGAAGGTCGGCCCGTCGTGGCTCACCGGCGCCGGCCAGGGGATGCCGATGGCCGTGACGGCCCAGGACACCAGCACCGAGATCGCGAAAGCCATCAGCGAGACCAGGATGACTTTCACGAACTGGTCCGACTTCCAGCCCATGACCAGGGCGATGGCGATCAGGACGGGATCGAACGCGGCCCAGATCCAGACGTCGAACGGATAGACCGGAACGGTCATGACCGCGCTTTCATGCCCACCACGCGGTGGGCAGCCTGGTCCGTCCGGCCGCCGTCTCGATCACCTGGGCGGCGGCGAACAGCGTCTCCTCGTCGAAGGGACGGCCGATGAGCTGGAGGCCCAGAGGCAGCCCCTGCGCGTCGAGGCCGGCCGGCACCGAGATGCCGGGCAGGCCCGCCATGTTCACCGTGATGGTGAACACGTCCTGGAGGTACATCTCGACAGGGTCGCCCGAGCCCTTCTCGCCGATGCCGAAGGCCGCCGACGGGGTGGCGGGGGTGAGGATCGCGTCGATGCCGGAGGCATAGGCCTCCTCGAAGTCGCGCTTGATCAGGGTACGGATCTTCTGGGCCCGGACGTAATAGGCGTCGTAATAGCCGGCCGAGAGCACGTAGGTGCCGATCATGATCCGGCGCTTTACCTCGCGGCCGAAGCCGGCGGCGCGGGTGTTCTCGTACATCCCGGCGATGTCCTTGCCGGGCACGCGCAGGCCGTAGCGCACGCCGTCGTAGCGGGCGAGATTCGAGGAGGCCTCGGCCGGGGCGACGATGTAATAGGCCGGCAGCGCGTAGCGCGTATGCGGCAGCGAGATCTCGCGGATCGTGGCGCCGGCATCCTTCAGCATCGCCGCGCCCTTGTCCCAGAGCGCCTGGATCTCGGCGGACATGCCCTCGACCCGGTATTCCTTCGGGATGCCGATGGTGAGGCCCTTCACGCCCCGCGCCACGGCCGCCTCGAAATCCGGCACGGCCAAGTCGGCACAGGTGGTGTCGCGGGCATCCGCCCCGGACATGGAGCCGAGCAGGATCGCGCAGTCGCGCACCGTCCGGGCGATCGGGCCGGCCTGGTCGAGGGACGAGGCATAGGCCACCGTGCCCCAGCGCGAGCAGCGCCCGTAGGTCGGCTTGATGCCCACCGTGCCGGTGAAGGCGGCGGGCTGGCGGATCGAGCCGCCGGTATCGGTGGCGGTGGCGCCGAGACACAGATGCGCGGCCACCGCAGCGGCCGAACCGCCGGAGGAGCCGCCCGGCACCAGCTTGGTATCCGAGCCGGCACGGCGCCAGGGCGAGACCACGTCGCCATAGGCGGAGGTCTCGTTGGAAGAGCCCATGGCGAACTCGTCGAGGTTGAGCTTGCCCAGCATCACCGCGCCGTCGCGCCACAGATTGTGGGTCACGGCCGATTCGTAATGCGGCTGGAAGCCCTCGAGGATCTTCGAGCCGGCGGTGGTGATCACACCGTGGGTGCAGAACAGATCCTTGACGCCGAGCGGCAGGCCTTCGAGGGGGCGGGCCTCGCCGGAGGCGATCTTGGCGTCGGAGACCTCCGCCATCTGCAGGGCGCGCTCGGGCGTCTCCAGCAGGTAGGCATTGAGGCCGCGCGCCGCCTCGATCGCCGAGAGATGGGCCTTGGCGAGGTCGGTCGCCGAGAAGTCCTTGGCCTTCAACCCGTCGCGGGCCTCGGCCAGGGTGAGTTCGTTGAGATGGGTCATGCCGCCTGCTGTCCTCAAAGCCCGCCGGACCCCGTCGCCATTCTCAGGCGCCGCGCGGTCCGAGCCGGGCACGCATCACGAAATCGAGGGTGCTACTCGACCACTTTCGGGACGAGGAAGTAATGGTCCTCGGTCTCGGGGGCGTTGAAGACGATGTCGCGGGCATGTCCCCCGTCGGTCACCACGTCGGTGCGCTTCTTCATCGCCATCGGCGTGACCGAGGTCATCGGCTCCACGCCCTCCACATCGACTTCGGAGAGTTGCTCGACGAAGGCGAGGATGGCGTTGAGCTCGCCCTGAAGCGGCGCGACCTCCTCGTCGCTCACCGCGATACGCGCCAGATGCGCGATGCGCCTCACTGTGGTTGCGTCGACCGACATGCTGCCTTCGGACCTCGGGACCTGCGCCGGAACGCGCGTCAGAGGCCGGGCTATAGCACCGGGCTTCGCGGCCCCGCAACGCCGGGGCAGGCGGAAGCGTCGTCTCAGACGATGGCGTTGCCGGGATGAGAGGGGGCTTCGACCACGATCCCCTTATCCTGACGGAGCGTTTCCGACTGCCGGAAACCGAGGACCAGGATCTCGAGCGCCAAAGCCAGCATGAGCTTGTGCCGGAACGGCATCTCGCGCGCGGTGTCGACGTTCCAGGCGTGGCCGTCTTTGCCGGCCGATCGTAGCGCGCCGAAAATCGGGGAAAGGCGGCCGAGCCGATTCATGCAGTCTCCGTATCGTTAGCAAATCCTTAACGAGCTTATGGCGCATTCGCTCCCCGCGCGGCTATTCCCCTTCGGACGTAGGATCGGGGCGCGTTGGGGATAGACATCATGTGGCAGACGGTGTTCGCCGAATTCACCGCCGGGCCGAAGGCCGTTCCGGCCGATCTCGACCGCGCGGAGACGGAGCTGGGGTTCCCGCTGCCGGAGAGCTACCGCGGCTTCTGCCTCGACTGCGGAATCGGCCTCGCTTGCGGCTCCCTCCGCATCGCGGTCCCGAGCCCCACCGAGAGCACGGACCTCGTCACCCGTTCGGAACTGATCGCGCACAGCATCGCCTCGGTGCTGGAGACGCGGGAGGGGCATCGCTTCGAGGTGGAGGGCGACGATCCGAGCGTGGTCGAACGTGCCTGTTTCTTCGGCGAGACCGAGGCGGGCGAGTTCCTGTTCTGGGACGTGGTCGTCGGCACGGACGAGGCCGAGCGCCGGGAATACGAGATCTGGGTGATGGGTGCCGATCTCGAATCGGTGAGGTTCGGGGGCGCCGACCTCCCCGATCTCCTGCGCCGGCTTCAGGGTCCCGCCGTGCGCGGCATTCTCGGCATGGGCACCGAGCCCCTGCCCTCCAGCTTCCTGGGTCAGGTCTCGTGACGGAAGATGAGGTCCGGGCGTTCGTCGCGGCGTCCGCAAGCGGCCGGCGCCTCATCGGGATCGATCTCGGCACCAAGACGATCGGCCTCGCCCTGTCGGATGTGGGCCGGCAGATCGCCTCGCCCCTCGAGACCATCCGCCGGGTGAAGTTCACCCCCGACGTCGCGCGCCTGCGCCTCCTGTGCGAGACGCATCAGGTCGGCGGCCTCGTCATGGGCCTGCCTCTCAACATGGACGGCAGCGAAGGGCCGCGTGTCCAGGCCACGCGCTCCTTCGTGCGCAACATGAAGCCCCTGCTCGACCTGCCGGTGCTCTTTTGCGACGAGCGCCTATCCACGGCGGCGGTGACGCGGGCCCTGATTGCGGCGGACGCCTCGCGGGCCAAGCGCGGCGAGGTCGTCGACATGCTGGCGGCCGCCTATATCCTCCAGGGATGCCTCGATCAGATCCGGGGGTTGCTGGGGGACGAGGAGCGCGAGGCGCGCGACGCGTATTGAGGGGAGCGGCGCGTCACGCCGCTGCCGGCGGCTCGTCGTCGCCGGGCTCGACCGGCGAATTGAGGATGTCCTCCAACTCGTCCACCAGCATGTCGATCTGGTCCTGGCTCGCCAGCACCTTGAGGGTCTGGCCGCTCTCGGTGGCGAGAGCCAGTTCGATCCCCGCGCCGGAGCGCGTGGCGAGGATGCGGGCGAGTGTGTGCGTGGCGCTCATGCGGGTCTCCCGTTCGAGGTTCAAGACAGGGTCGGATCGGCGGCCAGAAGGGCCACGGCCACCGCCGGGCCGCAGGTGGAGGCCCAATCGGCGCCTTCCTCCGCGAGCGAGGGCGCGATGAGGTCGGTGAGCGCCACCGCCGAACGCCCCAGGCGCCGGGCCAGCCGCTCGGCCAGGAACCGCCCTGCCCCGCAGACGACGAGGGGCGCATCGGCCGCGAGGTCGGGGCGCGAGAGCAGGATCGCCGCCGCGTCGTGGAGGGGCCGCAACTGGCACTCGGCGAAATGCGCCGCGAGGGCGCGCCAATCGGCCGAAGTTCCCTCCGCATGGTCGCGGCCGATCATCCGGGCGAGGCGGATCTCGGTCTCGGGGATCGATTTGCCCTTCATGTCGGCGCTGTGCTGTTGGTCGGCCCCCTCGGGCAGGTCGCCGGTGAGACGGTAGACGTCGGCCGTGGTGGCGAAGGTCTCGGCCATCAGGCCGGTGCGCCGGCCCTTGAACGGTGCCGATGCGGTGAAGGCGAGGACGGGCGTGCGCACCACGCCGGAATAGACCAGTTCGCCCGTCTCCAGGCGCTCGGCATCGCTGTAGCCGGTGGCGGCGGGGCGGCCGTCCACGATGGGGATCAGGTCGGCGGTGGTGGAGCCGATATCCACGAGGAGCGCGTTCGCCGCGTGGCGGCCGACCAGGGCCGCCGTGGCGTGCCAGTTGGCCGAGGCCACGTCGAGGGCGGCGCCCGTCGCCTCGCCGGGTGAGAGAAGCCCGGCCCGGCCGCCATAGATTCTGACTGAACCGGCAAGATTCGCGCTTGCCCAGGCGGAGAGCTGCGCTACGCCGTCGGTGCGGTCCGAGAAGCAGTCAGTGAGTTCACCGGTCATCGTGACGACGTGGTCGGCCTCTCCGCGCGCCCAGTCGGGCAGCTGCGAAAACGTCTCGTCGAGGGCAGGCAGGCCGCGCCAGAGGCGGCAGGGCGCCTGCACCACCGCCTCGACACGGTCGCCGCGAACCAGGGCCGCCTTGACATGGACCCCCCCGAGATCCCAGCCGATCACCGGGTTGTGCGTGGATGCGGCAGGCGTCACGGGCAGATCCGTACAGGGAGGAACGGGATGAAGGACGGGTTTCGGATCGTTCCGGTGATCGACCTGCGCCACGGAGAGGTGGTGCGGGCGAGGGCCGGGGATCGCGCCTCCTATGCCCCGATCGTGACGCCCTTGGCAAAGGGATCGTCGCCCGGGGACGTTGCGCAGGGGCTCGTGGCCGCGATCGCGGCGCGCATCCTCTATGTCGCCGATCTCGATGCGATCATCGACGGCAGGCCCCCCGATCTCGGCAGTCTCACGCAGGTCGCTCGCGCCTGTCCGGGCGTCCAGCTCTGGGTCGATGCGGGATTCTCGGGCGGCCCCGGCGTCGATGCATTCCTGGCGGAGGGTTTGGGCCGCCCGGTGATCGGCAGCGAGAGCCAGCACGATGCCGCCCTGGTGCGGGCGTTGGGAGACCGCGCGGTCTTCTCCCTCGACAGCCGGGGCGCGGAGCGGATGGGACCGGCGGAACTCCATGACGAGCCGGCGCACTGGCCCTCCGAGGTCATCGTGATGACCCTGAGCCGGGTCGGTGCCGGGACCGGGCCGGACCTCGACCGCCTGTCCGAGATCCGAGAGATCAGCCCCGCGACGCGGCTCTACGCGGCGGGTGGGGTGCGCGGACCGGCGGATGTCGCCGCCCTGGAGCGGATCGGCGTCACGGGCGCTTTGGTGGCGTCCGCGATCCACGACGGGACCTTACGGACGTAGCGGGCCGGAGACACAAAAAAACGAGGCGGCCGGAGCCGCCTCGTTTCATGTTTCATCGTCCGAGGAAGATGGAAGCCAGTCGCTGGAGCAGGCCCCGCGGTGCGGGCGGAGGCGCGCTCTGCCCAGGACTGTCCCCGATCTAAGCGTTCGACGCGAAGGGGTGCGAAGCGGAGTTGCGCTGCTCGGTGGCCTGAGCGGCGGTGGGCTCGCCCTTGACGGCGCGCTGGATCGACAGCTTCACGGCGTCGTAGTTGTACTTCTGGATCTTGGCGTCGTCGGCCGCTTCCCAGTGGATGAACACGCCGACCAGGATGAACAGGTCGTCGGCTTCGTCAGCGGGGATGATGCCTTCGGCAACGGCGTCCTGCACGGCCTTGGCAACGCCGTACTGGGCGGGGCCGAACATCTGGACGGCCTGACGGGCGTCGTTGATGGTGACCTTATTGAACATCAGGGTGTTCGGCTTGCAGGGCAGGTTCGGCGCGATGACCGCGAGCAGGCTGGTGAAGCCGTGCTTGTTGTTCACGAGGCCGTTGCAGAAAGCCGTCTCGGCCGGCGAACCGCGCGGTCCGATGATGAGATCGATGTGGGCGACCTCGTTGCCATCGCCGACGAGAGCCTCGCCGACCAGAACTTTGTTGATCTTCGCCATGTGGGGTTTCTCCCAGGAGTCTTGAAAAAGCATGACCGCCCCGTAGTTTGGCGCGGCCGAAAGCCATCCTTGTTCACGGCGTCCAGCCCCAATGGGACCGGACCGGTTTGCCCGGATCGCGGCGCGGACCCTACTCTGGGGGCTCAACCGGAACAACCCTGCAGGGGGGGCGGATTCGAGCAAAATCTTTGCCGAACGGGGGGTTGAACATGTCGCGGCGCAGATTATGGCGCGCCTCGCACCGGCCGGGCCGCCGGATTCATGGGCTTTACGCTCCGCCCGCCAGTAATCGGTCGACGAAGAGGGTGGCCACCGTCATATCCGCGCTGGTGCCCGGATTGAGGTTCCGGTCCTTCCACGCGCGGTCCCGCGCCAGGAGTTCGGCCACGGGGCGGGTGGCGAGATCGAGGGCGAGAAGCTCCGCCGCCTCGGTGCGCAGGGCGTTGGCGCTGTCCGCCCCGTGCTTGCGCGCCACATGGCTGTCGGGAACGGCCGCGAGGTAGCCGAGGAACACCGCCGTCGTGCTCCAGGGGGGCGTGAGGCCCTTGCCGCGTGCCGCCGCAAGGGCGGGCAGGCCGATGCCGAAGATGTCGGCAAAACCGGTGACGTAGGCGCGGGCGATCCGGTCGCGCGGGGCCGCTTCCGCCATGGCCGCGACGAGGCTGGCCGGCGCTTCCGCTCCGGTCACGTCGTGGCGTTCGGCCCGTCCGAGGCCGCCGGGATTGGCGGCGCGAATCGCTGCGAAGACGTCGGCCGCATCGGTGGCGTCGAGGGTATCGAGAACGTGGCTCAGCCCCGTGCGCAGAGGGCCGCCGCGTTCGGCGGCCAGCGCCAGGGGCGCGCAGAGGAGGAGAATGCCGAGATTGGTGTTCTGGCCCACCGCGTGGAGCGTCGCCTCCATAGCGGTACGCACGCGCCGGCCGACCCGCGCGCCGGGTTCCGCCAGATGGGGGGCGGAGATCTCGGCGCTCGTGACGAAATCCGCTACCGCCATGCGGTGGCCGTCGCCGAAGACATGGACGTTGCCGGGTTTCAGGGCATCGAGTTCGGCAAGGCAGCATGCCCGGTAGGCCACGGCGATCGCCTCCGGCGAAAGCCCGCTCATCCCAGTGCCGCCAGGAGCCGAGGGGGCCTTGCCGCCCGCACGGCGTTGAGGAAGCCCCGGGCCACGGCCGCCGCGACGTCGACCTCGGTGACCTGCTGCAGGCCCGACCAGGCCGGCATGGAATTGACTTCGAGGACAAGGTAGCCGCCCTCCCCGTCCTCCACGAGGTCGATGCCGGTGTAATCGACGCCGATGGCGGCCGCCGCACGCTCGGCGAGTTCGGCGGCCTGCGCCGGCATCGCCCAGGGCAGGGGCCGGCCCCCGCGATGGACGTTGGTGATCCAGCCGTCACCCTCGCGGATCATGGCGGCTATGGCCCGACCCTCGCAGACGAAGACGCGGTAATCGCGCCAGAGGCCGTCGTTCCGCGCGATGTAGCGCTGGAGATAGTAGACCCGCGACACGGCGTCCTCGCCGGGCAGGTCTTCCGGCTGCGTGATGAGCTGCAAGCCCTCGCCCTGCGAGCCGAAGAGCGGCTTGAGCACCAGCGGCCGGCCCGGTCCCGCCTCGCGGGCGACGCAGGCGGCGGCGGCCTCGCGGCTGGAGAAGACGAAGGTGTCGGGGGTGGGCAGGCCGGCCCTGGCGACGAGGAGGCTCGTCATGGCCTTGTCCACCGAGCGCTCGATGGCGCCGGGCGAGTTCCACACCGTGACCCCGGAGGCCACGAGGGCGTGGAGCACGCCGAGCCGCATGGTGGTGGCCTCGAAGGTGCCCCCGGCGATGGTGCGCAGGAGGACGCCATCGGGCAGGCCGTCCGCGAAGCCCGGTACCCGGAGCGGCTCGCCCGCGCCGGTGACCACCGCCACGTCGGCGAGCGAGAACAGCACCGGCTCGGCGCCGAGATGTTCCAGGGCGGCCTTCAGACGTGCCTTGTGCCAATTGCCGTTATCGGCCGCGAGCCCGATGCGCATGTTGTTCGCAACCTCGACGTCGATCCCTCTCCCCCTTGCGGGAGAGGGTGGCCCGCGAAGCGGGTCGGGAGAGGGGAGCGCCGGTTCCGGACAGGGCTTCCCCTCTCCCGGTCGCTCCGCGACCACCCTCCCCCGCAGAGGGGGGAGGGTTGCGTGATGGGCCTCAGCTGAACGACGCTTCCACCAGTTCCGGCATCAACCGGCCACCGCGAAAACTCTTGCCGGTGGTCACCGAGGTGACAATGACCTCGGCCGGGCTGAAGAGCGCACCGTCGATCTTGTAGAAATCGCCGTTCACCCGGCCGAAGATGTCGGCGAAGGGGGAGCCGTGATCGGCGGAGGTGGTGGAGGGCAGCTGCTCGGCGAGCTGCTTGGCATCCGCCTCGTCGGCCTCGACGAAGAGCTGCACCCGGCCGCCATAGATGATGGCGTCGTTGGTGCGGCCCATGGCCTGGATGAAGTCGGGATGCTGCGGCGAGAGCGGGGCCGAGCCGATGCCGTCCACGATCTTGTGCAGGTCGAAGCCCACGGTGTGGGCCTTGTGCAGGGCGACTTCCAGCACGCGGGCGACGACCTGGGTCGAGCCGGCCAGCGACTGTGTCGGCGCGTAGATGAAGGTCAGCGCGTCTGCCGACAGGCCGCAGGCCTCGGCGACCTTGGCGATGACGGAGGCAGGCGGTCCGCCCGCGGCTTCGAGCACCAGGGCGGTCCGGCTGGCAGAATCGCGGTAGCCGAGCTCGGTGTAGAGGTCTTCCACCACCGAGATGGCGCGGCCGGGGCCGGAACCGAGGGCGAAGAAGCCGGAATCGCCGGTCTCGTCGGCCAGCGACCAGCCGGCATACTGGCTGCCGAGGCAGGCGAGCACCGGGTCGGCGGAATGCACCACCACGGAATAGGGCCAGGCCGCGATCGGCCCGGTGGGGACGATCGACACGGTGCCGAGGCCGCCGAGGCAGATCTCGGCGATGCGCCGTCCGGCCTCGATGGAGCCGCGCACGGTGGCGCCGGCATCGACCATGCGCGCGCCGTTCTCCGTGGTGACGGCAAGGCGCAGGGCCTCGGCATCGGCCACCAGCTTCTCCACGAGGGGATTGCCGAGGGCGTTCAGGCTCGGCGTGGTCCGGAGCGTGGCGGGGGGATGGGTGGTCATCGGGCTTCCTCCGTCGTGGCGAGCAGGGTCCGCAGGGTGGCGGCCCGGACGCGCAATAGGTCTCGGGTGGCGGCCGAGTCCGGGCCTGCGGCGAACACGGTGCAGAGGGGAGCATCGCGTGGCACGCAGGTGCCGGATTGTGGGCGGTCGCGAACGAAATCCGGCCAGTCGAGGGGCGGCATCGGCGCGTAGCCGGCTGCCGCGTAACAGATTTCCGTGGCCGCCGCATCCACTGGTGCGGGTTCGATTCGCGGCAAAACGCCGAGGCTCGCGTCGATATGCGCGGCCAGGAGCGGCGTGTCGCGGCGGTCGAGGACGTCGAGGGTGGCCCCCGGGCGCGGGTTGATTTCAGTGAGCCACCATCCCTCGCCCGAGACGAGGAGATCGGCGCTGGCGAGCCCGACGAGCCCGGTTTCCGCGACGAGCCCGGCGATGGCGGCCTTCACCTGGGAGAAGGTCGCGGCCGACAGGATCGGCGCCTCGTGGGCCGCGCGTTCCAGCGCCCCGGCATAGCGGAAGGGGCGTAAGGGAGACGGCGCGCTCCACTGCTCGGTCACTCCGAGGATTACCGCCCCGCGCCCATCGGCGAGAAAAGCGACCGCGCCGGCCCTGCCGTCGACCCGCCCCTGAAAATAGGCGCCCGGCGGTGCCCTCCCCGCGCCGGCGGGACGGATATGGCTGCCGCCGGACCCGCCGGAGCGCTTGAGGAGCCAGTCCGACCGATCCGTCACGGCCTCCCGCGTCACCGCCGGATGCGGGATCGCGAGGCGGGCGCAGAGGGCGGCGAAGGCGAGCGGATCCTTCAGTACCCGGACCGATTCCGCCGTGGCGCCGAGGAGCCGATGGCGCCGGCCGATCCTCGCCATCAGGTCGGGCGCATTCTCGAAGCCGCTGCCGAGCACGATGCCGATCGGTGGCCTGTCCGCCATGGCGGCCAGGGCATCGAGCCCCGCGAGCACGCCCTCCCCCGCCAGCCCGTCGCCGAAGCGGCCCTCGGCGGGGCGATAGCCTTCGGCGAGGGCGAGGGTGTCGGCATCGCCGAAGAGGTCGAGGACGTAGGGGCGCAGGCCTGCCCGGCGCGCGGCCTGCGCCAGGGCGCGCCCGGACTGGGCGGCGATGAGGATCGCGTCGCCCCGGGGCGAAAGCCGTTCGGATGATGCTGCCATCGCGGCGATCGCTTCGGATCACTCCTACGCTGCTCCCACCATCCTGCCTCATCCTGAGGTGACGAGCGAAGCGAAGGCCTCGAAGGAGGGTTCCAGTTCCCTCGGCGGGGGCTGGAGGCCTCCTTCGAGGCCCGCTTTCGCGGGCACCTCAGGATGAGATCATGGGCGGGATCGAGCGGGCTCGTGAGCGCCCGTCAGCCGGCCACCTCGACGGCGACCTTGTAGGCGTCGCGGAAGTCGAGGCAGAGGGGCTCACTGGCGGCGAGGATCTGGCGGAACAGGCGGGACTGGGTCTGGTACTTGACGTTGCCGACCGCCAGCGCGCCGATGCCGATGCCCTTGCCGGTGGGCAGGGCCACGTCCTTGGCGTTGACGTCGATCCCGGCGATGCCGGCGGGCGGCACCGCGTTCACGTCGGAGGCGACGAGGAGCTTCGGGGCGGATTCGAGATCCGTCGCCGACAGGATCGGGACGCCGGCCGGGCCGGCCGAGAGGATCACGTCGGCCTCGGCGATGGCGGCGCGGCGCGCGTCGGCGGTGGAGCCGTCGACGGCACCGACATCGATGCCGAAGCGCCATTTCATCGTGAAGGCGATCTTCGAGACGCGCTCCTCGCCGTCATGCCCGACGAGGACGGACTTGGCGCCTTCCAACGCGCCGATCACCGCCGCCACGTAGGCGACGACGCCGGCCCCGCCGAAGATGACGATGCGCTTGCCCTTCAGGTCGGTGCCGAACTTGGCCTTCAGGGCGCGGGTCACTTCGGCGACCATGGCGGCACCGGTGGTGAAGGAGCCGGCCGGGTCGGCGACGATGTGGTTGGCAAACGGCGGCACCAGGGCTTTCTTCGCCCGGTCCATCATGTCGAGGGCGTCCTCGGCGTTCTTGCCGCCGATGAAGATGGTCGTGCGGGTGCCATCCTGCGGGGAGCGGGAGAAGATCGAATCCTGCACCAGGGAGGTCACGTCCGGCAGGGTCACGTCGGTATAGGTCGCGATCGTCTCGAAACCCGCGTCCACTGCCATGTTCACGTCGAACGGGCTCATGTGCTTGAGCGGCGTCAGCATATGCAGAATCGAGCGGGCCATCGTGTCTCTCCCTCCGCAAGTGTCCGGCACCATCGCGGCGCCGCCTCTCGCATGTGTATTGTCGGAACCGGACGGGCCGGCTGCGTCAAGCGTCGCTGATGCGCTTGGTGTCTTAAAGTGGCGTGACCGAGGCGCCCGTATTGCGACCGCGCGCGATCACGAAACGCAAGGGGCCGGGCCGGTCGAGGGACGCCACGAGGGCGCGTGCCTCCGCCTCGGACGGCACCAGGGCGAAGCCCGTCGGCCCCCACGAACTCTGGCCGTAGCCGGTGATCCCCTGGGCGGCGATGGCGGCGAGCGCCTCGGCCACGGCGGGGCTGGCGTAGCGCCCACCCTGGTGAGGTGCGAAGTGATCGCCGATGAGACGCTGGATGGTGGTGATGCCGGCGCCGAAACCGTCCGGTTCGGCGGTGGCCACCGCCGGCAGAACCTGCATCAGTACGATCCGGCAGATCGCGGCCGCCTGCTCCTCGGGAAAGCGCGGCAGATCGCGAAACGCCTCGACCTCGCGGGTGCCATGCACGCCGGTCATGCTCTCGTCGAGAATCAGCACGATCCGCCACGCCTCCGGATAGGCGAGGCGGGCGATTAGCGGCGGCGGGCCGTTGCTGGCGTCGCGGCCGCCATCCACGATGAGGCCGCCCTGGGTGAAGGCGGCCAGGCCCACGCCCGAGCGGTTGCCGCGATCGAGGGCGTCGGCGAAGGCGTCGGGCGAGAAGGGGCGGCCGTCGAGGGCGGCGAGCGCCGCCGCCACGCTGAGGGCGAGCTGCGTGCCCGAGCCGAATCCGGCATGGGCCGGGATCGCCTCGTCCACCCGGATGGAGGCCGCTCCCCGAAGGCCGAGATGGCGTGACGCGGCCTCGGCATAGCTGCGGGCGCGGGCCGCTTCCGGCCCGACCACGTCGAGGGCGGGGGCTGCCCATGCGGTGAGGTCGATGGAGGGGGCGTCGACGGCGAGCCCGATGCTGCCGAAGCGCCGGCCGAGCCCCCCGTGCAGATCGAGGAAGCCGAAGTGAAGCCGCGCCGGCGCGTGCACCCGCACCGCACGGGCCTGTCCCGCCGTCTCGGCCGGCCGTTGATCCGGGATCTGGTCCACGTCGACCCCTTTCATCGCAATACGCCTTCATCCCTGCGCCGCGCGGGCCACGCGCCCGTCCGCCCCCGGTGAGGCCTGACCGGAATGGCGACGGCATGACGCTCGCCGGCGCGGGCTTCTCCCACGGAGGGCGGATCGGTCGCAAGCGTCGCCATACCATCAATCGTCGGGCTTCCGCAGGGCGGGGCTCCGGCGTACGCCGGGGAGGCACGGCAGAAGGGAGGCGGCGGCGGTCGTTGGGGGGTTGCTTGCGGCGCCTCCGCAATGCAAACGTGCCGGCCCACTAGGAATGGACTGGCGCAGTCCCGCCGTGTGCGACGCTGAACACAGCGCGTGCCGGGCCCTCGTTCTCCAAGGTGTAGGCATGGCTGCCTGGGTAAAGGGTGGTGCGGCGGACGTGAGCGCAGCGGTGGAGGCCGCAGCCACGCTCCTCGCCGCAGCGAAGACTCCGATCGTCACGGGATTGAGTGCGGATACGAGCGCGGTGCGGGCGGCCTATCATCTGGCCGGACTCATCGGTGCCTCCGTCGATCCCGTCGGCGGTGACGGCCTCTATGCGGAGCTCGGCCCCCTCAGCCAGTTCGGCAATCTCAACACCACGCCGGCCGAGGCGATCGGCCGGGCCGACGCGGTCCTGATCGTCGGCCTGCGCCCGTGGGACCGGCCGATCGTGCAGGAGATCGCCGCCTCGGCGCCGGTGCGCGGCCGCGCCGCCGGTTCCGAACGCACGCTGCTCTCCCTCGGCGGTCCCGGCGACGGCGCCACCCGGCATGTCTCCTATCCGGCCGCCGCCGGCGGTCTCGCCGTCTCGGTGGCGCATCTGCGCGCCTACGTGAAGGGCAACCTCTCCGGTGAAGCGGCCTATGCCGATCTCGGCCGGCGCCTGACGACGGCCCAGTACGGCGTCGTCCTCTACGATGCCGCCGAACTCGGCGATCTCGGTGTCGAGATGCTGCAGGGGCTGGTGCGCGATCTCAATGATCTGACACGCTTCTTCGCGCTCTCCGTCTCGGACGGGTTCCAGGGCCGCGCCGTGACCCAGCTTGCGTCCTGGACCACTGGGCAGCCCCCTCGGGTGGGCTTTGGCCGCGACCTGCCCGAACACGATCCCTGGCGTTTCGACAGCGCCCGGCAGGTGGCGGCCGGTGAAGTCGATGCCGCCCTGTGGCTCGCCTCCCTCCCCGCCCCGCGCCCGGACTGGCTCGGCAGCCTGCCCACCATCGCCATCGTCGGCGAAGGCAGTGCCGACGCCACGGGGGACGTCGCCGAGATCGTCATCGCGGTGGGCGTACCCGGCGAGACGGCCGGCGGCGCCCTGTGGAACGAGCGTCGCGCGGCGATCACCTACGCGCCTCCCGCCGGCCCGCCGGCCGACCTGACGGCGGCCGCCGTACTCGCCGCCATCCAGAATCGCCTCACGCAGAAGAAGGGCGCCTCATGCTGATCCTGATCCAGGGCGGCCGGGTCGTCGATCCCACCGCCGGCCGCGACGGCGTCGGCGATGTCTGGATCGAGGACGGCCATGTCGTCGCCGCCTCCGAACGCAAGCCCGACCGGACCATCGACGCGTCCGGCTGCATCGTGATGGCGGGCGGCGTCGAGGTGCATTCGCACATCGCCGGCGGCAACGTGGTGATGAGCCGCTTGCTCCTGCCCGACCTCTACGTCAGCGAGGCGGCGCCCGAGGGCCATCCCTTCGCCCATGCCGGCGGCTCGGCCGCGTGGATCGGCGCGAACTATGCGCGGATGGGCTACACCATCGCCGTCGAGCCGGCGATGCCGCCGACCAATGCGCTGGCGACCCAGCTCGAACTCGCCGACATCCCCCTCCTCGACCGCGGTGCGCTCACCGTGATGGGCAATGACGACCAACTCCTCGACTTGCTGCGCCAGCGCGAGGGCAAGGCGGCGGTGCGGGACCTCGTTGCCCTCTCGGTGGCGACCTCGCGCGGTCTCGGCGTCAAGTGCATCAACGCGGGCGGCGCCTCGGCCTTCAAGGATGGGATGCTGAATCTCAGCCTCGACGAGGAGATCCCGGTCTACGGTCTCTCCACCCGCAAGATCATGAACGCCCTCCTCGACGCGGTGGAGGAGATCGGCGTGCCGCATCCGCTGCACGTCCATGCCAACAACCTCGGCATTCCTGGCGCCGACGATTCCTTCGTGGCGACGATGGAGGCGGCGGAAGGCCGGCGCATCCACTTCGCCCATGCGCAGTTCTATGCCTACGGCGCGGTCGATCCGGCCAATCCCGGCACCGGTGGTTTCCGTTCGGCGGCCGAGCGCATCACGGAGGCGATGGAGAAACACCCCAACGCCACCTTCGACGTGGGTCAGGTCGCCTTCGGACAGACGGTGACGATCTCGCTCGACGTCATCCGCCAGTTCGCCGGCCGCAAGGGCGCGAACCCGAAGAAGTGGATCATCACGGCGGGCGACGCGGAAGGCGGCGGCATCGTGCCGTTCCTCTACAAGCCGCGCGGCCCCGTCAGCTCCCTGCAATGGGCGATCGGCCTCGAGCTGATGCTGCTCTCGGGCGACCCCGAGCGCACCATCCTCACCACCGACCACCCCAATGGCGGTCCCTTCACTGAATATCCGCGGATCATCCATCTGCTGATGGACAAGGAGGAGCGCGACCGCGAGATCGCTGGCCTGCACAAGGTCATCGCCGAGCGCTCCGGCCTGTGCGGCATCGAGCGGGAATATACCTTCTCCGAGATCGCTCAGCTGACCCGTTCCGGCCCGGCCAAGCTCCTCGGCCTCGCCGATCGCGGCCATTTGCGCGAGGGCGCTCGCGCCGACGTCGCGATCTACCGCGACGACAAGAACCGGACCGCAATGTTCGCCCGCGCCAGGCTGGTGCTCAAGGACGGCCACGTCATCGTCGAGGACGGCGAGATCGTCGATTGGCGCGCCGGCCATACCCTGGAACTGACGGTGGAATCCGACAAGGCGATGGAGACGCGCACCGACGCCTATCTCGACGCCCGCTTCGGTGCCGGCCTCGACAGCTTCACCGTGCCGGACGAAGCCTTCCCCGTGAGCGATGTGTTCGAGGACGTGGCATGTCGAGCTTGAGAATGATGCCGGGCCTGATGACGACGCCTCGCGTGGGTACGGTGACCGAGCATGACTGACCTCACCCTCAACGGTATCCCGGTGATCGACACCTTCGCCGAGGCGTTCGACGTCGCCGGCACGGCGCTGATCATCACCAACGACACCGCCAAATGGGCGATGATCGCCGCCGTGACCATGACCGGGTTCGCCACCTCGGTGATCGGCTGCGGCGCCGAGGCCGGCATCGATTGCGAGCTCTCCCCCGAGGAGACTCCGGACGGCCGCCCCGGCGTGCGGGTGCTGCTGTTCGGCTTCGAGCCGAACGGCCTCAAGGACCAGCTTCTGAAGCGCGTCGGCCAGTGCATCCTCACCTGCCCCGGCACGGCCTGCTATGCGGGCGTCGACGGGCCGCACAAGATCAAGCTCGGTGGCGCGATCCGCTATTTCGGTGACGGGTTCGCGGTGGCCAAGCGCCTGACCGATCCCGTCTCCGGCAAGGCGCGGCGCTATTGGCGCGTGCCGGTGATGGACGGCGAGTTCCTGTGCGAGGATTTCGTCCGCGCGGTGGACGGCGCGGTGGGCGGCGGCAACCTGCTGTTCCTCGGCCGCAATCATGCCGAGACCCTCAAGGTCGCCGAGATCGCGGTGGATGCCGCCCGCTCGGTGGCGGATGTGATCCTGCCCTTCCCCGGCGGCATCGTCCGTTCCGGCTCGAAGGTCGGCGCGCGCACCAAGGGCATGATGGCCTCCACCAACGACGCTTATTGCCCGACCCTCAAGGGCCGGGCCGGCTCGGAACTCGCGGCCGAGGTCGGCGTGGTGCTCGAGATCGTCATCGACGGGCTCACCTCGCGCTCGGTGGCCGAATCCATGCGCGCGGCGCTCCACGCCTCCACCGAAGCCGGTGCCGCGCACGGGCTCGTGGCGGTGACGGCGGGCAATTACGGCGGCAATCTCGGCCGCCACCATTATCACCTGAAGGACCTGCTCTCGAAGGAGCCGGCGAGCGAGGCTGGAGCGGCATGAGCACCCTCACCCTGCGCCAGGAGCCGCCGGAGCGGCTCGATTTCCTCCACGTGAATCCGCTTTCCCTGAGCGGCCTCTCCGAGGCCGAAGCGGCCAGGCTTCCCATCGGCACCAGCCGACGCGGCCTGACGTTGGGCGACATCTTCGCCATCAGCCTCGACGGCTCCGACAGCCTGACCATCGAAGGCGGCTCGTCCCGCTTCGACAGTGTCGGTGCCTCGCTCAGCGGCGGCTCGATCCGCGTCGTCGGCGATGTCGGTCAGCGCCTCGGCGCCGGCATGGCGTCGGGATCGGTGACGGTTACGGGATCGGCCGGGCCTTATGCCGGATCCGGTGCCAAGGGCGGGACGATCACCATCGAGGGTGATGCCGGCGATCATGCCGGCGGCGCGGTTTACGCCGCCAAGGCCGGGCTCGACGGCGCCACGCTGGTGATCCGCGGATCGGCCGGCGATTACCTCGGCGACCGTATGCGGCGCGGGTTGATCCTGGTCGGCGCTGCCGGCGCCCATGCCGGATCGCGGATGATCGCGGGCACGATCGCGGCCCTCTCGGTGGGCGACCATCCCGGCTACGGCATGCGGCGCGGGACGATCCTCGCCGGCGGACACGGAGCCCTGAGCCCGAGCTTCGTCGAGACGGGAACGCACGATCTCGTGTTCCTGCGTCTGCTCGCCCGGTCCCTGCGGGCCCTCAGCCCCGCCCATGCCGACCTCGCCGCCGGTGCGCTCACGCGCTATTCCGGCGATCTCGCCACCCTCGGCAAGGGTGAACTCTGGGTCACGGCCGGGCGATAGAGCCTATCGGTCCCTCCCCGGCGGCGCATCGCGCCGTCGGCGCGGCGATCAGCGAAGCCTTCAGGGTCATGGCTTCGATCGAGGATGCCCGCCGGGCATCGGCGGAAGACCTGCCGCCTCCAGCGATGAAAGCCCGTCGCCATCGGCTCCACGGGCGCTCCCGCCGACCGTGCGGTCACCGTCACGACGAGGAAGCTCGCAATCGCCCATGGCAGAGCGGCCGTCCTGCGATGATGCGCTGCTCGCCGAATGGCTCGGGTTCGTCTTGAGCAAGCGGCCGGGTCACCAGAATTGAGTCAGCCGCGACGGGGCCGGCGAATGCCGCAGCGGGCTGAATCCCGGCTTTGGATACGCGACCACGGGATCACGGGGCGCACTTAACGTCCTGTTGCCTGCATTTGATTGCCTGACCGTGACGATGGGCCGACGCCTTCCCATCGCCCTTCATGCGGGCAATCTTCGCATCGCGAGCCAGGACAAAAAGTTGTTCCTAACTCGCATGATGCAGAATTGTTCCGCTTAATGAATGCTTGCGGGAAGTGGAAACTGGTCGTCACGGTGGCGTGATCTGGATCACCATCGAGGTGGGTTGGGACGGCGCCGGAAGTGCGCCAGAGCACGTCACTGGCCTCTCATTCCTCACCTGCGCCTAACCTTTACCCTTCGTTGACGGCTAGCGCTGTATTCGGTGGATGTTGTTGCAGGAATGCGACAGACCTCACGCCCGTCCGAGCCTACAAGCACCTAGGCTTAATGCCCATCAGGACCAGACACACAATGAAAAGACTGCTTCTCGCTACGACCGTTCTCGCCGGCCTGACCGCTGTCGCTTCGGCCGCCGACCTTCCCCGTCGCGCCGCTCCGCCGGTCTTCGTTCCGGTCCCGGTCTTCACGTGGACGGGCTTCTACGCCGGTATCAACGCCGGTTACGCTTTCGACACCGGCAAGGAAGGCCCGAACTCCTTCGCCGTGCCGAGCCGCTTCACCGCTGCTGGTACCCCGCAGATCGCCACCTTCAGCAAGGATAGCCAGGACGGCTTCTCCGGCGGCGCGCAGATCGGCTACAACTACCAGTTCACCCCGGGTTCGGGTGTGGTTGTCGGTATCGAAGCCGATGCCCAGTACCTCGATTTCGGCGCCAAGCGTCGTGACTCGGGTGTCGTCGCCGCTCCGGGCTTCGCCATCAACGACCCGCGCGGTCTCTCCAGCCTCGACTTCTTCGGCACCGTCCGCGGTCGCCTCGGCTACGCCTTCGACCGCACCCTCGTGTACGGCACCGGTGGTTTCGCCTACGGCGCTGGCAGCACCGAGCGTAGCTTCGGCGGCTTCAAGGGCAACGACGACTTCCGCACCGGTTACGCTGTCGGCGGTGGTATCGAATACGCTCTCCCCACCGAGTCGTTCTTCAACTTCTTCCGCGCTTCCGCTGTGACGCTGAAGGTCGAAGGCCTGTACGTGAACCTCGATCGCGGCACCCGCAACCAGGGCGCCTTCATCATCGACACCACCGACAACTCGGTTGTGCGCTCGATCAGCACCGGTCGTCGCGACGACGAGTTCGCCGTCGTCCGCGCCGGCCTGAACTACAAGTTCGGCACCTACTAGGATCATCCATGATCGCCGCGCGGTCCTCATCGAGGATCGCGCGGCATCAGGATCGTGAACGTGAAATACCCGGCCTCACGGCCGGGTTTTTCACGTTTGGGATGATCCACTTTGACAGGAGCATCCGCTGAGACATCCGATCAAGCCGGTTCTCAGCGGAAGGTGATCCGGAACTTGTCGCACGATGTGCCGCGTCTGCGGCTCCTGAGCAGACGCGGCGCTACTTTTCGCCTCGCGTTCCGTTGGCGCGCATCCCTCCGGGAAGGGGGCTAGGCTCGGATCGTCCGAACTCGCGCCCCGCCCCCGTGCTTAGATGTCGAGTGTCGCCTCGTCGGCGAAGGCGGCACGCTCGGAGATGAAGGCGAAGCGAGCTTCCGGTTTGTTGCCCATCAGGCGCTCCACGGCATCGCCGGTGGAATCCCGTGCCTCGTCGAGGACCGCGACGCGCAGGAGCGTGCGCTTCTTCGGATCCATCGTGGTCTCCTTCAACTGCGCCGGCATCATCTCGCCGAGGCCCTTGAAGCGGCTGATCTCCACCTTGCCGCCCTTGAAGACGGTCTTGATCACCCGCTCCTTGTCGGCGTCGTCACGGGCATAGACCGTCTTGGCGCCGTGGGTGAGCCGATAGAGCGGCGGGATCGCGAGGTAGAGATGGCCCTTGTCGATGAGCTTGGGCATCTGCCGGTAGAAGAAGGTGATCAGCAGCGAGGCGATATGCGCGCCGTCGACATCCGCGTCGGTCATGATGATGACCTTCTCATAGCGAAGGTCCTCGCCCCTGTAGCCGTTGCCGGTGCCGCAGCCGAGCGCCTGGGTCAGGTCGGAGATGAGCTGGTTGGCGCCCATCTTGTCGCGGCTGGCCGAGGCCACGTTGAGGATCTTACCACGCAGGGGCAGGATTGCCTGGCTGGCACGGTCGCGCGCCTGCTTGGCCGAACCGCCGGCGGAATCGCCCTCGACGATGAAGATCTCCGAGCCGGCCGTACCCGCCTTCGAGCAATCGGCGAGCTTGCCCGGCAGGCGCAGCTTGCGGGTGGCGGATTTGCGCGCGACCTCTTTCTCCTGGCGCCGGCGCAGGCGCTCCTCGGCCCGGTCGATCACCCAATCGAGGAGCTTGTTGGCCTGAGCCGGGGAGGCGGCGAGCCAGTGGTCGAACGCATCACGGATCGCCGTCTCGACGATGCGCGAGGCCTCCACCGTGGCGAGCTTGTCCTTGGTCTGGCCCTGAAACTCGGGCTCGCGGATGAAGACCGAGAGCATCGAGGCGCAGGTCGCCATCACGTCGTCGGTAGTGACCGAGGTCATCCGCTTGGCCTGGCCGACGCGCTCGGCATGCTCGCGCAGGGCCCGCAGCAGGGCGACGCGCAGGCCGCTCTCGTGGGTGCCGCCCTCGGCGGTGGGAATCGTGTTGCAGTAGGAGTGCGAGACTCCGTCTTCCACCACCATCCAGGCGACGGCCCATTCGAGGGAGCCGTGGCCGCCGGGCTTCGTCACCTTGCCGGCGAAGACCGCATCGGTGACGAGCTCCTTGCCGTCGAGGTCGCGGGCGAGATAGTCGCGCAGGCCGCCGGGGAAGCGGTGCACGGTTTCGGCCGGCACGTCGGCGATGCCTTCCAGCAGCGCGGGCGCGCAGCGCCAGCGGATCTCGACGCCGCCGAACAGGTAGGCCTTGGAGCGCGCCATCTTGAACAGCCGGCGCGGATCGAATTTCAGCGCCCCGAAGATCTGCGCATCGGGGTGAAAGCGCACCCGCGTGCCGCGCCGGTTCTGCACCCGGCCCACCGTCTCCAGGGGCCCCTGGACATGGCCCCGCGAAAAGGTTTGGCGATAGAGAACCTGGCTGCGGGCCACCTCGACTTCGAGGATGTCGGACAGGGCGTTGACCACGGAGATGCCGACACCGTGCAGGCCGCCCGAGGTCTCGTAGACCTTCGAGTCGAACTTGCCGCCCGCATGCAGCGTGGTCATGATCACTTCGAGGGCGGATTTGCCGGGAAATTTCGGGTGCGGGTCCACCGGGATGCCGCGGCCGTTGTCGGTGATGACGAGGTGGCCGGTCTCTTCCAGTTCCACCTCGATGTAGCTGGCATGGCCCGCCACCGCCTCGTCCATGGAATTGTCGATCACCTCGGCGAAGAGGTGATGCAGGGCCCGCTCGTCGGTGCCGCCGATATACATGCCCGGCCGGCGCCGAACCGGCTCCAGGCCTTCCAGCACCTCGATCGACGACGCGTCGTAGCCGGCCTCCGCTGCATCGACTGGCGCCCTGTCGAGAGGAGCACGCGCGGCCGAAGCGGCCTTCGCGCCGCGCACGGGCGCCTGACCACCCGCGAACAGGTCGCTCGGCCGGCCGCCGGCGGGGGCCGGGACGGCCTGACGTGAGGTCTCGCGCTGAGTCATGGTCCAACCATACAGGAACGAAACGGAAACGTGAAGCGATGCCGCCCTCGCCGGCGGCCGCTCTCCCAGTGTTCCTGCGCAGCTTGCGCCGATTCCGTTAAGGCTGTGTCGCCGGGGTACCGGAGGAGATGCCGCCTTCGTTACGCTCCGCCCTCCTTTTCGGACGGGCGGAGTGTGGCGGAACCCGATCCGGGGCTCGGCGAAGGAAGTCGCGACACATCCGCCTCTCCTGTGCCATCTCACAAGAGCCGCTGACGCGGCCCTTTCCGTGCGGGTTCCCGGATCGCCTTTCGCTTCACTTCAAGGCGTCCGGGAAAGGGGCGGCGGAATGGGTGGCAGCGCTCGTCGGTTCCTCCTGTTGCCGTTCAGCCCCCTTCCCAGGACGCCCGGAGCGGGAACGAAGGGTGATCCGGGGGCCAGCCGGAGGAGTCGCGAAGCGTCCGCGAAACGGTGGTGAAGTCAGCTCCCGACCCGGCCGCCCCCGCGCTTGGTGATCGCGACGATGGCGGGGCGGGGCGGCATTCCGTCGATGAAATCCGGCCAGCGGGTGGAGGGCGCCTCGAAGGTGGCGGGCAGGGCCTTCGGATCCTCCTCGTCGGCCTCGCCGGGGTGCTGCACGGCGACGAAGAAGGTGGTGTCGTCAGGGGTGAAATAGGGGCCGCACATCTCGGCGCCGTTCGGCACCCTGAAGAAGTGCTTGCCCGTGCCCCGTCCCTGTCCGTCCGTCTCCATCGCCCAGATGCCGTCGTTGCGCCCCGTCTTCGACGGCGAGTTCCCGTCCGTGGCGACCCAGAGCCGGCCCTGCCCGTCCACCGAGCAATTGTCCGGCATGCCGAACCAGCCGTCCTTCGTCGTCGCCGAGGAGAAGGTGGCGCCGACCGCCGCGATGGAGGGATCTCCGCATTTGACGAGGATCTCCCAGGCGAAGCCCGAGGCCGCGTGGTCGCCGTCGTCCGGGGTCAGTTCGACGATATGCCCGAAGCGGTTGTCGGGCCGCGGGTTGGCGGCGTTCTCATCGCCGGGTTTGCGCTTCCCGTTGTTGGTGAGCATCACGTAGACCTTGCCGGTCTTCGGGTTGGCCTCGACATCCTCCGGACGGTCCATCTTGGTGGCTCCGAGGAGGTCGCCGGCACGCCGGGCCTCGACGAGCACGTCGGCCTGGGACGCGAACCCGTATTCGGGGGTCAGCTTTCCCTGCCCGAACACCAGGGGCATCCAGGCACCGCGCCCGTCGGCATCGAATCGGGCGACGTGCAGCGTGCCGGAATCGAGGATGTCGCGGTTGGCCCGCCGGTCCGCGAGGTTCACCGCCGCCTTGGTGACGAATTTGTACACGTAGTCGAAGCGCTCGTCGTCGCCCTGGTAGACGACGTAAGCTCCTCCCTTCGCAACGATGCCGGCGGCGCCCTCGTGTTTGAATCGGCCCATGGCCGTGCGCTTCGTCGGGACGGAGGCGGGATCGAACGGGTCGATCTCCACCACCCAGCCGAAGCGGTTGGGCTCGTTCGGTTCCTTGGCGAGGTCGAACCGCTCGTGGAAGCGGCCCCAGGCATAGGCGTTGCCGGGCAGGCCGAGACGCTTGTGGTTGGTCGCCTCGGTCGACCCCTCGGCGAGGGCGCCGGAGAAGTAGTAGTTGATGTTCTCCTCGCAGGTGAGCCACGTCCCCCAGGGCGTGGTGCCACCGGCGCAATTGTTGATCATGCCCTTCACCGCACGGCCGGACGGGTCGTCGGTGGTCTTCAGCCGGTCGGAGCCGGCCGCCGGGCCGGAGAGGGCCATCGGCGTCTCGACGGTGATGCGGCGGGCATATCGCGAATCCGGCACCACGGCCCATTTGCCGTCCGTGCGCTTCACCTCGATCACCGAGCCGCCATGGGCAGCCATCTCGATATCGACGAGGTCGCGGTTCATGCCCTTGAAGGCGACAGTCTTGATGTCCTGGCGGCCGAGGCCGGGGAACATCAGCTCTTCGTTGGTGTATTCGTGGTTGACCACGAGAAGGCCGTGCGCGGCCGGGTCGGCGGCGCCGGGCATCGGGAAAAAACCGACGAAGTCGTTGTTGTAGCCGAATTGCCGGGCCTGCGCCGCGGCACTCTGGTTCAGCGGATCGAACGCCGGCGCGCCGGGCAGGACCGGATCGCCCCAGCGGATCAGGATGTCGGCATCGTGCCCCTCGGCCACGTGATGGTGCACGTCTGATCCCGCCTCGATCTCCGTGAATGGGAACGGCGTCGCCTGTCCCTGCGCTGGCGCGGCCGGGCCGGCGGCGAGCGCGCGGGGCGTCACCACCGCCGCGATGGCGCCAACCCCGAGGAGGCCGCGCAACAGGTCGCGCCGGTCGAACCGGGCGGCGACCACATCGCCGAAGGTGGCGTTTCGGCTCGGATTCGAGCCGGCATCCTCGCCGTCTTCAGCGGCCTGCGAGCGGGTGCGCAGTGGCTCGGTCATGGTGAACGCGTCCTGTGACTTAGGTCGGGAAATCGTAAGAGCCGGACATGGCGGGGGGATGACGAGCGGGTTCGGGAACCACCTCACGGGTTGTGCGTTTCCGCACATAGAACGAAGCGATGGGAGAGCGACATGGCGCCGTCCGCAGCCTTGAGCATGGTCCGCCACGACGATCTCATCCGCGCATCTCAGGCCGCCGGCCGTGCCTTCTCGCCCATTGAGGACGGCCCCGACGACAGAGCGGCCGCATCCTCAAAATTCCTCGCCCTCTCGGCGGTGTCTCTGGCGGGATTCCTCGCGAGTTTCGGAATCTTCTTCTTTTGCGTTTGAAGGCTTTCGTTACGCCGTATCGGAGCGGCGGCTCGCGAGTCCGGGGCGACGTTCCGTGTGGGCCGCCACCATGGCTTCCTCCTCGCTCTCCTGCGGATCGCCCCAGAACTCGGCGACACTCGGCCCGTTCTTCACCAACGGGTCGCGCAGGAAGTTCCTGATCTCATAGGGCCATACACGACGCCCCATCCGCGTGTACCAGCGCATGGCATGGCGCAGCCCCGCATCGCGATGGAGCAGCACCCGCGCGAGCGCACGTGGGCGAGCCTGAACCACCAACTCGATCATCTTGAACCACAGCAGCACCCGCCACGGCGCCATATGCCGAGTCGCCAGCACCTGATGCTTGTAGTCCCAGCGGCGACGATCGGTCTGGATCACCCGCCGATTCGCGGCGATGCCGAAATACGGTGTCCAGCGATGGGGCGTCACGTAGAGCATCTGGATCTGGTCTGGATCGTAGGACAGGAGCTGGCGCAGGCCGCGCCAGTAATCCCGATCCGTCTCTTCTTCGAACCCGACGACCCAGGTCGCCATGGAGAGGATGCCATGGCGGCGAAGAAGGCGGATCGCCTTGCGGTCCGTGGTAGTGGCGCCGCCCTTCCTGATGCGCGCGAGCGTCGCCTCGTCGGTGCTTTCAAGCCCGAGGAGGAAGCGCGTCCAGCCGGCGCGCTTATAGAGATGCAGGATGTCGGCGTCGCGCACGATGTCGTCGGCGCGGGTCGAGCCCACCAGGATGAGGTCGACATCCTCCGCGATCAGCGTTTCGAGGAAGACCCGCCACGCTTTCTTAGAGACGGTGGGGTTCTCGTCGGCAAAGTTGATGACCCGTACCCCGTGGTCGCGATGGAGCCGAGCGAGTTCCCGCGCGAACTTGACCGGGTCGCGGTGACGCCAGCGGGTCCAGAAGCCGCGCTGACCGCAATAATTGCAGAGATGCGGACAGCCGCGTGAGAACTGCACGACGACGGCTCGCAGGCCGCCCCAGTAGCTGTAGCGGGCATGGTCTATCAGGTCCCACCCGACGCGGTAGGCGTCGAGGTCGCGAATCACCGGCACGGCCTGCGTGGCATGGGGACCGTCGCCACTGCGAAAGGCGATGCCCGGCACGGAGGCGAGGGGCGCTCCCGCTGAGAGCGCAGCCATCAGGCGTCGTGCCGTCTCCTCGCCCTCCCCGCGCACGATGGCGGTGACGTAGGGCTCGTCCTTCAGGATCTCGCGCCAGTGGTAGGTCGGAAACACCCCGCCATAGACGATGGTGAGATCCCGGCGGCAGCGCGCCAGTCGAGATGCGATGTCGGCGATCACCGGATGGCCCGAGGTCGAGCCGGAATGCCCGAACAGGACGGCATCGGAACGGAAGGCCAGAGCCTCCGCGACGATGGCGTCCGGGTCCATCGGGCCGAACTCGCCGTCGATCAGGCGTACCTCGTGCCGATCGTCGATGAGCGGGCCGCCGATGGCGAGAAGCCCCAGGGGTGGGAGATGGTCGTCGGGAATGCGGCTGCCGATGGCCGGGTGGGGCACGTTGACGAGGACGATGCGCATGGCTTCCCCTCTCTCCTGTCTCGATTCTCTCAGGCGGCGGCGGACGCGGCATCCAATCCGCCGAATCGGCGGTCGCGGCACCGGTAGGCGGCGAGCGCCTCTTCGAGGTCGGTGGCGTCGAAATCGGGCCAGTGGCGGCGCGTGAAGTGGAGTTCGGCGTAGGCGCTCTCCCAGAGCAGGAAATCGGAGAGGCGCTGCTCGCCGCTGGTACGGATCACGAGATCCACCTCGGGAACGCAGGCATCGCCCGTCACCAGGGTCGAGAAGGCGGCGCGGGTCATGCCGGGATCGCCGGCGCCGGCGAGGGCGGCGGCGAGGATGGCGTCGCGGGCCGAGTAATCGACGGCGATCCGCAGATGCAGGGCCTTGCCCGCGAGGGTCGCGGCCTCCGCGCGGCCGATGGCGGTGGCGAGGCCTTCCGGCAGACGGTCGCGCCGGCCGATCACGCTGAGCCGCACGCCGTTCTCCATCAATCGGGAGACCTCGTTGCGGAGATAGAGCCGGAGCAGACCCATCAGGGCGGAGACCTCTGCTTCCGGCCGACGCCAGTTATCGCAGGAGAAGGCGTATAGGGTGAGGGTGCCGATCCCCTGCTTCGGCGCTGCCTCGACGATCCGGCGGATCGTCTCGACACCTTCCTTGTGGCCGAGCGCGCGGGGCAGGCCGCGCGCCGAGGCCCAGCGCCCGTTGCCGTCCATGATGATCCCGACATGCAGGCCGGGTGTCTGTTCACTTTGCATCACAAAGTTCCTTGGCAAAAAAAGACGGATTTCGGGCGTCAGGCCGGTCGGGCGACGAGAGGGAGGCTCGCGGTTTCGGCGGCCTTGGCGGCGTCCCGGACCACCTGTTCGAGGACGGCGAGGTAATCGAGGAAGCGCGTGCGCCCGGCCTGCGTCAGGTGGCAGGTGGTGAGCGGCCGCGTGCCGCCCTGGCCCGTGCCATGACCTTTGCGGATTTCCACGAGGCCGGCCTCCTGCAGCACCTGGAGGTGGCGGCTGAGATTGCCGTCGGTGAGGCCGCAGAGTTGCTTCAGGTCGCCGAAGGCGAGGCCCTTCGGTGCCGCCATCAGCGAGGTGAGGAGGCCGAGCCGGGCCTTCTCGTGGATGACCCGGTCGAGGCCGTCATAAGCGAAGGGGGCCTCAGGCATCGGTCTCCTCCCGGGCACGGTAGAGGATCGCCGCCATGAGGAACTGGCCGATGGCGAAGGGCAGGCCCATGGTCCAGGGCGAGAGGACGCGGTCGGTGCTCGCCAGCATGAGCACGGCGAGGCCCGCCACCATGTACCAGGCGCCGGGCAGTGCGACGCCCTTCGGCAGGGACCGCACCGAGGCGAAGAGCCCGAGGCTGACGAGCACCTGCCACAGGCCGGGCAGCATCCAGAGGTTGTCCGGCGAGACCCGCACTAGGACCAGGGCGAGAAGGGCGCCCGCCGCGCCCGCGGGCAGGAACTGCTCCACCGCGTTCACGATCGCCGTGTCGGTGAGCCCTGCATGGTCGCGCCGCGAACGGGCTCGCATCTCGGCACCGATGAGACCGGCGGAGGCCAGGGCGGCGGCGATCCAGCCGCCGAGGAACAGCAGCGGCTGCCCGGTCGGGTCGTCGAGCCAGACATGCTGCGCCAGGGCGGTGCCGAGGGCGAGGATGCCCGTGGCGGCGATGGCGGAGGGTCCGAGCCCGCAGAAGGCGTCGCCGCGGGCGAGCTGCGCGCGGATCGCCACGATATCGGCCAGGGCCTTGTCGAGATCGGACATCCGATGTTCCCAGTTTAACTTTGTATCGCAAAGTAAGCTGATCCGGTGGCCGCCCGCAAGTGCCTTCCGGCACGCAGGGGCACCGGCTGCGGGTCGCCTTCAGTCCTGCGCCAGCCGCTCGGTCAGGGCTGGCGACAGGCCGATGCTCTCGATGGACGGCGCCGGCTGGCCCGGCGGCAAGCCGCAGATCGCGGCGGCAAGGACCGCGCGGGTGCCCACTTCCACCGAGCACAGGACGGGCACCGGCACCTGCGGCTGGATGCGTTCGGCGAGGCCGGCGAGCGCCGCTCCGCCGAGGATCACCACATCCGCCCCGTCGCGGAGGGCGCAGGTGGTGCAGGCGGCGGCCAGATCCGCCAGGGCCGCCTCGGGGTCCCGGGCGATGCGGTCTCCCGTGGGGGCGATGGTGCGGATGGCGGCGAGTTTGTCGGATAGGCCGATCCCCGCCACGAATTCCTCCAGCATCGGCCCCCACAGGGCGCCCCCGGTGACGATGGCAAAGCGCCCTCCCCGCGCCGTGGCGGCAAGGCACGAGGCTTCCGCCATCCCCACCACCGGAAGGGGGGAGATCTCGCGGAGTGCCCCGAGCCCCGGATCGCCGAAACAGGCGAGATAGACCGCGTCGCAGCCCTCCGCATGCTCGGCCAGCGCATCGAGGGCGGCATGGGCCGCGATCACGGAGGCTGCACGGCTGGCGATGTACCGGGCGCCAAAGCGCCCGGTAACTGGCACGAACTCGGCGGCGTCGCCCGCCACCCGCCGTGCGTGCCCGGCGACGAGGTCGGTGACGGATTCGGTCGTGTTGGGGTTGATCAGCAGGATGCGCAACGGGGATCGATCTCCGGTCAGGCCTTGGCCGCGACCGCCGTCTTACGCATCAGGACGAGATAGATCGAGAAGCCCAGGGCCACGCCGATGAACCAGCTGAAATTCGCCAGACTTCCCAGGGCCGGGATGACGGCGCAGAGCACCGGCACCAGGGCGGAGGGAATGACGCTGAAGATGGCGGCGCGGTTATAGCCGCCATCATACCAATACGTGCCCGTGGGGCTCATCGTGTAGAGGTCGTCCACGACGACGTGCTGCTTCCGCACCACGAAGAAGTCGGCGATCAGGATGCCGAAGAGCGGGCCGATGAACGCGCCGAGGATGTCGAGCGTGTAATGGATCACGGCTGGGTTGTTGTAGAGGTTCCACGGGGTGATGAAGATCGAGGCCACGGCCGCGATCATGCCGCCCATGCGCCAGCTGATGTGCTGCGGCGCCACGTTCGAGAAGTCGAAGGCCGGCGAGACGAAGTTCGCCACGATGTTGATGCCGATCGTCGCCGTCATAAAGGTGAAGGCGCCAAGCACCACCGCGTAGGTGTTGTCGATTTTGCTCACCGTCTCCACCGGATCGATGATGAGGTGGCCGAAGACCGGGAGCGTCGACGAGGTGGTGATGACGGTGAGCAGCGAGAAGCCGATGAAGTTCACCGGCAGGCCCCAGAAATTGCCGGCCTTCACCGCGGGAAACGACTTTCCGTAGCGTGAGAAGTCACCGAAATTCAGCATCGGACCGGAGAAGTACGAGACGACCAGGGCGACCGCGTTGATCATCACCGGCAGGGCGTCCCAGCCCTGGTATTTCACCTCGCCGAGGGTGAGGCCGACATTCGAGACGCCGGCCTTGGCCACGAGGTAGATCGCGAGCGCGATCATCACCACGTAGACGGCGGGGCCGGCCCAATCGATGAACTTGCGGATGGCCTCCATGCCGCGCCAGAACACCAGGGCCTGGATCACCCACAGGGCCATGAAGGCCGCCCAGCCGAGGCTCGACAGGCCGGCGAAGCCGAACTGGGTCACGTCGGCATAGGGTTTCAGCTCCGGATAGAAGCGCAGGGCCACGATCATGAAGGCGCTGGAGGCGAGGTAGGTCTGGATGCCGTACCAGGCGACAGCGATGAGGCCCCGGATGATGGCGGGGATGTTGGCGCCCTTCACGCCGAAGGAGGCCCGGCAGATCACCGGATAGGGCGTGCCCGTGACCTGGCTCGGTTTGGCGACGAGGTTGCAGAAGAATTGCACGATGAGGATGCCGACGAGCAGCGAGACCAGCACCTGCCAGCTCACGAGGCCGAGGGAGAACAGGCTGCCCGCCGTGATGTAGCCGCCGACGCTGTGGACGTCCGACATCCAGAAGGCGAAGAAATTGTAGGTGCCCCAGGTCTGCTTCCTGAGGGGGGCCAGATCCTCGTTGGTGAGGCGGTCGTCGTAGCCGGGCTTGATCACCACGTCGGCATGGGATGTGGGGACGGCACCTCCGGACGCGGCCGGCTCAGAGATCGACGCGCTGTGTGACATGGGCCCGGTCCTCCTTTGTCGAGAGGGCCGAAGCCCATGTCCGATGAGAGTCGGGTCAAGCAGGGCATGTGCCAGCTTGGCGGTACCCCGATCGCTCGGCTAACATCTCGTCGGGTGCGGTATGCACCGGATAAGCGAGGGTGCTCGGCCAGTGGTCGATTGACAAGACACCTCAAGGCTCTAAGTGTCCCGCAACGCGTGTGCGCGGCTGGTCTAGTGTTCGAACGGACCTCGAAGCCTGGCTCACGACGGATCTTCTCCGCGCGGACCGGTATGAGTTCCCGCGCGCAACGGTTCACATCAGCATATGTCTTTTGCCGACCTCGGATTGAGCGACAAGGTCCTCCAGGCCGTCACGGCCGCGGGCTATACGGACCCGACGCCGATCCAGGCTCAAGCCATCCCACACGTTCTGGCACGCCGCGACGTGCTCGGCATCGCCCAGACCGGGACCGGCAAGACCGCCGCCTTCACCCTTCCGATGCTCACCCTGCTGGAGAACGGCCGGGCGCGCGCCCGCATGCCGCGCACCCTGATTCTGGAGCCAACCCGCGAACTCGCGGCCCAGGTGGTCGAGAATTTCGACCGCTACGGCCTGAACCATAAGCTCAACGTGGCCCTGATCATCGGCGGTGTCTCCTTCGCTGAGCAAGATGCCAAGCTGATGCGGGGCGCCGACGTGCTGATCGCGACGCCCGGCCGCCTGCTCGACCATTTCGAGCGCGGCAAGCTCCTGCTCACCGGCGTCGAACTCCTCGTCATCGACGAGGCCGACCGGATGCTCGACATGGGCTTCATCCCCGATATCGAGCGCATCGTGAAGATGGTACCCTTCACCCGCCAGACCCTGTTCTTCTCCGCCACCATGCCGCCGGAGATCGAGCGGCTGGCCGACGTGTTCCTGCACAACCCGCAGCGGATCGAAGTGGCCCGCCCCGCCTCCACCGCGACGACGATCGTGCAGAAGCTGGTCGCAGCGGGCTCGGAAGGCCACGAGAAGCGCGACCTCCTGCGCCGGCTCATCCGCGGCGAGGCCGAACTCAACAACGGCCTCATCTTCTGCAACCGCAAGCGCGACGTGGCGCTGCTGCAGAAATCGCTGGCGAGCCATGGTTTCAACGTCGCGGCCCTGCATGGTGACATGGATCAGCGCGCGCGCACGATCGCCCTCGACGGCTTCCGCTCGGGTGAAGTTCCGCTGCTGGTGGCCAGTGACGTCGCGGCCCGTGGCCTCGACATCCCGGCGGTGAGCCACGTCTTCAATTTCGACGTGCCGCATCACCCGGAGGATTACGTCCACCGCATCGGTCGCACCGGCCGCGCAGGTCGCGCCGGCCATGCCTTCACCCTGGTGACCCGTTCCGACGAGCGCTCGGTGACCGCCATCGAGAGCCTGATCGGCCAGCCGATCCCTTGGGCCGAAGGCGATCTCGGCACCCTGGCCGAGCCATCGGCGGATGTCGTCGAAGAGGGGGAGACCCGGACCCGCCATCGAGGACGCAGCGGGGATGCCGCGCGGCGCTCGCGCGGTGGCGAAGGCGGCCGCTCCGAGGCGGCCAAGCCCGAGGGACGGCGCTCGTCGTCCCGCGAGCGCCCGCCCGCCCGGCGTTCCGAACCCACACGGGCCGAGGCCGTCGTCGCCGAGCCCGTCGCTCACGAGGAGGTGGCCGAGTCACCGCGTGAAGCGACACCGCGGGAGGCTCCGCGCCGTCGCGAGCCGTCGCGTCCTGCGCAGGATCATCGCGCCGCGGAGCAGCGCAAGTCTGCTCCCGACCGTGGCCGCGACGAACGCCGTCCCGCTCCCCGCCGCCGGGGCGACGAAGAGGGGGACACGCCGCTGGGCCTGGGCGAGCATGTACCCGCCTTCCTGCTGCGTCCGGTCGTGATCAAGAAGGCGAAGTAACGCGCGGATCCACAAACTGTTCCCGCTACTTTAACGGCCTCTCCACCATCCATCCGCTAACATGCGCTCCCCGGCCATCGGTGCCGGATCAGGGGGCGAACGGGGTTGATGAGTCACGGAAGCTACGGTGACAGGGAGAGAACCTTCGCTCTGGCCGACCGCGCCAACGTCCTGATGCGCGACTACGGCTCCTCCGCGACGCCCCAGGCCTATGCCGTCTGGTACACTTACGTGTCGGGCGCGCAGCCGCTGATGAACGACGCGATCAAGAGGCTCACCACCGAGAACGGCAGCCTTTCCGACGCCGATATCGATTCCCTCTATGAGACCTACATCGACAGCCGCCGCTTGGTCGCCGCGACCGAGCGGATGAACGCGAACATGCTGGCCGAGATCGAGGGCATCGTGGAGGTGATGGACCTCTCCCTCGGATCGACGGCGCAGTACGGCGCCTCCCTGCAGGCGCTGTCGCACGACCTCGACGTGTCCGACCAGAACCGCGCGCGCGTCCGGGAGATCATCACGACCCTGGTCTCGACCACCCGGGAGATCACCGCCAGCAACCGGACCCTCGAAGCGCGCATGCGGGAAAGCCGCAGCGAGATCGAGACCTTGCGCGAGACCCTGGAAGCGACGCGGCTGGAGAGCCTCACCGATCCCCTCACCGGACTGTCCAACCGCAAGCACTTCGATGAGAGCCTGCGCAAGATGGTCGACGGCGCCGCGAGCCAGGCGATCCCCTCCAGCCTGATCGTCATCGACGTCGATTTCTTCAAGCGTTTCAACGACGTCTACGGCCACCTCACGGGCGATCAGGTGCTCCGGCTCGTGGCCATCGTCATGCGCGAGCATCTCAAGGCCCGCGTCACCCTCGCCCGTTTCGGCGGGGAGGAATTCGGAATTCTCCTGCCCGAGACCAACCGTGCCGCGGCCGTCGCCATCGGCGAGAAGGTCCGTGCCAGCGTGATGGGCCGGGAACTGGTGAAGCGGACCACGGGAGAATCCCTCGGCAAGGTGACGATCTCCCTTGGGGTCGCCACGTCACGCCCGGGCGACACCGCCGTGTCGCTCCTCGAGCGCGCCGACCAGTGCATGTTCATGGCCAAGCGTGACGGCCGCAACCGGACCGTGGACGATTCCCTCGTCGCGTTGGAGGCGCTCACGGCCGTCGCGTGAGCGCCTCCGATCGGGCAAGGCCGCTCCTGGCGTCAGGCGGACGCGCGGAGCGCTTCGGGATTGGCCGGCGTGATCGCCACGGATTCGCCGCAGCCGCAGGACGACGTCTGGTTCGGGTTGTTGAAGACGAACTGCGACGACAGCTTCGTCGTCTTGAAGTCCATCTCCGTGCCGAGGAGGAACAGGAGTGCCTTCGGGTCGACGAACACCGTCACCCCGCGATCCTCGACCATGTCCTCGCCGGGGTTGCGCCCTTCGGCATATTCCATCGTGTAGGACATGCCGGCGCAGCCGCCGTTCTTCACGCCGACCCTGAGGCCGGCGATGGGCTTCTCCGCATCGGCGATGATGGCCTTGATCCGGTCCGCCGCCGCGTCGGTCAGGGACAGAACCTTGAAACTCTTGAGCATGGGTCTCTCCGGCAGCCGGGTTCAAGGCCCGGGCGGTTGAGGATGATGGTACGGCGTTAAGATAAGGATGGCGGAGGCTGCGGTCCACTGTCGTCATGCGGCTTCAGCCGGCGGTCTTCGGACTATGGTATCATCATGATCGGCCGGGGACGGGTTTCATGGCACAGACGGCACGACGCTTGATGAGCGTGGAAGAATTTTTCGACTGGCAGCAACGCCAGGATTTCCTCTACGAACTCGTCGACGGCGTGCCGATCCCGCACGTGAAGATGATGACGGGTGCCAGTGCGCAGCACGACCGCGTGACCGTAAACATCATTGCCGCCCTCCACGGCCAGCTTCGCGGAACCAGGTGTCGGCCGACGACGGACGATATCGGCCTGCGCACGGGGATCTCGACCTTGCGCCGGCCGGACGTGACCGTGGAATGCGGCGATCTCGTCTTGGACAGCTATGAGAGCCGGACACCGAGGCTTGTCGTCGAGGTACTGTCACCCTCGACGAGCACCATCGATCGTTTCCGGAAGCTGGAGGAGTACAAGCGCCATCCGACGATCGCATACATCCTCCTCGTGGAGACCCGGTGGCCCAGCGCGACACTGTATCGGCGCGATGGCGAGGCATGGGTGACGCAGGCCTTCGAGGCGATGGATGAGACCATCGATCTTCCGATCATCGGAGCAGGTCTGCCGATGTCGGACGTCTATGACGGCATGACGTTTGCCCCGCACCGCGAGGCGCCGACCGGCTGAGGCGCACTACCACATGTCGAGGGCGACGCGGGCCTCGTCGGACATCCGGCTCTGGTCCCACGGCGGATCGAACACCATCGTCACGGTGCAGGACTGGATGCCCGGCACGGCGGCGACCGCCGTCTCGACCCAGCCCGGCATCTCGCCGGCCACGGGACAGCCCGGCGCCGTCAGCGTCATGTCGATGGCGACCGTGCGGTCGTCGGCGATGTCGACCTTGTAGATCAGGCCGAGCTCGTAGATGTCGGCCGGGATCTCGGGATCGTAGACGCTCTTCAGCGCCGCGACGATGGCGTCCGTCAGGCGGTCGAGCTCTTCGGGCGGGATCGCCGAATCGCTGGCGATGGCGGGGGTGTTGGCTCCGCCGGTGATGGTCGAGTCGCTCATGGTGTGGATCCTCAGGCGAACATCATCTCGGCCTTGGCCAGTGCCTCGGCGAGGGCGTCCACTTCCGCATGGGTATTATACAGGCCGAACGAGGCGCGACAGGTGGAGGTCGCACCGAATCGTGTGAGCAGCGGCATGGCGCAATGGGTGCCGGCCCGGATCGCGACGCCGTAACGGTCGATCACGGTGGCGATGTCGTGGGCATGGGCGCCTTTCATCTCGAAGGCGATGACCCCGCCCTTGCCCTCGGCGGTGCCGATCATCCGCACGGAGTTCATGGCCCCGAGGCGCTCCTGCGCATAGGCGAGGAGCGACGCCTCGTGCGCTGCGATCTTTTCGCGGCCGAGCGTCATCATGAATTCCAGGGCTGCGCCGAGGCCCACGGCCTCGATGATGGCCGGGGTACCGGCCTCGAAGCGGTGGGGCGGGTCGTTGTAGGTGATCGTGTCCTGAGAGACGGTACGGATCATCTCGCCGCCGCCCTGGTAGGGGGGCAAGCGCTCCAGCCAGTCCTTCTTGCCGTAGAGCACGCCGATGCCGGTGGGTCCGTAGACCTTGTGGCCGGTGAAAACGAAGAAGTCGCAATCGAGCGCCTTCACGTCGATGGGCCCATGGACGGCGCTCTGCGCCCCGTCGAGGAGCACCGGCACGCCGTGGGCGTGGGCGATGCGGACGATCTCGGCGGCCGGTGTCACCGTGCCGAGCACATTCGACATGTGGGTAATCGCCACCATCTTCGTGCGCGGTGTGAACAGTTTCTCGTACTCGTCGACGAGGAAGTTGCCAGCGTCGTCCACCGGCGCCCACTTGATGACGGCTCCTCTCCGCTCGCGCAAAAAGTGCCAGGGCACGATGTTGGAATGGTGCTCCATGATCGAGAGGATGATCTCGTCCCCCTCCCCGATCTGACCCATCAGCCCCATGGACGAGGCCACGAGGTTGTAGGCCTCCGTGGCGTTGCGGGTGAAGATGATCTCGTCGGTGGACTCGGCGTTGAGGAACTGCCGCGTGGTCTCGCGCGCGCCCTCGAACCCCTCGGTCGCGGCGTTGGCCATGAAGTGCAGGCCGCGATGGACGTTGGCGTAGCCGGTCTCCATGCAGTTCACCATCGCATCGATCACCGCCCGCGGCTTCTGCGACGAAGCGGCGTTGTCGAGATAGACCAGCGGCCGACCGTAGACCTTTTGGGCCAGGATCGGGAACTCGGCCCGGATCGCCTCGACGTCGTAGGGAGTATCGATCGTGGGCATCGAAACCTCAGACTGGCTCATGTTCGGGACTGACGCTGCGTAAAAAAGCGTTCAGATGTTCGAGACCGGCGTCGATGCCGAATGAGATGGCGGCGTCTCCGACAAAGACGAGCAGCAGCAGTATGGCGGACCTGACGCGTGACGATCCGGTTGCCTCGGAGATGAGGAGCACGAGGTAGGGGGCGATCGCCGCCAGGAGAAGCGCTGACTCGACGCTCTGTGCATCTATCGACACCTGCGGCAGGAGGCTCCGTGTCGCCAGCAGGAGCACGCAGCCGAGGCCGACTGTGATCCAGTCGGCCAAGGCCAGAACCGAACGGGTCACTGCGAATGTCGGTTTCGAGCGGGCACCGAGCCGGAACACGGCATGCAGAACCACGCTCTGGCCTAGGTAGAGCACGATGACGAGTATGCCGAGCAGCGCAACCACGAGGGCCAGGCCGAGCGCCCAAACGTACGGACCGGTGGATTGCCGGACCGTCTCGACGTAGTTCTCGCCCGCCGCACGCGCCGATGGATCGGCCAGACCGTACAACGTGGTGGCCCCCGCGAAGAGAACGATCCGACCCCGCTCACCGAGTCCGGAGGCCAATCCCTCGCGCAGGGCTGCGCGAGGTCTAAAAGGGCCGGTCAGCAGGTGCCGAACAGCCATTCCAAGCGAGTAGCCGTGTCCGGCGGGCGCAGTGCTTGTCATGGCGAAGTGTCGTTTACCCCCGCGCCTTCAGCCACGCCTCGATCGTGCCGATCAGCGCCTTGCGCGCGCCCTCGTGGCTCACCGACTCGATGGCGGCACCCAGGAAGGCCTGGACCAGCAGGCTCTCGGCTTCCGGCTTCGGCAGGCCGCGCTGCATCAGGTAGAACAGCAGGTCATCGTCCAGCGCGCCGCAGGTGGCGCCATGGCCGCAGGCGACGTCGTCGGCGAAGATCTCCAGCTCCGGCTTGTTCATCATCTGCCCCTCGTCGGAGAGGATGAGACAGGCCGACATCATCTTGCCGTCGGTCTGCTGGGCCGCCTGTTGGACGATGATCTTGCCCTGGAACACGCCGGTGGCCTGTCCGTCGACGACGGTCTTGAACAGCTCGCGGCTGACGCCGCCCGTGCCAGCATGGTCGGCCAAGAATGTCGTGTCGGCGAGCTGCTTGCCGTTGAGCATCGCGGCACCGTTGACGATGGCGTTGCCGTCGGCGCCCGCGAAGTTCAGGTAGACCTGATGGCGCGAGAGCACGCCGCCGACGACCACATTGACGGTCTCCACCGCGGATCTGGCGCCGAGCTTGACCGAAAGGGTCGACAGCGCCACGGCCTCGCGGCCTTCCGCGTTCAGGCGCGCATGGCGGAAGATGGCGTCGTCGCCCACCACCACGTCCACCGCGTCGTTGGGCTGGTAGGCGATGCCGTCTGCTCCCTCGTGGCTTTCGAGCACGAACGCGTCCGCGCCCTCCCCAAGCGTGACGAGCACGCGGGTGGCCGTGGAATAGGCCTCCGTGCCGGTGCCGATGAAGCGCAGGTGAAGCGGCGTCTCGACCTTGGCGCCGGCCTCTACCGCGATCAGGGCGCCATCGGCCAGGAACGCGGTGTTAAGCTGATAGATCGCGTTCTCGGAGGCCTGACGCACGGGCGTCAACCGCTCGAGGAGCGCGTTGCCCTCGGTGAGAGCCTGGGTCAGCGGCGTCACGGTAATGCCGGCCGGGATGCGGCCGAGATCGGATTCCTCGGCGATGAAGTGGCCGTTGACGAAGGTCAGGCGTACGGCCTCGATCCCGGCAAAGCCCTTGGCCTCGGCGGATGCCGCCTTCGCGGTCTCGGCCGAGGGCATCTCTGCCGGATGGGCGGCGTCGCGAAAGGCCGAGCGCAGGTCTGTGTACTTGAACGCCTCGACGCGGCGGGTGGGCAGGCCGACCGCCTCGAAATAGCGGAACGCCTCCTCGCGGGCGATGGACACGCCCGTGGGGTACTTCATCTTCGTGGCTTCGAAGAGCTTCGACAGGGCGGTCTCGGCCGCCGTGCGCAAGGGGGTGATGTCGGCCATATCAGGCGGCCTCGTTCGTGCGGTACTCGGCATAGCCGGACGCTTCGAGCGCCTTAGCCAGATCCTTGTCGCCCGACTTCACGATGCGCCCTTGCGACATCACGTGGACCACGTCTGGCACGATGTAGTCGAGCAGGCGCTGGTAGTGGGTGATGACGAGGAACGAGCGGCCCTGCGCGCGCAGGGCGTTCACGCCCCCTGAAACGATGCGGAGGGCATCGATGTCGAGGCCGGAATCGGTTTCGTCGAGGACGCAGAATTTTGGCTCCAGCAGCGCCATCTGCAGGATCTCCATGCGCTTCTTCTCGCCGCCGGAGAACCCGACATTGAGGGCGCGCTTGAGCATCTCCTTGTTGATCTCGAGCTTCTCGGCCGCGCCGTTCACCTTGCGGATGAAGTCGGGAGTGGAGAGCTCGCCTTCGCCGCGCGCCCGGCGCTGGGCGTTCAGCGTCGCCTTGAGGAAGGTCATGGTGCCGACCCCGGGGATCTCCAACGGATACTGGAAGGCCAGGAACACGCCGGAGGCCGCGCGCTCGTCGGGGCTCATTTCGAGGATGTTCACGCCGTCGAGGAGGATCTCGCCGTCGGTGACCTCGTAATCCTCCTTGCCGGCGATGACGTAGGACAGGGTCGATTTGCCCGAGCCGTTCGGACCCATAATGGCTGCAACTTCGCCGTCGTTCACCGTGAGGTTGAGGCCGTTGAGGATCTGCTTGTCCTCGATGGCGACGGTCAGGTTCTTGATTTCGATCATCTGAGTGTAGTCCTGGTTTCGATGCCTGACGTTAATCCCCGGGATGGGCCGGGGCGTCAGAGGAATTTCTGAAGTGCGGCGATGACGGCGACGGCAGCGCCGATGATCGCCCCGAGCCTCACGGTCATGCGGAGTTCGAGTTCGCGGAGCGAGCTATCGATCTCGGATTTGAAAGATTTGAGGTCCGATCGAAGGACCTTTTCCAGATCGGCCAAATCCGCTCTGGTCGCAGAATCGGCGATGATCATGTCCCGAGCCAGTTCGGCGTGGGCAATGGCCTGTTCGCGTCCGACGCCCACCTGTTCGAGGCGTTGGGTGAACTTGAGAGTATCGAACGCGAAAGCCATGTCGTCCTCTTAGCCCACCGAGCCTTCGAGGCTGATCGAGATCAACTTCTGGGCTTCCACGGCGAACTCCATCGGCAGTTGCTGCAGCACGTCGCGGACGAAGCCGTTGACGATGAGCGCGGTTGCCTCCTCGTTGGAGAGACCGCGCTGCTGGCAGTAGAACATCTGGTCTTCCGAGATCTTCGAGGTGGTGGCCTCGTGCTCGAACTGAGCGGAGGAATTCTTCGACTCGATGTACGGCACGGTATGCGCGCCGCACTGGTCGCCGATGAGGAGAGAATCGCAGTTGGTGAAGTTGCGCGCGCCCGTGGCCTTCCGGTGCGCCGAGACGAGACCCCGGTAGGTGTTCTGCGAACGCCCGGCCGAAATACCCTTCGAGATGATCCGGCTCGTCGTGTTCTTGCCGAGATGGATCATCTTGGTGCCGGAATCGACCTGCTGCATGCCGTTCGACACCGCGATCGAGTAGAACTCGCCACGGGAATTGTCGCCGCGCAGGATGCAGGACGGGTACTTCCAGGTGATCGCCGAGCCGGTCTCGACCTGCGTCCACGAGATCTTCGAGTTCGCGCCGCGGCAATCGCCGCGCTTGGTGACGAAATTGTAGATGCCGCCCTTGCCCTCGTTGTCGCCGGGGTACCAGTTCTGGACCGTCGAGTACTTGATCTCGGCGTCGTCCAGCGCGACGAGTTCGACCACGGCGGCGTGGAGCTGGTTGTCGTCGCGCTTCGGGGCGGTGCAGCCCTCGAGATACGAGACGTAAGAGCCCTTGTCGGCGATGATCAGCGTGCGCTCGAACTGACCGGTATCGCGCTCGTTGATGCGGAAATAGGTCGAGAGTTCCATCGGGCAGCGCACGCCCGGCGGGATGTAGACGAACGAGCCGTCGGAAAAGACAGCCGAGTTCAGGGTCGCGAAGAAGTTGTCGGTCACGGGCACGACCGAGCCGAGGTACTTGCGCACCAGCTCCGGGTACTCACGGATCGCCTCGGAGATCGGCATGAAGATCACACCGGCCTTCGACAGTTCCGCCTTGAAAGTGGTGGCCACCGAGACCGAATCGAACACCGCGTCCACGGCGACCCGGCGCTCGGGGGCGATGCCTTCCAGCACCTCGACCTCGCGCAGGGGAATGCCCAGCTTCTCGTAGGTCTTCAGGATCTCCGGATCGATCTCGTCCAGCGACATCGCGGCCGGACGCTTCGGGGCCGCGTAATAGTAGATGTCGCTGTAATCGACCTTGTCGTACTCGACACGCGCCCATTCGGGCTCCTTCATGGTCTGCCAGCGCTTGTAGGCGTCGAGGCGCCAGGCCAGCATCCATTCGGGCTCGTCCTTCTTGGCCGAGATGAAGCGCACCACATCCTCGGAGATGCCCTTTGCAGACTTCTCCATCTCGATCGTGGTCTCGAACCCGTACTTGTACTGGTCGAGGTCGATAGAGCGGACCCGGTCGATGGTTTCCTGCACTGCAGGCATTGCACGTCTCCTGACCTACACCGGCGTCAAGGGCCGGGGGTTTTCGCGAGAGGATGGCTTGGGTGGACGGCGCTTCAGGCCGCCTGCCCTCGCCGTTGATATAGGGTCCCCACATGCCGTTCGAAGGCCGTGAGGAAGCGTGAGCCGTCGCTTTCCGTGCTGTTCCAGCCGAAACTGACGCGGAGCGCCCCCGCAGCCAGCGCGGGGCTGACGCCCATGGCGGCCAGAACGGTCGAGCGGCCAACCTTGCCCGACGAGCAGGCCGATCCGGACGAGACCGCGATGCCGGCGAGATCCAGCGCCATCAGCGCGGTTGCCGCATCGAGGCCCGGCACGGAAAAGCACAGGGTGTTGGGAAGGCGCGGCGCGCCGCTCCCGAAAATGACGGCATCCGGGGCGATCCGAAGCAGGGCGGCTTCCACGGAATCCCGAAGGTCGGCATCGATCGCCGAGAGACCCGCCCGGGCGATCCGCGCCGCCTCGCCCAACCCGACGAGGCCGGGCAGGTTCTCCGTGCCGCAGCGCTGGCGCGATTCCTGGCCGCCGCCGCGCACGAAAGCCTGTTCGAGGGTGACGCCTTCGGCCAGCACGATGGCACCCGTGCCCTTCGGCGCGGCGAATTTGTGGCCGGACAGGGTGAGGGCATCGAGGCCGAGGCCCGCGACATCGACAGGGACTTTCCCCACCGCCTGCACCGCGTCGCTATGGACGAGGGCGCGGCCATGCGTTTTGGCCAAGGCGACGATCTCGGCGAGGGGCTGGACCACGCCGGTCTCGTTGTTGGCGGCGTGAACCGAGATCAGCACTGCCTCGTCCCCCGCCCGCTCCAGGCCCCGCTCCAGAGCGGCGAGGTCGATCAGGCCGGACGGCAAAACCGGCACGATCGCCACTGATCCGGGCGCGAAGCGGTGTCCTACCGCGACGCAGGGATGCTCGGTGGCACCCACAAGGAGGCGCGTCGGCGCGGGACATCCGGTCTTGGTCAGCGCACCCGACAGGACCGCATTGGCCGCCTCGGTGCCGCCGCTGGTGAAGACGACGCGGCCACGGCCGGCGCCGACCAGGGCGGCGACATGCTCGCGTGCCGCTTCCAGCGCGGCCTTGGCCGCGCGGCCCTCGCGATGGATCGACGAGGGGTTGCCCGGCAGTTCGAGCGCCCGCGCGACCGCCGCCGCCACCTCCGGACGAACCGGCGATGTCGCGTTGTGGTCGAGATAGGCGCGCGAAACACTCATGCGTTGGTCAAGGTCCGAACCGACATTTCCTTGCTTTTGCCCCCCGTCATCATGCTAAGGCGCCGGAACGACACGTCTTCGCCAAGCGCCGAGCTTCGGGAGGCGACCGATCCGAGATCTCTCGAAGCGATCTAGTTTAGAATGATTCTAATAACCTAGAATTATTCTAAGAGCGTTTTTAAGAGTGCGGCGCAGCGAGTCAAGGCGCGTTGGCCGACAAGGATGGGTTGCCCTCGCACTGCGGCGCCAGGAGTTTTGGAAAGACCATGCCCGAAGTCATCTTCACCGGTCCCGCCGGCCGTCTCGAAGGGCGCTATCAGGCGCCCAAGAAGAAGGGCGCGCCGATCGCGATCGTGCTGCATCCGCACCCCCAGTTCGGGGGCACGATGAACAATCAGATCGTGTACAATCTTTTCTACACCTTCGCCAATCGCGGCTTCGCGGCGCTCCGCTTCAATTTCCGTGGCGTCGGCCGCAGCCAGGGCAATTTCGACCATGGCACCGGCGAATTGTCCGATGCGGCTTCGGCGCTCGATTGGGTGCAGTCGGTCAACCCCGAAGCGCGGGCCTGCTGGATCGCCGGCGTCTCGTTCGGCTCGTGGATCGGCATGCAGCTGCTGATGCGCCGCCCCGAGATCGAGGGCTTCATCTCCATCGCGGCCATGGCCAACCGCTACGATTTCACCTTCCTGGCCCCCTGCCCGTCTTCCGGCCTGTTCGTGCACGGCTCCGAGGACCGGGTCGCCCCGGCCCGCGAGGTGATGCCTGTGATCGAGAAGGTGAAGGTGCAGAAGGGCGTCATCATCGAGCATCAGGTGGTGGAAGGCGCCAACCACTTCTTCGACGGCAAGGTCGACGAGCTGACCCAGACGGTCGACACCTATCTCGACAAGCGGCTCGGCCCGAAGGATCAGGTGGGCTGAGACCGGCGAGGGGAATTGATTGGTCGCCCTCGGCTTCTCGCGGGCGACCTCTCAATCGGCGAGACCCAGAACCACCGACAGCATCTGGTTCAGGGTGACCAGCGAACCGGTATCCAAGCGGCCGACAATGGCCCCGCATTTGTCTCGCGGCAGGGCCATGATCTTGTCGACCATGACCTGAGACGGAAGCTTGAGGCCGTTCCCGACGGAAGGCTGAACGGTCAGGCGGAAGATCGGTGCCTCCCGTAACGTGCTGGTGAGCAGGGCCGCGAGCACGCTCTCCGTCTCGGTCAGCCAGTCGGATTGAACGACGATCGCGGGGCGCGGCTTGCCGTAGGCCCCGGGGGCCGAAACGGTGACGATGTCGCCTCTCTTCACGCCTCGGGCCAGTCGGACGCGGCGGCGATGAAACCGAGGGCCTCCGCTTCTTCCGGAGCCTCGCGCAACAAGGCCGCCTGGCTTGCAGCCGCCGCCTGAAAATCCGGGGAGCGGGGATCCGGCACCCAGACACGCAGAAGCTTCATTCCCCGGCGGGCCTGCGCCTCGCGGTAGCGCTTGAACTTGCTCGATTCGTCCCGGGGATCCGCGCGGGCCATGGCTTCTCCGAGATAGCGCAACCGATGAGGCACATAGGTAGCGCGCTACCCAGGCGGAAGGAAGAGCAGTCGCCGCGTCAGACCTCTGCCGCCTTGTGAATCACCGGCACCGCCGGCGCCCCCTCCCATTCCGAATGGCTCGGGATCGTCTCGCCTTTCATCACGATGGTGAGCGGGCGAAGCCGCGCATAGTCGCCGACCTTGGTGTCGTAGAGGACCGTCGAGAAGGCCCCCACCGACACGCCCTCGCCCACGACCACGCGGCCGACTTTCATGATGCGGTCCTCGTAGAGATGGGTCTGGAGCGCCGAGGTCCGGTTGATCACCGAATAGTCGCCGATGGTGACGCAGTCGAATTCGGTGATGTCCGTGGTGAGCATGCAGACGCCACGGCCGACCTTGACCCCGAGGAGGCGCAGCATCCAGGGCAGGAACGGCGTGCCGACCAGATGCTCCAGCAGCACCTTGCCGGCGAGGCCCCAGTACAGCACGGCCACGGCCTCAGTGCGCATGGCCCACCACGACCACATCGGCCGCATACCGGGCTGATACACGCCCATCAGCAGCCATTTCACCCCGATTACGGTGAAGGACTGGATGAAGGCGATGGCGACGCTGACGACGACGAAGCTGACGGCGAGGCCGGTCCAGTCCTGGGCGAGGATGGCGGGGTAGAAGTAGAAATCGATGGCCGAGATAGCCAGCGTGATGAACAGCATCGGCGAGAACGAGGTCGAGAACGCCTCAAAGATGCCGCGCCGCAGCTTCGGCCCAATGCCCGGCTCGTAGGTCTGCGCGTCCGAGCCGAGATCGACTTTCTGGCGCGAGGGCAGCTTGATCGGCGGCGAGCCGAACCAGGTATCGCCCGGCGCCATCTTGTCGTTGGCGGGGGGCTTCGACTTGATGCCGACCAGCATGTCGTCGGGGATCACGGCGCCCGGCGGCACCACGGCGTCGTTGCCGACGAAGACCCGGGCCCCGGTGCTCACGGGATGCATGTGCATCCAGCCCCGGCGAATCTCCTCCTCGCCGAACACGACCTCGTCGGCGATGAAGTTGCGTGCGCCGACATCCGCCAGATCGTAGCGCCCGGCAAGGTTGGTGGAGATCTCGGCGCCCTGCCCCATCCGCGCGCCCATGAGCCGGTACCAGGCCCGCATGTAGACGGTGGCGAAGAGCGAGGAGAGCGTCTCCAGGGTCACTTCTGCGGCAAGCGCCACCGCCCATTTGCGGAGATAGAAACCGCTATGGATCGAGTAGGTGCCGGACGAGACCCGCGGCAGGACGAGCCAGCGGATGCCGGCGATGAGGAGCACCGTGCCCGCCGTCATCAGCATGGCGGTGGGCCAGGTCAGCAGCGGCAGGTACCAGTGGTAGTCGATGTCGGTGATGTCGCTGAGCGAATCGCTGAGCTGGTCGAAGATGTAGAAGGCCGGGAAGATCGGCAGCAGGCCGACGGCCGGGATCGCCGCGAGCAGGAAGGCGTAGACGGCGAGGAACCCCGCGCGCCGGCGGGGCGAGGCCTGGGCGGCCTCGGGCAGGTCGGCGGGGTCGGCCATGCCGACCTTGCGTCCGGGCGAGCCGTCCCATTGCTCGGCGCGTTCCACCACCGTGCCGGTGGGGATGGTGGTCAGATCCGCGATCTCGGCGAAATCGCCGATCGTGGTCTCGGGGCCGATGACGCAGGAGGTGCCGATGGCGACGTCCGCGCCGATGCTGACGGAGCCGATGACGAGTTCGTTGCCCACAACCTCGGCATTGGCGATGACGAGACGGCCGCCGAGCGAGGCTCCCGCCCCGATGCTGAGGAGGTCGGGTGCGCCGACCTCGATGTCGGAAATGAGCGCGTCCTCGCCGATCTTCGCGCCCAGCAGGCGCAGGTAGATGGCGATGGCGGGCGAGCCCTGGAGCCATTTCACGTGGACCAGTGGTGTCAGCCGCTGCGTCAGCCACCAGCGGTAGTAGTACACGCCCCAGAGCGGGTAGCGGCCGGGCTTGGTGCGCCCGAGGATCAACCATTTGGCGGTGATCGCGATGCAGGCGGTGACGGCGTTGATGCCGATATAGACGAGGAGCAGCACTGCGAGCTCGCCGAAGAAGCCGAGCGAACCTCCGGTGAGCAGCAGGTAGGTGACGAAGATGCCGAGCCATTGCGAGGTGGCGAGCGCGATCACGAACGGCAGGGCCGCCGCCTGGGCCGCGCCGCATAGGATCCGGCGCAGGAGCGGCGGGGCCGCGAATCCGAGGTCGCGCACCGCCATCTGCGTGCCGATTCCACCGGTACGCGCGATGAGTTCGTGCGCCATCGCCCGCAGGGTTCGCCGTCCGTAGACGTCCTGCAGGGTAATGGCCGCGAGGGCGGGAGCCTCGCGGACTGCGCCGACGAAACGGGCGGCCAGCAACGAGTGGCCGCCGAGATCGGTGAAGAAGTCGGCCTCGAACGGAATCGGCTGGTTGCCGAACACCTGCTTCGCCGCGGCCAGCATCGCCGCCTCGGTCTCGTTGTCGGGCAGTTCCTGCTCGCCCGACAGGTCGGCGACCGTGAGGGTCGCGATGCGCAGGGCCTTGCGGTCGACCTTGCCGGAGGTCAGGCGGGGCAGCACCTCCACCACCTCGAAATGCCCCGGCACCATGTAGGGCGGCATCTGCTCGGCGAGGGTATGGCGCAGGGCGGCCTTGTCGAACTCCGTTCCCCGCTCCGGGATCAGGAAGGCGACGAGCCGGTCGACGCCGTCGTCCTGGCGCAGGACCACCGCCGCCTGGTTGATGCCGGATTGCGCCTGGATGCGGGATTCGATCTCGCCGAGTTCCACCCGGAAGCCACGGATCTTGACCTGATCGTCGATGCGCCCGTGGAAAACGATCCGCCCCTGCGCATCGAGGGAGACCGCGTCGCCCGAGCGGTAGAGAACCGGGTCGGTCCCGTCGGAGGCGAACGGGTTGGCGACGAACTTTTCCGCGCTCAGTTCCGGGCGCTGGAGATAGCCCTTGGCGACGCCCGGGCCGCCGATGAGGAGCTCCCCCTGCTGACCGGGCCCGAGCAGCTCCAGGCCCTCGCTGGCGACGTAGACGGAATAGTTCGGGATCGGCCCGCCGATCGTGACGGGCTCGCCCGGCCGCATCTCGGCGGCGGTGGCCACCACCGTGGCCTCGGTCGGCCCGTAGGTGTTGAACAACTGTCGCGAGGCCGTGGCCCAGCGGGCCACCAGGGGCTCCGGCAGGGCCTCGCCGCCCAGGAGCACGAGGCGGACGCTCGGCAGGGTCTGAGACAGCATGGCGAGCAGCGTCGGCACCGTGTCGAGGACGGTGACGCGGTTCTGCGTCAGGATGTCGGGCAGCGCTTCGACATCGCCCATCATCGCCGGGCTCGCCACGAACAGCGTCGCTCCGACGAGGTAGGGAACCCAGATCTCCTCCATGGAGAGATCGAACGCCACCGAGGCCCCCTGGAACACCACGTCGTCGGGCCGCATGCCGTAGAGGGCGTTCCCCGAGCGCAGGAAGTGGCAGATGTTGGCGTGGCTGATGACGATGCCCTTGGGCAATCCCGTGGAGCCCGAGGTGTAGATCAGATAGGCCGGATGCGCAGACGTGAGGCCGGCGCCGCGCGGATCGGGGCGCGGCGCATCCGCCGGCACCTCGGCGAGAAGCGCCTCCGTCGTCAGGGCCGGGGTTCCCGTCGGCGCCTGGGGCGCGAGGGCGGGCGAGACCAGGAGGAGCTTGGCTTGCGCATCGTCGAGGCACACCGCCACGCGGTCGGCGGGAGCCTCGGCGTCGAAGGGAAGCCACGCCGCTCCCGACATCGTGATGCCGATCTGGGCGATCAGGAGGTCGGGGCCGCGCGCCATCCAGAGGCCGACGACGTCGGCGGGGCCGATGCCGCGATGGACGAGGCCACGGGCGATGGCGAGCGCGCGGGCCTCGACCTCCGCATAGGAGAATTTCGGATGACGGCCCGCCGCGTCCCGGCTCGCACCGTCGATGATGGCCGGATGGTCGGGGCGCAGGCGAGCGCTGTCGGAGAAGATCTCTCCCAGAACCTCGTCCCGGATGAGGTCCGGCCGGCTCTCTCCGCGCAGCACGGCCTTCCGCTCTGGCGCTGCGGCGCCGAACACGGTCTCGTCCTGTTCGGCCTTGTCCACACGCGACTCCGCCCGAGGCCGGGTCGTCTCGGCGAGACTGCTCATCCGATGCTCCGCTGCCGGCCCCGCCGCTGCGAGACCGTCCTTTTGGCCGGGTTAGGCGCCCGGATCGTGCCGAAATCGCGGCGCCCCGCTATGGTCGCGCCGTCTAAGCAGGTTTCGCGAAAGTGGTCACCGGTTTCGCGTCCGAAACCCTGCGACACTCCAAACCCCAAGCGAAGGGAAGCGCAGGCTTGCCAAGGCGAGCCCGCTTAGCACGTTTGCCGAGCCGCCTAGAACTGGTCTTCGCGGAGAAAGCGCCTCAGGCCCAGCGCCAGCGGGACTGGTCGAGGACGAGGACGCTGCCCTGGCGGATGCCCATCCGGGGGGCCTCGCGGATGCTGGCATAGCCGAGGATCACCAGGATGGCGCGGGCGACCCCGCCATGGGCGACGATGACCGCCGGCCGCTGCAGGTCCGCCATCGCCGGCCTGACCCGGTCCACCAGCATGGCGTAGCTCTCGCCATGCTCGCCGGGCGGACGGTAGCCCCAGCGGTCGCGGTCGCGCGCCAGGGCGCTACGGCTGTCGCGCCGGCGGATCTCGGCCCAGGTCGAGCCTTCCCAGGTGCCGAAATTGATCTCCATCAGGCGCGCGTCGACGGCATAGGCCTGGGGCGCGAGATCGAGGCTGGCCCGGAGCACTTCCATCGTCTGGCGCGTGCGCGTGAGCGGGCTCGCGACGAACGCGGCCTCGGTGAGGCTGGCCCCCGCCACGGCCTTCAGCCGTTCGGCGACGCTTTCGGCCTGGCCCAGCCCCGTGGCATTGAGGGGCACGTCGCGCTGGCCCTGGAGGCGGCCCTCCGCGTTCCAGTCGGTCTGGCCGTGCCGGATGAAATACACCGTCATGCGCGCCGGCCGTTCATGGCGGGGCGCCGCGCTTTTCCGGAACGGCCAAGGCCGCGGATCGTTGTCGCGCTCAAGGTGGCTCCAGGCGTTACAGGCATCGGCACACCGCTTTCCCGGAGAGGCGGTGCGCTGGTGCGGTGCCCGCGGCATCGATTGAATATCGTATAAGGCGAAATGTGATCATGGCGAAGAAGCGCGGCAAGCGGCATTCGGGCCAATCGAACGACGTGAGGACGCGCAAGCCCAAACCAGTCGTCTCACGCCCGGACTCGGACAAGCCGCCCTCCTCCGCCGCCTGGGCCCGTTCGGCGATGCGCCATGCCAAACGCGACAGCCCGGTCGACACGGCCGCCCTCGCCTCCTGTGCTGCGCCGGGCATCGTCACCGTGCAGCCGGGCGAGGCGTTGGATCTGGCCGCGATCGACGCCGGTTCAGACGGCGGGCTCGACAAGGAGGCGTCCAAACAGGCGCTCCTCGTGGAGCATGGCCGCATCCAGGCACTGCAGGAGCGGCTCTATGCCGAGCATCGGCGCAGCCTCCTCGTGGTGCTTCAGGCCATCGATACCGGCGGCAAGGACGGCACCATCCGCTCGGTCTTCGAGGGGGTGAACCCGCAGGGGTGCCGGGTCTGGTCGTTCAAGGTCCCGAGTGCGGAGGAGCGCGACCACGACTTCCTCTGGCGCTACCACGCCAAAGTGCCGGGGCGCGGCATGATCGGCGTGTTCAACCGCAGCCATTACGAGGACGTGCTGGTGGTGCGGGTGAAATCTCTGGAGCCGGAGGGGGTGTGGCGGCCGCGCTACGACCTGATCAACGATTTCGAACGGATGCTGACCCTGTCGGGCGTCACCGTGCTGAAGTTCTTCCTGCACATCTCGAAGGACGAGCAGAAGGAGCGCCTGGAGGCGCGGATCGCCGATCCCGAGAAGCACTGGAAGTTCGATGCGGCCGATCTCGTCGAGCGCCAGTCCTGGGATGCCTATCAGGGCGCCTTCACCGATGCCCTGAGCCGCTGCTCCACCTCGCACGCGCCCTGGCACGTGGTGCCGGCCAACCGCAAATGGTACCGCAACCTCCTCGTCGCCCGCACCATCGCCAACACCCTGGAGGCGATGGACCCGCGCTATCCGGACGCTCAGCCGGGCATCGCCAAGCTGACGGTGCCGGATTGAGGGGGACGACGCCGCTGCGCCGTGTCATCCGGTGATGATGACGAGCACCGATGCCGGCCCGCCGCCGAGGCGGCGCAGTCGATGTGGCAGGCCGCCATCGTAGGTGGCGCAATCGCCGACGCCGAGGACGACGCTGCGGTCCGCGACGACGAGTTCGACCTCCCCCGCCAGGACATAGGCGATCTCCTGGCCGGCATGGGTAGGACGATCCTCGGTGAGGAACGTCGCACCCGGTTCGACCATGTACAGGGCGGCGGCCCGTCCCGCCTCGGCCGGCAGCAGAGCGTGGACCGCATAATCGGCGTCACGGGTCGTGACCCTGGCGCCCGCGCGCGCGACGATCACGTCGGCGGCGGCGGCCTTCTCCCCGAACAGTTCGGACATGCTCGCCCCGAGCCCCGTCGCGATGGCTTCCAGCGTGGCCAGCGAGGGAGTCTTCTGGCCGCGCTCGATGCGCGACAGGTGGCCCTTATGGACCCCGACGCGGGCGGCGAGGGCATCGAGGGTGAGATGGCTGCGGCGTCGAAGCGCCCGGATGCGTTGTGCGACGGACATGCCCCCACATGACCGGCTTTCACCGGGTCGGCAACGCGATGCGCCGTTGACAAATCGAAGACCACGGGACAACGATAAACCATCAGACAACAAGTTGTCTGATGGTTTGTCGTTGGTGAAGACGGTGGGGGCCGACCATGCGTGTGACGATCGATGCCGTATTGATGGGGCGGGTCGCGCCCCTCGGGCCGACCGGCAAGCCCAGCGGCATCGATAAGTCGGCCTCGTCCGGCCCTGTGCGGATCGGGTTCGAGGGGCTGGACGGCGACGAGCAGGCGGACCGTCGTCACCATGGCGGGCCGGAGAAGGCCGTCCATCATTATCCGCTCGATCACGCTCCGGCCTGGCGAGCCGACCTTCCCGGAGCGCCGGCACTGGTGGAGCGGCCGGGTGCTTTCGGCGAGAACCTCTCGACCTGCGGCCTCACCGAGGCCGACATCTGCGTCGGTGATCTCTGGCGCGCCGGTACCGCCCTGCTCCAGGTGAGCCAGGCCCGTCAGCCGTGCTGGAAGTTGAACGCCCGGTTCGGCGTGTCCGACATGGCCGTGCGCGTACAGAAGACCGGGCGGACCGGCTGGTATTACCGCATCATCGAGACCGGCACGGTCGGGGCGGGAGACGATCTCGCGCTGGTGGAACGGGCGCACCCGGACTGGCCGCTGTCGCGGCTGCTGCGGGTCTTCTATGTCGACCGGCTCGATCGGGCGGCGCTGGCGGAGATCGCCGCCCTGCCGTCCCTGTCGACGTCCTGGCGAACCCTGGCCGCACGACGCCTCGAGAAGGGGCAGGTGGAGGATTGGAAACCCCGGCTGCAGGGGGACGCGAGCCCCGCCTGACCGTCCTGAGCGCTTGCTCGCGATGGCCGCATGCGTTTCGACTGGCTCCGCATCTTCGGCGAAGGCGGCCCCATGCTCACCGTCCGTAACATCTCCTCCACCGGGTATCGCTCCCTCAGGCGTATCGGCTTCCCGGTGGATGCTCTCTCCGTATTCATCGGCGGCAACGGCGTCGGCAAGACCAACCTCTACCGGGCGCTCGAACGCCTGCAGGCGGCCGCCGCCGGCACGCTGGTGCGTGATCTCGCGGCGGAAGGCGGGATGGACTCGGTGATCTGGGCCGGACCACGCAGCGGCAAGGGGCCGGTGCGGGTGGGATGGTCGGTCGAACTCGGCGGCGAGGCCGCTTCCGTCGCCTACGGATACGAGATCGAGGTCGGCCTGGTCCCCCGGTCTGAGCTGGGCCCCAGTGGGGCCGCCTTCCTGCTTGAGCCGCAGATCAAGCAGGAACGGCTCACCGTCCTGTCGGGCCGGCGGCCGGCGATCATGCTCGAGCGCGACGGGCCTTCCGGGTTCGTGCGCGGCGACGACGGCCGCAAGCGCGCCTTCGGCATGAGCCTGCTCGCCACCGAAACCGCCCTCGCGGCACTTCAGGACGCGGTGGCGTTTCCGGAACTGCATCTCGTCCGGCGCGCGCTGCTGGATTGGCGCTTCCATCACGATTTCCGCACCGACGCGGCCTCGGCTCTCCGCCGGCCCTGCCTGGCCGTCACCACCCCGACCCTGTCGTCGGACGGATCGGATCTCGCCGCCGTGTTCGCCACCCTCCGGCACATCCGCCAGGACACCGTCGATCTCGACGCGGCGGTGGCCGATGCCTTTCCCGGCGCGCGCCTCGTCATCCCGTCGCCCGGCCGCGAGGCGAGCTTCGGGATGATCTTTCCCGACTATCCCAAGCGCGTGTTCGAGGCCGCCGAACTGTCGGACGGGACACTGCGCTATCTCGCCCTCGCCGGAGCCCTCCTCGCCTACCGGCTTCCGCCCTTCATCGCCCTCAACGAGCCGGAGACGAGCCTCCACCCGGACCTGCTCGATCCCCTGGCGCGGATGATCGTCAAGGCTTCGCGACGAAGCCAGGTCTGGCTGGTGACCCATTCGGAGCGGTTGGCCGACGCGATTGCGGATCACGGCGGCGTATCGCCCCGCCGGGTGGTCAAGCGGGACGGGGCGACCTGGATCGACGGGCTCAAGCTGTCGGGAGAGTTCGCGGAGGCCGACGACGCTTGACGGGGGCTCTCAAGCCGGGGCGCTCATGCCCTGTCGGCGTGGTCGGGCCGCCAGCGCCGGAGAGATCCCGGCAGCGACCGCATCATCGCCCCGCCGATCCCGTCGGCATGGCGCTGGTAGAGGATGCCGAGGCCGATCAGGCCGAGACCGATGAGCGACAGGGCGAAGGGGAAGAGCAGCGAGTCTCTGAAGACCCGGTTCGCCAGATCGCCGAGATAGAGTGCTACGCCGATGGCGCCGAACACCGCGTAGATCCGCCGAGACAGGAAGATGCCGAGGCCGATGAGCGCGACGTTGATCAGGGCATAGAGCGCTTTCGCCATCTCGCTGTCGGAGGATTGCCACGTCAGGGCGCCCCAGAAGGTGAGGAGGCCGGCGAGATGGAGCCAGAACGCGTAATCCGTCCGCCTCTGGCGCAGATCCACCGCCCAGGCGAAGGCGATGAGGCCGAGGCCGAACCAGAGCGAGATCGTCCGGCGGGTCTCCCAGTCGAGATCCGGGCCCGTGGCCCAGACGCCGATATCCATGGACAGGAACCACAGGGCCACCGCCGCGATCAGGGTGATGAAGCCGAAGCGCGTGGCGCGCAGGGCGATGGCCGAGGCCAGGAGGGTCGCCGCTTCCATGGGCACCCAGCCGCCCTTGATCCAGGTGAAGACGTCGCGATAGGCGCCCGGCCGGCCTTGCTCGCCCCAGCCCCAGCTCTCCTGCAGGCCGTAGACGGCGAGCGGCGTCATGGCCACGGCGCAGGCGATGAGCAGACCGCCGGGGACCGGCAGGTCGTGCGCGATGCGAAGGTGCCGCCCGGCGGCGACGAAGGCCGCCGCGTAGATCAGGGCGGTGGCGGTCAGGGCCGGTCCGCCCATCATCCCGAAGGCGAGGGTCGAGAACAGGCCCATGGCGCCGATGACCACCAGGGCGCCGGCATACCAGAGCACGTGGGTGAGATCGAAAGCCGCGCCCCGCCCCGACTGCGCGGCATAGAAGGCGGACAGCGCGCGTGCCTGTTCGGCGGTGATGATCCCGGCGGAGGCCGCGTCATCGAAGGCGGGGCGGGTCTTCATGGGGACGGGGCCCGCCGGCGCGGAGCGCTCCCGCACGCGGCCCGCCTCACTCCTTGCTGTCGAGCCTCAGATCCGGCGCGTCCGGGTTCTTCATGCCGACCACGTGGTAGCCGGCATCCACGTGGAGGATCTCGCCGGTCATGCCGCGCGACATGTCCGAGATGAGGTAGGAGGCGGTCTCGCCGACCTCCTCGATCGTCACCGTGCGCCGCAGGGGCGCGTTGTACTCGTTCCACTTGAGGATGTAGCGGAAATCGCCGATGCCGGAGGCGGCCAGCGTCTTGATCGGGCCGGCCGAGATCGCGTTGACGCGGATCTTCGAGGGGCCGAGATCGGCGGCGAGGTAGCGCACTGAGGCTTCCAGCGCGGCCTTGGCGACGCCCATGACGTTGTAATGCGGCATCCATTTCTCGGCGCCGTAATAGGTGAGGGTGAGGAGCGAGCCGCCATTGGGCATCAGCTTCTCGGCGCGCTGGGCCACCGCCGTGAACGAGTAGCACGAGATCATCAGCGACTTGGTGAAGTTCGCCTCCGAGGTCTCGACGTAGCGCCCGGTGAGCTCGTCCTTGTCGGAGAAGGCGATGCAATGGACGACGAAGTCGATCCCCTGCGGGAACACCCGGCCGGCCTCCGCGAAGACGGCATCGATGGAGGCGCCGTCGGTGACGTCGCAATGGCCCACCACATGGGCGTCGAGCTCGCGCGCCAGGGGCTCGACCCGCTTCTTCAGGGCGTCACCCTGGTAGCTGAAGGCGAGCTTGGCGCCGTGGGCATGGGCGCTCTTGGCGATGCCCCAGGCGATGGACCGGTTGTTGGCGACACCGAGCACCAGACCGCATTTCCCGGCGAGCAAGCCGCCGACGTGATCGTGTACCGGGTTCGTATCCGCCATGAGTCACCTGAGCCAGAGGCCGTCGCGCGCCGGAGCGGACCCGTCCGGACCTGGGGGGAAGCGCTCGCGCCGAGGCATCCTTAGCGGAGGTGTGCCGGGGACGGAAGTCCGCGCCTATGCCTGTCCAGAGGCGGCGCGCGCCGCCCGGCGCCCGTTGGCATAAGCCAGCAGGGCCTCGTCCTCGCTGGCGGGCAGGGAAATCGCCGTGGTGGCGAACAGGTCGCCGCGGGTGCCGTCCTTCTTCGGCAGGCCCTTGCCCTTGAGGCGGAAGGTCCGGCCCGAACTCGTCATGGCCGGAACGCGCATCTCCACCGGGCCGGTGAGCGTCGGCACCCGGATCGGCCCGCCGAGGATGGCATCCTCGAGGGGAAGGTCCACGGGGGTGCGCAGGTCCGCCCCGTCCAGGGTGAAGCGTGGATGCGGCAGGATGCGGATGGTCAGGAGGGCGTCGCCCGGCGAGGAGCGCGGGCCGCCGGGATTCCCCAGGCCGCGCAGGCGGATGGTCTGCCCGTCCACCACGCCCTTGGGGATCACCACGTCCACATCGCGGGAGCCGAGCGAGATCCGCAGCTTTTCTTCGCTCGCTACCTGCTCGAGGGTCACGGAGAGTTCGGCCGCGAGATCCTCGCCCTTCATCGGCCCCCTGGCGCCCGGACCGGCACCGGCGCCGGCACCCCCCCGGAACGTGTCGCCGAACAGGTGCGAGAAGATGTCCTCGCCGATCCCGCCGCCACCCGCCCGGTTGCGCGCCGCGCCCTCGAAGTCGAAGCCCGCCGAGCGAGCGCCGCCCGGACCGCCGCCGAAGCCGCCGAACCCATCGAAACCGGACGGCGCGCGGGGCTTGCCGTCGGCATCGATCTCGCCACGGTCGAACTGGGCGCGCTTGCCCGCATCGCCAAGGATCTCATAGGCGCTGTTGGCCTCCGAGAAACGGTCCTTGGCCTTGGCGTCGTTCTTGTTGGTGTCGGGGTGGTAGGCCTTGGCGAGCTTGCGATAGGCCTTCTTGATGTCGGCCTCGCTGGCGCCTTTGGCCACACCCAGCACGTCGTAGGGATTGCGCATCGTCTGTTATCGGTCTCGGTGCCGCACGGGGACGGACTCATGCCCGCCCCTGTCGAAGTCTTCCGCTATGTGGAATGGCTGTTGCTTCTCTGCAACGGTCGTCCGCCAGGATTCGACGGTTCGATCCACGCGTCAACCCGCCGCTCCGCCGGACGATCCCACAGGCAGCACGATCTTGGCGTCAGGCCTTCGCTTTGGCCATGCGGATACGGGTCAATTCCCATTCGCCCCCCGAAGGCTTGCAGCCGGTGCCGCGCACGAAACGACTGCGCGATGGCGCGATGACCGAGGCGAGGAAGTCCCGGCAGATCAGGTCGTTGGCGACATAGGGCAGGCCCGTCGGGCTGATCGATCCGCGTAGCGTCGAATCCGGGTTGTCCCATTTCACCGGACGGCCGTTGCCCTGCGGGTCGAGGGCCACCGCCAGGGCCGCGTGCGCCCGGCGCCAATCCTCGTCGGACATCTCGTTGCCGAAGCTCTTGGGGCGCTTGTCGATGCTGCCCGTGACCAAAGGCTCCGGGACCGTCACGTCCGGTTCCGCCTTGCCTTCGCTCTGGAAGGTGAGGATCGGAATCCCGCAGCCGGCGAGCGACAGGGCCAGGGCCACGCCGCCCGACGTCAGCACCGCCGCGCACCGGGCGCGGGCGAGACGGGGTGCGACGACGGCACGGGTGAAGGCGGGTTGGGCTTTACTCTCGCTCCGACGCATTACACCTGTTCTCACGACGTGACTCGAACGACGACAAATCGTGTCCCACGTCGGTGCCCCCGACCCGGATCTCACTCACAGGATTACGCCTTGGATCGGTTAAGGATCGATGAGCCGGCCCCGTCCGGCAGTGTCTCACCCGCCGCCTCCCCCCTCGGGACCGGTGGAGACTTCACGCTGTCCACAGATCCCTGGGGTTTGTTTTCCGCCTGGATGGGCGAGGCCGAGCGCGCGGAGCCCGAGGATCCCAACGCCATGGCGCTGGCCACGGCCGGCTCCGACGGCCTGCCCGACGTGCGCATGGTGCTGCTGAAGGGCGCCGATGAGCGCGGTTTTGTCTTCTACACCAATGTCGAGTCCGCCAAGGGCGAGGAACTGGCGCAGAACCCCCAGGCCGCCCTCGTCCTGCATTGGAAGAGCCTGCGCCGGCAGGTCCGCGCGCGCGGACCCGTGAGCCACGTGTCGATCGAGGAGGCGGATGCCTATTTCGCGAGCCGCCGCCGCGAGAGCCGGATCGGTGCCCATGCCAGCCGCCAGTCGCGGCCGCTGGCCGACCGCGCCACCCTGGAAGCGGAGGTCGCCGCCCTGTCGGCCCGCTACGAGGACCAGCCGGTGCCGCGCCCGGAGAACTGGACGGGGTTCCGCATCGCCCCGGTCTCGATCGAGTTCTGGCAGGACGGGCCGTTCCGGCTCCACGACCGCGTCCGCTTCACGCGGGATGGCGGCGGCTGGAGCGGGGCGAGACTCTATCCGTGACGGGATGGGCCGGTCCCCCCGGGCAGGAGGTGGACCTCCGCCGGGCGGGGCATTGGCGGCTATGGAGGCCCCGGACCGAGTGAGCGGGCCATGGCCTTCCTCAGGGCATTTCGCCCGCTGTCCGAACCTGCGCGCCGCCGAACACGACGGCTTGCCGCAACGGCGGTCGCGACAGACCATAGATCAGACGCGGCTCCGCCGGTGCGCTGACCGCATCGAGCGCAGCGCGATGCTCAGGGGAGAGCACGAGGTCAAGCGAAGCGATGTTGTCGGTGACTTGCGCCGCCCGGCTGACGCCCATCAGGGTCGAGGCTACGCCCGGTCGACCCACGACCCAAGCGAGCGCGACGCGCGCGGGCGGTTGGTCGATAGCCTCCGCGACCCGGCGCAACCCTTCGACGATGTCCCAGTTGCGCGGTGTGAACAGGCTGTCGCCGAACGGATTGGCCCCGTCGAGCCGCTTGTCGTCGGCGGGACGCGTCTCGCCCGACTGCGCCGCATCCTTCGGCAGGCCGCCCGCACGCGGACCCGCCGCCTCCACCGTCTCGCGGTCGTACTTGCCGCTCAGCAGCCCGTAGGCAAGCGGCGACCACGGCACCAGGCCTAAGCCGAACTCGGTGGCGAGCGGGATGTGCTCGTCCTCCAACTCGCGGTGTACGAGCGCATAGAAGTATTGCAGCGCGATCGGCCCTGGCAGGCCACGCATTGCCGCCAGCGTCGCGACCTTGGCGACGTACCAAGCAGGGGTGTTTGACATGCCCCAATAGCGAATCTTCCCAGCCCGCACGAGACCGGCCATGGTCTCCAGCATCTCCTCGGCCGGCGTGATCCCGTCCCACACGTGCACCCAGTAGAGATCGACGTAGTCGGTCCGCAGGCGGCGCAGCGAGCCTTCGAGCGCCGCGTGGACGTGCTTGGCACCGTTGCCGCCCGCGTGCGGCCCCTTGCCCGTGGCGAACCCCGACTTGGTCGAGAGGACGATCCGGTCGCGCAGGCCACGCTCGCTGATGAAGCGCCCGAGCATCGCCTCGCCCTCGCCACCCGCGTACACGTCGGCCGTGTCCACGAAGTTGCCGCCACGATCCAGATAGGCGTCGAACACGGCGCTGCTGCCGGTCTCGTCCAGCCCCCAGCGCGCCGTGCCGAAGGTCATGGTGCCGAGCGCGAGCGGACTGACCGCAAGGCCGGAGCGCCCGAGCGTGCTGTAATGCGTGAGATCCATTGTTGCATATCCTTGCTGATACCAGACAGGATAGCGGCGCCGTCCGCAGGGGATTAGCCTGAATCATCGGAAGGGGTTTATGAGCGGAGCTCAGGAATGCGACGGGGCACACTCGATGATCTCGCGGCCTTCGCTGCGGTCGCGCGCACCTGCAGCTTCACGCGTGCGGCGGCTGAACTCGGCTTGTCGCCTTCGGCGCTGAGCCACGCCGTACGGGGGCTGGAGGAACGGCTCGGGGTTCGGCTGCTTGCGCGCACGACGCGCAGCGTCGCTCCGACGCCGGCGGGCGAGCGGCTCGTGCGTTCACTGGCTCCGGCGCTGGCGGAAATAGAGTGCGGGCTTGCGGCGCTCGCCGACTGGCGCGGGGCGCCGTCCGGTGCCCTACGACTGACGACCTTCTCATCGGCCGCGCGGCGGGTGCTCGACCCGGCCTTGCCGCGCTTCCTCCTCGATCATCCAGCCGTCTCGGTCGAGGTCGTCATCGACGATCGCCTGACTGACATCGTCGCGGCACGGTTCGACGCCGGCATCCGCTTCGGCGAGACGGTGGAGCGTGACATGGTAGCAGTGCGCCTGGGGCCGGACCTGCGCACGGTCGTGGTCGGCACTCCCGCCTACTTCGCGCGCCATCCGCGGCCAGAGACACCGGCCGACCTGGAGGCGCACAATTGCGTCAACTACCGGCTGGTCGGCGGGGGTGGATTGCTGCCGTGGGAGTTCACGCACAAGGGCCGGGACATGGGCCAGCAAATGAGCCAGGAAGTGCGGATGCGCGTAGGCGGCCAGCTCACCGTCAACGATGGGGTCCTCGCGGGGGCGGCCGTGCGGGCCGGTGCTGGACTCGGCTACATGCTCGAGGACGATGTGGCCAACGACATCGCGGCGGGCGACCTCGTACAGGTTCTCACGGACTGGTGCACGCCCTTTCCAGGCTACCACCTCTACCATCCGAGTCACCAGGCGACACCGGCGCTTCGTGCCCTGATCGACGCCGTGCGTTGGGTCGAGGCCTGACCCGTTTCGATCTGACGCGGGCGATACTTCTACGACCGGTTTGGTGTCGGTTCGCCCCGTAGAGCCATCCGACTGCTTTCCGGCGCCTGAGAAGATGGGTGGAACGACGAGCTGGGTGGGGATCAGGCACTCGATCGGGCTGAAATCTCGAACTGAGCCACGACCCCGACGTCTTTGTCCTCGATCGACGACGGGTGACGGTCCGCGAGATGAGCGACGGCGATCGGCATGGTGAGGGCAGCGAGCCCCGGCATGCGCGTCCGGTCATTCTTATCGCGGGACCCCTCTCGACGATCGCAGATCCGGCCTTGCTGCGACGCGGGATCGACCCTGGATTTCCCGGCCGGCGCGGCTTAGACCTGGGCTGTCCACCGCCCCCGGACCCTGAAGGAACGGCCTTGGCCATATCGAGCAATGAACGCCGCCGCGTCATGCTGCTGACGGGCGCAAGCCGCGGAATCGGCCACGCCACGGTCAAGCGCTTCTCCGCGGCCGGGTGGCGGGTGATCACCTGTTCCCGCCATGCCTTTCCCGAGAACTGCCCCTGGGAGATGGGTCCGGAGGACCACCTTCAGGTCGATCTCTCGGACCCGGAGGATACGATGCGCGGCGTGGCGGAAGTCGCCGGCCGTCTCGCCGACGAGGGCGGCCTGCTCCATGCGCTGGTCAACAATGCCGGCATCTCGCCCAAGGGCTCCAACGGCGAGCGCCTCGGCGCCATCGCCACGGAATTCGGCGATTGGCGCAAGGTGTTCCAGGTCAACGTCTTCGCGCCCCTGCTCCTGGCGCGCGGCCTGTGCGAGGAACTCACCCGCGCCAAGGGCTCCATCGTCAACGTCACCTCGATCGCGGGCTCCCGCGTGCATCCTTTCGCGGGCGCGGCCTACGGCACGTCGAAGGCCGCGCTCGCCGGCCTCACCCGCGAGATGGCCAGCGATTTCGGCCCCCTCGGGGTGCGGGTGAATGCGATCTCGCCGGGCGAGATCGATACGGCGATCCTCTCGCCCGGCACCGACAAGATCGTGGCCGGTATCCCGCAGCGGCGCCTCGGCACGCCCGACGAGGTGGCCAAGGCGATCTACTTCCTCTGCACCGAGGCCTCCTCCTACGTGAACGGCGCCGAGCTCCACATCAACGGCGGCCAGCATGTCTGAACGAGGTGCGCTCTCGGCGCTCCTCGCGGTCTCCGTCCTCGTCGCCTCGCTTCTCGGCGCGCAGCCCGTCCGGGCCGATCCGGTCGTGACGATCCTCGACCTGCCGTTCAGGGCGCGCGCCATGCGCGGTCCCGGCAGCGAGGTGTCCCTGGCGGTGGCGACCTCCGGCCTGCTTCCGCTCGCCCGTCCCAAGGGATTGAAGGGCGAGGTGGTGGAGGATGAGCCCCTGGCCGTCCTGTGGGGCGACGAGGGCGGCGCCGCCCTGACCCTCGCCGACGGCAAGGTCGCCACCACCCTCCTCGGCGTCGAGGCCATCGACGGGCTCGCGGTCTCCGAGACTCCGCGCGGCGCCGTTCCCGGTACCCGGCGTGCGACCCTCGGGCCGCTCAGCGCCCACCTGTCCGACCCCATCCGCCCCAATGCCAGCGAGTTCGAGCGCGCCGGGACGCTCACCCTCCGCGAACGCCAGCCGGTGGGGATGAGCGCCGATCCGAAGCCCGTCCCCATCGTGACCACCGCCGTCTCCGCCGGTCCCGGCGCCGCCTTCGCCCTGCGCCGCCCCATCGCGATCCTCATCGACGGCCGGCCGGTCATCGTCGCGGTGACGGCGCAGGAGGGCGGATCGGCCCTGGTCGTGGTCGGCAAGCCCTCGGCAGAGTTGTTAGGCAAGCCCTCGGCAGAGTTGGACAAGCCCTCGGCAGAGTTAGGCAAGCCCTCGGCGGAGCCCACGAAATCCTCGGCGGAGCCGGACAAGGCATGGGCCATTCTCGCCCGGAGCCCGGTCCAGGCGGCGGGACCGGGTGGGCAGTCGCTGACACTCGCGGCGATCGGCGATGTCTCGAAAGCCGGACAGCCCCGGATCGTCGCGGTCGCGGCGCCTGACGGGGCCGGCATCCTCCAGCTCTGGGCCTACGAGACGGGAACCCTGCGACTGGTCGGCGAGGCCACCGGCTACACCACCCTGTCCCCGGGCGAGGGCGGGGCCGACCTGTCGGCCGTCCTCGATGCCGACGGGGACGGCGTGTCGGAACTCGCCGTGCCGGTGGCGGACCGGAGCGCACTGGCCATCCTGTCCCTGAAGGACGGCATCCGCGAGGTGACGCGCATCCCCTTGCCCGGCCTTGCCGCCTTCGGCGTCGCCGCCATCGGCCACGGCCCTCGCACGCGCCTTCTCGTCGGCCTCGCCGACGGGCGGGTGGCGCTCATCTCTCCGTAACCGAGAAACGTCGATTTCCATGAGCGAAGCAGCGAGCGAGGACGGCTCCGACGTCCGGCTCTTCCCGGCGCGCCCCTTCCTCGGCGCGTCCATCGCCGTCATCCGCGACGGGCGGGTGCTGCTGGCCGCCAGGGCCAACGAGCCCCTGCGCGGGGTCTGGACGCTCCCCGGCGGGCTGGTGGAGGCCGGCGAGACCCTGGCGCAGGCGGCCCTGCGCGAGCTCGGCGAGGAGGTCGGGGTTTCCGCCGTGGTCGTCCGCTCCCTGACCCCGACGGAGATCATCCTGCGCGCCGAGGATGGCCGCGTGCGCCATCATTACGTCGTCCATCCCCACGCCGCCCTCTGGACCTCCGGCGAGCCGGCCCCCGGCCCCGAGGCCCTGGACGTGCGCTGGGCGCGTCCGGAGGACCTCGCCGATCTCGCCACCACGCCGGGATTGCAGGCCACGGTGGAGGAGGCCTTCGCGCAGGTCGCGGGCCTGAGTGGCGATACGGGATCCCGATGAGACCCACGCGCGCCTCGCCCCGGCCGGGGAACGGTGTAAACCTGACGGATGAGGTTCGCGGCGGTGGAGGACGGAGCGTGGCTGTGTCGAGGGTGAGATATCGCCTGTCGCCCGTGCTGCTGCTCGCCGCCCTTGCGATGGGCATGCCCGATCTCGCGTCGGCTCAGCAGCGCGCCAACCCGGCGCGGCCGGCGCAGAAGGCCCCGGAGAAGGACAAGGAGCCCCCTGCCCCCGCCGAGCCACCGCCCGCTCCCTATGACCGGGACCTGATGCGGCTGTCCGAGATCATCGGCTCCCTCTCCTTCCTGCGCAGCCTGTGCGCGGCGCCGGACGCCGCCGAATGGCCGACCCGGATGAAGGCGTTGATGGAGGCCGAGGGGGTGACGCCGGGGCGGCGGGACCGTCTCGCCGGGGCGTATAACCGCGGCTATCGCGGATACTCCCTCACCTACCGGGCCTGCACGCCGTCGGCGACGGAGGCCGCGTCCCGCTATGTCGCGGAGGGAGAGCGGCTGTCCCATGCCCTGGCCAGCCGTTTCGGGGGCTGAGGCGGCGATGTGTCTTTCGGGAGACAGGGCACAAGGCTGAAGGAAATTCGTCGTATTCGACCGTCGGCGTTAACCGCTTCGCAATTCTTGGCTTCCCGAGGCGCGGGCCTCGGCATATGTTTCGGTCATCCGCCGAGCCATTCTTCGGCGCAACCGATGTTATCGCCATGCAGATCGACACCGCCCCCGCCCCCTTCGAGGCCGATCTCGACGACAAGCGTGCCGCCCTCGGCTACGTGTCGGAAGCGTTCGCGGAAGGCTGTCTCGACGGGCTCGACGGCGATTGCATGGCCCAGGCCGCCCTGTTCGCCGCCTTCCAGGAACTGGTGATGACCTATGGCGAGGACGCCACCGCGCGCTACGCCGAGGGCTTTCCCGACCGCATCCGCGGGGGCGCCTTCACCACCGCCCCCCAGCATTGAGGCGTAGGACCGCGCCGCACCCGACCCGTCGACGATGAGCGTATGATCGATCGAGCCGCCCGGACAGGACCGGGCGGCTCGATGCGTTTCGGGGCCGTGATCGCCCCGGCGGGCGGAGCCTCAACCCGGGGGCAGCGCCTCGTCGAACACCACCGCCTCACCGCAGGACGGGCCGACGAGGTCGCCCTGCCACATCACGCGGTTGCCGCGCACGATGGTGCCCACCGGCCAGCCGGTGACGGTGACGCCGTCATAGGGGGTCCAGCCGCATTTCGACGCGATCCATGCGTTGCGGATGGTCTCGCGGCGCGTCAGGTCCACCACGGTCACGTCGGCGTCGTAGCCCACCGAGAGCCGGCCCTTGCGGCTGATGCCGAACAGGCGCTTGGGCCCGGCGCTGGTCATGTCGACGAAGCGGGCCAGCGACAGCCGTCCGTTGGCCACATGATCGAGCATGATCGGCACCAGCGTCTGCACGCCGGTCATGCCGGAGGGGGAATCCGGATAGGGCTTGGCCTTCTCCTCCAGCAGGTGCGGCGCGTGGTCTGAGCCGAGGATGTCGGCGACGCCCTGCGTCAGTCCGTGCCAGATCCCGTCGCGATGGGCGGCGTCGCGCACCGGCGGGTTCATCTGCACCAGGGTGCCGAGGCGGGCATAGGCCTCGGTCCCGTCGAGGGTGAGGTGGTGCGGCGTCACCTCGACGCTGGCCACGTCCTTGTGATCGGCGAGATACACCATCTCCTCCGCCGTGGAGATATGCAGGATGTGGATGCGGGCACCCGTCTCCTGCGCGATCCGCACGAGGCGTTGCGTCGCCTTCAGCGCGGCCTCGGGCGAGCGCCAGACCGGGTGCGAGGACGGATCGCCCGGAACCCGCAGGCCCTTGCGCTCGCGCAGCATGGGCTCGTCCTCGGCATGGAAGGCGGCCCGGCGCCGGGTGCGCTTCAGGATCTCGGTGACGCCGGCATCGTCCTCGACCAGGAGCGCGCCGGTGGAGGAGCCGACGAACACCTTGATCCCCGCCGCTCCCGGCAGGCGCTCGAGGGTGGCGACCTCATGGGCGTTCTCGTGGGTGCCGCCGACCCAGAAGGCGAAATCGCAATGCATGCGGTGGTGCCCGCGCGCCACCTTGTCGGCCAGGGTCTCGGCGCTGGTGGTCAGCGGGTTGGTGTTGGGCATCTCGAACACGGCGGTCACGCCGCCCATCACCGCCGCGCGGGAGCCGGATTCAAGGTCTTCCTTGTGGTCGAGGCCCGGCTCGCGGAAATGGACCTGGGTGTCGATGACCCCCGGCAGCAGGTGCAGACCGGTGCAATCCTGGCGCTCGCCCTCGGCCCGGGAGAGATCGCCGATGGCGGCGATGCGCCCGTTCCGGATGCCCAGATCGGCGCTGTGCTCGCCGTCGTGATTGACGATCCTGCCGCCGGTGAGGATGAGGTCGAAGGGCTGGTCCATCGGGGTCGCTCCTGAACGGCGTTGAGACGCGGGTGGCGGCGGCTTATGTCAGCCTCGCGCGGCGTGCAACGCCGTGCCCTGCCGACAGGCCCGCCGGCGCATCGCCACGATGCGCGCCGGAGGGGCTTTGCAGGATGACCTTCGAGGAGTTACCATGCCGATCGCCCTGTTGCCGGACCGCGCCGTCATCGTCATCGCGGGCGAGGAGGCCGCGAGTTTTCTCCAGGGCGTGGTGACCTGCAATATCGAGACCCTCGAACCGGGGGAGGCGCGGCTCGGTGCCCTGCTGACCCCGCAGGGCAAGATCCTGTTCGATTTCCTGATCTGGCGCTCCGGCGAGGGCTACCGCCTGGATTGCCCGGCCGAGCAGGCCCCGGCTCTGGCCAAGCGCCTCACGCTCTACCGCCTGCGCGCCAAGGTGACGATCGCCGTCGACCCGACCCTGGGGCTCGCCGCCGCCTGGGACGGGGCGGAGGCCGCCGCCGAGACCGAACGCCTGCGCGACGGGCGCCTCCCGGCGTTGGGCGAGCGCCTCGTCTTCGCCGAGGGGGCGTTCTCGGCCGATGCCACGGAGGCGGATTACCACGCCCACCGCATCGCCCTCGGCATCCCCGAGGGCGGACGCGACTTCGCCTATGGCGATGCCTTCCCGCACGAGGCGCTGATGGACCAGCTCGCCGGCGTCGATTTCAGGAAGGGCTGCTACGTCGGTCAGGAAGTGGTGTCGCGCATGCAGCATCGCGGCACTGCGCGCACCCGCATCGTCCCGGTGATCGCCCGCGACGGCGAGGCCGTGATCTCCGGCGCGGAGGTGACCGCCGGACCGCGCGGGCTCGGCACGGTCGGCAGCGTGTCGGGCGCGCGCGGTCTCGCCATGCTCCGCCTCGACCGCCTCGCCGATGCGGTCGCCGCCGGCGAGCCGGTCCGGACCGGAGCGACGATCCTCGGCGTCGAGAAGCCTTCCTTCGCCACCTTCGCCTTCCCGGAGGTGGCGCCGGCCGGGTGATCGGGGGTGACCCGGACGCTCGGGGAGCGCCCGCCTCTGCCCGCTCGCGGGGAGAGGACCGAAGGCACCTCCTCGTGCCTTCGGTGAGTGGAGGCGAAGCCGGAGCGACGGTGAGGGGGCGGTTTCGGACGAGACGCCTTCGCACGAGCCCCCTCACCGTCGGCTGCCGCCTTGCCGCGCCGACGACGGTGTCGTCGCGGCCCTCTCCCCGCGTGCGGGGAGAGGGGATGCGCGCCTGATCGCTCCTGGCGACGACCCGGCCTCCCGGCGTTCTCGGCCCATCTGGTGTTCTTGATCCGTTCCGATTATTCTCGATCCCATGTCCGACGATTCCACAGGCCTGATCCATCATCCCGACGGCTGCCCGCGCTGCTGGTGGGCCGGGCTCGACCCGGTCTACGTCGCCTATCACGACACCGAATGGGGCGTGCCCGAGCGTGACGGCCGGGCCTTGTACGAAAAACTGATCCTCGATGGGTTCCAAGCTGGCCTGTCCTGGATCACCATCCTGCGGCGGCGCGAGGGCTTCCGCCGGGCGTTCGCCGGGTTCGACCCGGAGGCCATCGCACGGTTCACGCAGGCCGATGTCGAGCGGCTGATGCAGGATACCGGCATCATCCGGAACCGCGCCAAGATCGTCGGGACCATCGCGGGCGCCCGCGCCTTCCTCGCCATCGAGGAGCGCGGCCCTGGCTTCTCGCGCTTCCTGTGGGACTTCGTCGAGGGCCGGCCGATCCAGGGCCGGGCGACGGACCGGGCCGGCATCGCCACCGAGACGGAGGTCTCGCGGGCCATCTCGCGCGCCCTCAAGACGGAAGGGTTCAGCTTCTGCGGCCCCACCATCGTCCATGCCTTCATGCAGGCGGTGGGCATGGTGAACGACCACCTCGCCGGGTGTCATCGGCATGCCCCCTGCGCCGCCATGGGCACGGGCCGGTGAGCGCCGCCGCCCCCCGCGCCTGGCAGCGGATGTTGTCGGGCCGGCGTCTCGATCTCCTCGATCCCTCGCCGCACGACGTCGAGATCGCCGACATCGCCCACGGTCTCGCCCGCGTCGCCCGATGGAACGGCCAGACCGCCGGGCCGCACGTCTTCTCCGTGGCCCAGCACGCGCTCCTGGTGGAGGCTCTCGGCACGGATCTGGCCCCCGGCCGGACCCGGATGCAGCGCCTCGAACTCCTGCTGCACGATGCGCCGGAATACGTGATCGGCGACATCATCTCGCCCTTCAAAGCCGCGATCGGGCCGTCCTACAAAAGCGTGGAACTGCGCCTGATGGCGGCGATCCGACAGCGCTTCGGCCTGCCGGAGCCCGACGAGGACGAGGCTCGCCTGGTCAAGCGTGCCGACGCGGTGGCGGCGCATCTCGAAGCCACGTGCCTCGCCGGCTTTTCGGAGGACGAGGCCAGTGCGGTCTTCGGGCCTCTCCACCCGGCGGCCCCGGCGACACTGGGGCTGATCGAGCCCTGGCCGACCGCCGAGGCTCAATCGAGGTTCCTCTCTCGTTTTCAGGTTCTTACGAGCGCTTCCTGATGTCGGATATTCACGTCTGCCCCCTGTCGCAATTGTCCCGGACCCTCGAGCGCACCGGTGCGAGCCACCTGATGACGCTGATGAAGGTCGGCACCGCTATCGCCCGCCCCGACAGCATCGCCGACGGGCGCCATTGCGTGGTCGAAGTCAGCGACATCGTCGCTCCCCTCGACGGGCATGTCCTTCCGGGCGAGGATCATGTGCTCCGCATCCTCGATTTCGCGGCCGTCTGGGACCGGGACCGGCCGCTCCTGATCCATTGCTATGCCGGGATCAGCCGCTCCACGGCGGCGGCCTATATTGCCGCCTGCGCCCTCGATCCCGAGCGGGACGAAGCCGGGATCGCCCGCGCCTTGCGCGCCGCATCGCCGTCGGCGACGCCCAATGCCCTGTTCGTGGAGATCGCAGACCGCCTGTTGGGACGCGGGGGACGGATGTCCGCCGCCATCGCCGAACTCGGGCGTGGCGCCGACGCGTTCGAGGGGAATCCCTTCGCGCTTACGCTGGGTTGATAGCCGAGGCCCCGGTCCAGCTTGGCATTATGATGAATTGAGTGTGGCCGAAACGACGCCACCCTTGACGAAGTGCTCGCCGATGGAGCAGCCAACGCCCCCCTGGGCTTGTCGGGCAGGCAGGCACAGGCTTAGACCGGCACAATGAGGGGTACCCTGGGATGACCACAGCGCGATCCGCCGTGGCGGCGACAACCGATTCGAAGGCGTCCGACGAGGGACTCGACCTGCCGTTCGAGAAGGCCCTCGAGCAGCTCGAAGAGATCGTGCGGCGCCTGGAGAAGGGGGACGTGCCCCTCGACGAATCGGTGGCGATCTACGAGCGCGGCGAGATCTTGAAGCGGCATTGCGAAGGCCTGCTGCGCAAGGCCGAGGCACGGATCCAGACGATCACGCTGGGGCCCGATGGGCGCGCGGCGGGCGTCGCTCCCCTCGATGTCGGCTAGGCCACGAGGTCGTGATGATCTGTGGTCTTCTAAAAGTTATTCATCTGCCGCAACAGGTTGCGCGCATGTCTTCCCTCCGGGCGTGAGGTTGATTCGGTGTCACGGATAGAAACCTCGATCCTCGACGGGCTTGACGAGACGTCGGCTCTGCGCGCGCTTCCCGAGAGCCAGCTTCAGGCTGTGGCGGACGCGGTGCGTCAGGAGATGATCGACGCGGTGTCGGT
>NZ_VMOA01000016.1 GCF_020662345.1 Methylobacterium sp. W2 | reverse complement strand
CTCCCCTCCCCGATCACAGGCTTCCACGATGCCCCCACTCCGTACCCGCCGCAGCCTCCTCGGCTTCGCGGCCGTCCTCTTCGCTCTGGGGACCGGCTCCGCCTCCGCCGAAAAACCCCTGCGCATCGGCGCGACGCCGGGGCCGGTGGGGCAGACCCTGGCCTTCGCCGCCGATCTCGCCCGCAAGCAGGGGCAGAATGTCGAGATCGTCGAGTTCACCGATTGGGTGACGCCCAACGAGGCCGTGGCCTCGGGCGATATCGACGCCAACCTGTTCCAGCACGTGCCCTACCTCCAGAGCGCCATCCGCTCGCGGGGCTACAAGCTGGTGGCCGTGGAGGGCGCGATCGTCCTGCCCGTGGGCCTGTTCTCGAAGACGGTGACCAGCCTCGATAAAGTTCCCGACGGCGCCTCGGTCGCCATCGCCAACGACCCCGTCAACGCGGCGCGGGGATTGCGCCTGCTGGAGACCGCCAAGCTGCTCACCCTGAAGCCGGGCGTCGGCGACGAGGCCTCCGTCGCCGACATCGTCGCCAATCCGAAGCACCTGCGGATTCTCGAACTCGAAGCGGCGCAATTGCCGCGCGCGATGGACGACGTGACCCTGGCGCAGGTCAGCTTCACCTACCTGATCGCCGCGGGCGGCGACCCCAAGACCTCCCTCATCACCGACGGGGTCGGGGACCGGCGCTACACGCTGAGCTTCGTCGCGCGGCCCGACAATCGCGACGATCCGCGTCTGGCCGCCTTCATCCGCAGCTTCCGCTCGGCGCCGGTGCGGGACTACATCGAGCGGACCTACAAGGGCTTTCTCGAGCCGGTCTGGTAGCCGGCGGCTCGGGCCGTCCGATCACGCCGGGATCGCGACGGCTTCCGCTCCGGCGTAACGGCTCGCCGGCCGCTCCAGGCCGAGATGGTCCCGCAGGGTCGTTCCCGCATAGGCCGTGCGGAACAGGCCGCGCTTCTGCAGGATCGGCACCACGGTCTCGACGAAGGTCTCCAGCCCGCTCGGCAGCACATCGGGCATCAGGTTGAATCCATCGGCGGCGCCGGCCCGGAACCAGGCCTCGATATCGTCGGCCACCGCCTCCGGCGTGCCGACGAGGATGCGGTGGCCGACGCCGCCGCCCAGCGCCCGCAGAAGCTGGCGCACCGTGAGAGTGTCCCGGCGTGCGAGGGCCACGGTTCCCTGGAACATGGTGTGGTTGGCATTGGCCGGCAGGGGCAGGCGATCCGGCAGCGGCTTGTCGAGGTCGAGGCGTTCGGGCGCGATCTGGAGCGTGCCCGCGAGCCGCGCGAGGCTGTACTCGATCGGCACCAGCTCCCACAATTCGTCCTGCCGGCGGCGCGCCTCCGCCTCGGTGCTGCCGATGACCGTGGCGAGGCCCGGCAGGATCACGATGGAGCCCGGGGGCCGCCCGAACGTGGCGGCACGGGCGCGCAGGTCACGCGCATAGGCGACCCCGTCCTCGATGGTCTGCGACAGGGTGAAGACGGCCTCCGCCGTGGCGGCCGCAAGATCGCGCCCGTCGTTCGAACCGCCGGCCTGCACCGTCACCGGCCGTCCCTGCGGCGAGCGTGGGACATTGAGCGGCCCGTCGACGGAGAAGGTGGTTCCGCGATGGGCGATCGCATGCACCTTCGCCGTGTCGACGAAGCGGCCCGTCGCCTTGTCGCCGAGGAAGGCGTCATCCTCCCAGCTGTCCCACAGGGCATGGACGACATCGACGAATTCGCGCGCCCGATCGTAGCGCGCTGCGTGGTCCACCGCCGCCTGGAGCCCGAAATTCCGGCTCGCGGCGGCATCGGCCGTGGTCACCACGTTCCAGCCGACGCGGCCCGCGCTCACATGGTCGAGACTGGCGAAGCGCCGGGCGAGGTTGAAGGGCTCGTTGTAGCTGGTCGAGGCCGTGGCGATGAGCCCGATCCGGGTCGTGGCGGCGGCGAGGCTCGCCAGCACGATGGTCGGCTCCAGGGCGTTGAACGGCCGGTAGTCGATGCGGTCCGATATCGACGGCGTATCGGCGAGGAAGATCGCGTCGAACAGGCCCCGCTCGGCGATTCCGGCGACCCTGACGTAATGGGCAATGTCGATGAAGGCGTCGGCCTGACTATCGGTCAGGCGCCACGCCGACGGGTACACGCCCGAATGCAGCAGGTTCACGTTGAGATGCAGCTGTCGTGGGCTCATCGGCCGGTGATCCGTCATGGGTGCTGAAAGATGGCGGGCGGGAGAGGATTGGTCTTCCGGTCGGGATGACGACGATGTTTTCGTCTATAGCCATCCAATCGAGCAGTATAAATTTCCAATCGGTGCCGTTATCATGGTCGTTTAGGCAATGACCGTTGATTTACGCATCATCGCCGCTTTAGATTGCTCCGACAATATCCTTCCCGATACTTTCATCGATGTCGGCGGCGAGTTTTTCCGGACGCCCCGATCCCGGCGACCGAGGGTGCGATCCGTGAGCGATGAAGCCCGGTGGGGCCGGGCAGCCGAGCAAGTGTTACCCGAGCAAGTCTGACCTGAGAGATCCTCCATGCCCCTGAACCGTCGCGCCCTGCTGGGCGGCACCCTTCCCCTGCTGGGCGGCACCCTCGCCCTGCTCACGGCCTCCGCAGCCCGGGCCGCGGCACCCCTCAGGGTGGTCGCCTCCTCGGTGCCGCATGCGGAGATCCTGACTTTCGTCCAGGACAAACTCGCTCCGGACCTGCCCCTGCGGATCATCGAGATCAGCGGCGACATCCGCCCGAACCGCCTCGTCATCGACGGCGACGCCGACGCCAACTTCTTCCAGCACGTGCCCTATCTGCGCAGCGAGGAGGCCGAACTCGGAATCCGCTTCGCCGTGACGGCGAGCGTGCATGTGGAGCCCCTCGGGCTCTATTCGCGCCGCGTCCGCAGCCTCGCCGACCTGCCGAAAGGGGCGACCGTCGCCCTGTCGAACAACGTCACCAATTTCAGTCGCGGCTTGAAGCTCCTTCAGGAGAACGGCCTCATCCGTCTCCGACCCGGCGGCGACGGCACCTTCGCCACGGCCGGCGACATCGCCGAGAACCCGAAATCCTTGAGCTTCGTCGAGGTGGCGCCGCCGCACTTGCCGCGCTCCCTCGACGACGTTGCCCTGGCGGTCATCAACGGCAACTATGCCCTCGAATCCGGGCTCGACCCGGCCAAGGATTCCCTCGGCCTGGAGCGGGCGGAGGGCAACCCCTACGCCAACGTGCTGGTGACGACCGAGGCCCTGGCCCAGGATGCGCGCATCCAGACGCTCTCCGCCCTCCTGCAATCGGCGGAGGTCGCCGGCTTCATCCGCGAGCGCTATCGCGGCGCGGTGATCCCGGTGAGAGGCGCCTGACCGGCGCGCGCCGGCACGTCGGGGCGGCTGTCCGTGGTGAAGCCGTCCCGGTTCGGCATCCGCACCTTCGGCAGGGAGGCGGCATCGAGTTCGGCTCCCTCCGGCAGGATGCCGTTGAGATGCAGGACATAGGCGCTGACGGCGTAGGTCTCGTCGGCGCTCAGGGATTGCGGCGCGTCGTAGGGCATGGCGCGGCGGATATAGTCGAACAGGGTGGTGGCATGGGGCCAGAAGCTGCCCACCGTCCGCACCGGCTTGCCCGTCGCGAGGCTGCCCTGGCCGCCCGCGAGCCTGTCGGCCGCAGCGCCTTCCCCCTGCGCCCCGTGGCAGGCGGCGCAGCGCGCCCCGAACAGGGCTTCCCCCTGGCGCACGCTGCCATGGCCGGCGGGCAGACCCTGCCCGTCGGCCCGCACGTCGATGTCCCAGAGGGCGAGGATCTGCGGGGTCGCCGGGCGGCCGATCCCGGACAGGGAGACGGGCCCGGACGGGTCCGCCAGGGCGGCGCCCGTCGCCATCAGGCAGGCGAGAAGGCCGAGGCCGCTAAACCGCATGACTCACGCCCCCCTCGGCGGCGATGTGCCAGCCGGCGATTCCGTTGTTGTGGTAGAAGGATTGGGTGCCCCGGACCGAGACCAGCGCCGCGCGCGGCGGCTGGACGTAGCCCGTCTCGTCGGTGGCCCGGCTGAGGAGATGCGCCGGGCCGCCCTCCCAGCGCCAGGGGAGCCGGAACCGGGTGAGGCATCTGGGCAGGATCGGACCCTCCAGAACGGCCGCCTGCCAGCGCGCGCCGCCATCGGTGGAGACCTCGACGCCTGCGATGCGGCCGCGCCCCGTCCAGGCGAGGCCGCAGATCTCGCGAAATCCGGGCGTGCGCAGCTGCTCGCCGCCGGACGGCGTGGTGATGACGGATTTGGCCTCCATCACGAAGGTGAACTGGCGCGCCGACCCGTCCGGCATCAGGTCGGTGTATTTCGAGGTTTCCTCGCGGGTCTGGAACGGCTGGTCTCCGACCTTGAGCCGCCGCAGCCATTTGATGCTGAGATTGCCCTCGACCCCCGGCACGAACAGCCGCAGCGGGTAGCCCTGTTCCGGGCGGAGCCGCTCCCCGTTCTGGGCATAGGCCAGGATCGCGCCGTCCCGCGCGAGGTCGAGGGGAATGCTCCGGCTCATCCCGGCGGCGTCCGCGCCCTCCGCCAGGATCCAGGCGGCGCCCGGCTTCAGCCCGACTTCGTCGAGGAGGGTGCTCAACTCCACGCCGGTCCATTCGGCGCAGGAGAGGAGGCCGTGGCTTTCCTGGAGGGTCCAGCCCGGCTTGGCCCCGAACCACGGGGTGTTGCCCGAGCATTCGAGGAAATGGATGCGCGAGACCGACGGCATCCGCACGAGATCGTCCATGGTGAGGATGAGGGGCCGTTCCACCAGGCCGTGGATCGCCAGCCGGTGGCGCTCCGGGTCGATGGCCGGCACCCCGGCATGGTGGCGCTCGAAATGCAGGCCATTGGGCGTGATGATGCCGTGCAGGTGCTGGAGCGGCGTGCCGGTGGAGGAGGCGCCGGGAAAGGCCGGCGGCGTCCGCGATCGGCGCCCCAGAGTCTCGTAGGGCGAGGGCCGGCCATAGGGGGGAGAGGCCGAGGGCGCTCCGGGCGTCCGGCTCCAGTCGGGGATGGCGAGGGGATCGCCCGCATCCAGGGCGTGGGCGGCGGTGGCGATTCCGCCCGCCGCGCCGCCGGCCAGCCGAAGGAAGCCGCGCCGGCTCGAAGACCGGCGCGGTGCGCGCGATGTGTCAGACGGCATGAAGACGGGGTCCGAATGGGCGTTCGGTGTAGAACGCGAAGCGAGATGTCGGGGCTGGTGGCGAAAGAAGAGCGTGGCTGCGTCTCTCTCGATGACCTTCATTGGACCGTATCCAGCCTTCGCAATCAACGGTATGGATTTTTCATTTCTTGTAGAGACGCGAACACATCTTCCCTCGAACCGGGACTCCGGGGGCGAATTTTCCAGATCGGGTGGTGCCGCTTAGGCGATGCCGCGATTGCCGTGCCCGACGCCGCGCAGGCGGCCCCGCCCGAATACGAGTGCGCCTGGTGGATTGTTCTCTCGTGGCGGTGTTGTGGGGATGGATTTTGCTTGATGGGTGAGCGATTTAACAATCAGTTTCATTGAATGTGCCAAGTATAGTTCATAGAACTACGAGATAGACGATAATGATTCCGTTCCACCGCCCCGCACCTGCGCGTGCCGGGCGCATGAGGTGTGGCGAGTGCCTGGAAGTCAGATCGACCGCGGCGGCAATGCCGTCCCGCCGCCGCCGGATGCGCTGATCCGTTTCGAGCAGGTGGCGAAGACCTACTCCACCCGCGACGGCGCCGGCGTTTCGGCGCTCAGTGGGATCGACCTGTCGGTGACGGCCGGTTCGGTGCTGGGGGTGATCGGCCGCTCGGGTGCGGGGAAATCGAGTCTGATCCGGCTCATCAACGGGCTGGAACGCCCGAGCGCCGGCCGTGTCAGTGTCGGGGATGCGGAGGTCTCGTCCCTTGACGAGCGCGCGCTGCGCCGGATGCGCCGCGGCATCGGCATGATCTTTCAGCATTTCAACCTGCTCTCCTCACGCACCGCCTTCGGCAACATCGCCCTGCCCCTGGAGATCGAGGGCCGGGGCAAGGCCGCGATCCGCGCCCGTGTCGAGGAATTGCTGGCCCTGACCGGGTTGGAGGAGCAGCGCGACCGCTATCCCGCCGAGCTCTCCGGTGGGCAGAAGCAGCGTGTCGGCATCGCCCGGGCCCTGGCCACGGGGCCGAGCGTCCTCCTCTCCGACGAGGCCACCTCCGCCCTCGACCCCGAGACCACGCGGTCGATCCTGGCGCTCCTGCGCCGCATCAACCGCGAGCTCGGCCTCACCATCGTGCTCATCACCCATGAGATGTCGGTGATCCGCGCCGTGGCGGATCGCGTCGCCGTGCTGGAAGCGGGCCGCATCGTCGAACAGGGCGACGTGTTCGAGGTCTTCACCCGGCCCCAGGCGGAGATGACGCGCACGCTCCTCGCCGGGGAGATGGGGCTGACCCTGCCGGCAGCACTCCGCGCCGGGATCGAGACCCGACCGATCGCGGGTGGCCGGGCGGTCCTGCGGATCGCCTTCCGCGGGCCTCACGCCAACGACCCGATCGTCGCGCGGCTCGCCCGCGAGACCGGCATCGAGGCCAACATCCTGTCCGGCACCGTCGACGAGATCGCCGGGCAGCCCTTCGGCTCCCTCACGGTCGGCCTGCCCGCGGGGCCGGACGTGGTCGGCCGGGCCCGCGCCTTCCTCGACGCTCACGGCCTTGTCTCCGATCTCCTCGGCTACCTGCCGGCCCATAGCGCGGAGGATCGCCGTGTCGCCTGAAATGATCCGCCTGCTGCTCCAGGCCACCGGCGACACCCTGTCCATGGTGGCCGTGGCGGCTGCTCTCGGCACGCTGTTCGGCCTTCCGTTGGGTGTCTTCCTGGCGACGAGCCGGCGCGGGGAATTGCTCGCCGCACCCTGGCTCAACGGCGTGCTGGGCCTCGTCGTCAACGCCACCCGCTCGACGCCCTTCATCATCCTGGTCGTGGCCATCATCCCCTTCACCCGGCTCATCGCCGGCACCTCCATCGGGATGTGGGCCGCCACGGTGCCGCTGACGGTGGCGGCGACGCCCTTCATCGCCCGCCTGGTGGAGGCGGCGATCCGCGAGGTCGATGCCGGGCTGGTGGAGGCGGCGCGCGCCTTCGGGGCCGGCCCGCTCACCATCATCCGCAAGGTGCTGATCCCGGAGGCGCTGCCTGGCATCCTCCTCGGCCTGACCCTCGCGGTGGTGTCGCTGCTCGGCTACTCGGCCATGGTCGGCGCCGTCGGCGGCGGGGGCCTGGGCGATCTCGGCATCCGCTACGGCTACCAGCGCTTCCGGCCCGAGATGATGCTGGCCGTCGTCGTCGTACTGATCGTCCTGGTCCAGGCGGTCCAGACCATCGGCGAGCGGCTCGCCGCCCGGCTCAACCGGCGCATCCGCCGGGCGTGATCCCGCTCCGGCAGGTTTTGTGAGGGCACACACCCTTTAGCCCGCTCGGCGTGTCCCGTAAAACGAACGACGGGCGTGATCAGATAAATCGATGGTCTCCGGCATCTCGTCGTTCGGCCGGAAATATCCTTCGCATTACTGCGGCGAGCTCGATAATGACTACGATCCGCTTGTTCTAGAGACGGATCATCTCCTTTGTCCGTTCTATAAAGAGAACGATTTCATTGACGCCGGGAGCCCCGCCAAGCAGATTTGCACGACACTTTCTCTAACCCGGCTCCGCGTCCCGCGTCCGAGTTCGACAGCAGGTTTGCCCATGACGACCCGACGCTCTTCCCTCTCGCGCCGGAAGGCTGCGGCTCTTCTGGGTGGATTCGCCCTCTCCCTGGCGAGCCTCGGCCCTGCGGCGGCCGGCGAAGGCCAGCTGCGCATCGCCAAGCAATTCGGCGTGGTCTACCTGCTCCTCAACGTCGTCGAGGACCAGAAGCTCATCGAGAAGCACGGCAAGCAGGCGGGCCTCGACATCAAGGTGGACTACGTCCAGCTCTCCGGTGGATCGGCCGTCAACGATGCGCTGCTGTCCGGCAATATCGAGATCGCCGGTGCCGGTGTCGGCCCGCTCTTCACCCTCTGGGACCGCACCCGGGGACGGCAGAACGTCAAGGGCGTCGCGTCCCTGGGCAATTTCCCCTACTACCTCGTCACCAACAATCCCGACGTGAAGACCATCGCCGACTTCACCGAAAAGGACCGCATCGCGGTCCCCGCCGTCGGCGTCTCGGTGCAGTCGCGCATCCTGCAGCTGGCCTCGGCGAAGCTCTGGGGCGACAAGGATTTCGCCAAGCTCGACAAGATCAGCGTCGCGGTCCCGCATCCGGAGGCCACTGCCGCGATCATCAAGGGCGGCACCGAGATTTCCGGCCATTTCGGCAACCCGCCCTTCCAGGAGCAGGAACTCGCCGACAATCCGAAGGCCCGGATCGTGCTCAATTCCTATGACGTGCAGGGCGGGCCGGCCTCCTCGACCGTGCTCTACGCCACGGAGAAGTTCTATAAGGACAGCCCGAAGACCTATACGGCCTTCCTCGGCGCCCTCGACGACGCCGCGAAGTTCATCACCGCGAATCCGGAGAAGGCGGCCGAGATCTACGTTCGGATCAACGGCAGCAAGATCGACCCGGCCTTCCTGACGACGATCATCAAGAACCCCGCCGTATCCTTCAAGGTGACGCCCGAGAACACGATCGGTCTCGGCACGTTCATGCACCGGGTCGGTGCGATCAAGGCCGAGCCGAAGGCGATCGGCGACTACTTCTTCGATGACCCGCGCATCAGCAACGGCAGCTGAGCTGCGCACGATGATCTCCACGGCTCCCCGCTCCGACTTCGCCATTACAGGGCTTCCCGATCCCCGCGCATGGGGATCGGCGCGGCGTGAGGAGGCGCGCGCCCATGCCCCGGTCGCGGCCGAGGCTTCGCCGCTGCTGCGGATCAAGGGCGTGACCCTCGAATACCGCACGCCGGAGCGGGTGGTGCGCGCCACCCATCGCATCGACCTCGATATCCATCAGGGGGACCGCTTCGTCCTGCTCGGGCCGTCCGGCTGCGGCAAGTCCACCCTGCTCAAGGCGGCGGCCGGTTTCCTCCGCCCCGTGGAGGGGGAGATCACCCTCGGCGGCGTGCCGGTTCGCGAGCCCGGCCCCGACCGGATCGTCGTGTTCCAGGAATTCGACCAGCTGCCGCCCTGGAAGACGGTCGCCCAGAACGTCGCCTTCCCCCTGCGCGCGGCCCGCGCCCTCGGCCGGCGCGAGGCCGCCGAGCGAGCGCGGCACTACATCGACAAGGTCGGGCTGACGCGCTTTGCCGACAGCTACCCGCACCAGCTCTCGGGCGGCATGAAGCAGCGCGTGGCGATCGCCCGGGCGCTGGCGATGCAGCCGAAGGTCCTGATGATGGACGAGCCCTTCGCGGCCCTCGACGCCCTGACCCGGCGCCGGATGCAGGAGGAATTGCTGACCCTCTGGGACGAAGCCCGCTTCACCCTGCTCTTCGTCACCCATTCCATCGAGGAAGCCCTGGTGGTCGGCAACCGGGTGGCGCTGCTCTCGCCCCATCCGGGCCGGGTGCGGGCCGAGATCAACAGCCATGCCTTCGATCTGACCAGCATCGGGAGCCGCGATTTTCAGGACGCGGTGCAGCGTCTGCACAGCCGCCTGTTCGAGACCGCTCCCGAAAGCCGAGACTCCACGGGGGCTTCCGCATGAGCGAGGCCAGTCTCGCCGGCCGGCCCCTCGTGCCGCCGATCCGTCCCGAATACGACCACGTGCTCGCCCCCTTTGTCGAAGCCCCGGTGGAACGGGTGCTGCCGTTCTCGACCCGGCTCTGGCAGCAGGATTGGCTGCGCAAGGGCCTGATCATCGTCGCCCTCATCCTCGTCTGGGAGGGGCTGGCGCGCTGGCAGGACAACGACCTGCTGCTGCCCGGCTTCGGCGCCACGATGTCCGCCCTGGTGGAAGGCCTCGTGAACGGCGAGCTGCTGGACCGGGTGCGGATCTCCCTCGTCGTGCTGATGCAGGGCTATGTCTACGGCATCGTCCTGGCCTTCCTGCTGACCACCCTGGCGGTCTCGACCCAGTTCGGCCGCGACCTGCTCTCGACCCTGACGGCGATGTTCAACCCGCTGCCGGCGATAGCCCTGCTGCCGCTGGCCCTGCTCTGGTTCGGCCTCGGTTCCGGCAGCCTGATCTTCGTCCTCATCCATTCCGTGCTGTGGCCGATGGCGCTCAACACCTATGCGGGCTTTCAGGGCGTGCCCGAAACCTTGCGCATGGCCGGGCGCAACTACGGTCTGCGCGGCCCGTCCTACGTGATCCAGATCCTCATCCCGGCCGCGCTGCCGGCGATCCTGTCCGGCCTCAAGATCGGATGGGCCTTTGCCTGGCGCACGCTGATCGCGGCCGAGCTCGTCTTCGGCGCGTCCTCGGGGCGCGGCGGCCTCGGCTGGTACATCTTCCAGAACCGCAACGAACTCTACACCGACCGGGTCTTCGCCGGTCTCGTCCTCGTCGTCGTCATCGGCCTCGTCATTGAGAACGTCGTGTTTGCGGCGTTCGAACGGCTCACCGTGCGGCGCTGGGGCATGGCGCGATAGTCTCAATCGCCGTCGGAAGCCTGGCTGCCTCGCGCGAAAAATCTGCTCTTACGAGCGGAAGACGAAGCAGTTTTCGGTCGTTCTGTCTTTGTATTTGAAAGATCATGTCATCGACTTTAGTCGGAACCGGCGATTATAACGGCGTTCGCAAAAGCTTTTATTCAATATTTCGTCTATCGGCCGGCCTGAGATGCTGGCCGGATGGTCATGCTTCGATCGGATCCCCGTGCCGTCGCCCCATCTCGCCCTCGATGCCATCGGGTTCCGGCATGGCGCCAGACCCATCCTCGACCGCCTATCGCTGCAGGTCGCGGCCGGGGAGAGGGTCGGGATTCTTGGGCCCTCCGGCGTCGGGAAATCCACCCTGCTCCAGATCGTCGCCGGACTGGTCGCCCCGTCATCGGGGGAGCTCGGGATCGACGGCGCCTCCGTGACCGGTCCCGTGCCGGGGGCCACGATGATGTTCCAGCGCCCTGCCCTTCTTCCCTGGGCGAGCGTGCTCGACAACGTGCTCCTGCCCTCTCGTCTCATGGGCAGGCGCGATCCGGGCAGGCGCGATCCGGGCAGGCGCGATCCGGGCAGGCGTGATTCGGGCAGGCGCGACGAGGCCCGTTCGGAGGCCCTTCGCCTCCTCGGCGAGGTCGGCCTCGCCGACAGGGTGGACGCCAAGCCCCATGCGCTCTCGGGCGGCCAGCAGCAGCGCGTCGCCCTGGCGCGGGCGCTGGCGAGCCGGCCGCGCATCCTGCTCCTCGACGAGCCGTTCTCGGCCCTCGATCCCGAGATGCGGGCCGCTCTGCGGGCGGATGTGAAGCGCCTCGCGCAGGAGCGCGGGCTCACCCTGCTCATCGTGACGCACGATCCCGCCGATGTCGCGGCCCTGGCCGAGCGGGCCGTGGTGCTCGGCGGCCGGCCCGCCGGCATCGTCGCGGATTTCACCCTCGCCTCCGAGGCCGACCTGCGGGCGCGGCTCGGCGGACATGTCTCGCAGAACGGCCGCGAAGCGGCCTGAACCGGATTTCGCCCATGCCCGCCCCCGACGACCTCTCCGCCCTGTGGACGCATGAGTGGGCGCGCGCCGACTGGACCCGCCGCGACACCCTCGACGGCCTCGCCAGGGGCGGCCTCGCCGCGCTTCTCGGCGGCGCGGGCCTCGGCCTTTCGAGCCGCGCCGTCCATGCGGCGGACGACGAGGTCGTGCGCATCGGCTACCTGCCGATCACCGACGCCACCGCGCTGCTCGTGGCCCATGCCAAGGGCTATTTCGAGGAAGCCGGCCTCAAGGTCGCCGAGCCGACGCCGGTGCGCTCCTGGTCGGCGCTCGTGGAGGGCTTCGCCGCCGGCAAGTTCAACCTCGCCCATCTCCTCAAGCCCATCCCGGTCTGGATGCGCTACAACAACACGTTCCCGGTGAAGATCCTGGCCTGGGCCCATACCAATGGCTCGGGCATCGTCGTCGGGGGCAAGAGCGGCATCACCGACTTCAGGGGGCTGGCGGGCAAGCGCATCGCGGTGCCCTACTGGTACTCGATGCACAACGTCGTGCTGCAATACGCCCTGCGCGAATCGGGCGTGACGCCGGTGATCCGCGGCGAGGCGGGGGCGAACGAATGCGCCCTCCAGATCCTGCCGCCGCCCGAGATGCCGGCGGCTTTGGCGGCCGGCAAGATCGACGGCTACATCGTCGCCGAGCCGTTCAACGCGCTGGGCGAGATCAAGGCCGGCGCGCGCATGCTGCGCTTCACCGGCGACATCTGGAAGAACCACCCCTGCTGCGTGGTCGTCGCCCACGAGCGGACCACCGTCGAGCGGCCCGAATGGACCGGCAAGGCCGTGGACGCCATCGTCCGCGCCCAGGCCTACGCCTCGGTGAACAAGGAGGAGGTGGCCCGCCTGATCTCGAAGGACGGGCGCGGCTACCTGCCGATGCCCGCCGACGTGGTGGTGAAGGCCATGACCGATTACGGCCCGGCCTATGCGGCGAGCGGCGCGATCCGGCACCCCGACTGGGCGGCCAATCGCATCGACTTCCAGCCCTGGCCCTACCCCTCCGCCACGCGGCTGATCGTCGAGGCCATGGGACGGACCGTGGTCGAGGGCGATGCCACCTTTCTCACCGGTCTCGATCCCGATTTCGTGGCACGCGACCTCGTGGACGACCGCTTCGTCGCCGCCTCCCTCAAGCGCTTTCCCGACGCGTTTCCCGGCACCGATCTCGGCCGCACCGAGGTGTTGTCCCTGTGAGCGCGGGCCTGCTCAAGGCATCGCTGCCGGTCGCGGGCGGCACCGGGGACCGGCCGGCCTCGTTCTCCGGCGGCGGTGGCGCGCGCCTGCTCCATCGGGGCGCCCCCTTCCTCGGGCTTCTCAGCCTTCTCGGTCTGTGGTTCGTGGCCGGGCGCCTGCTCGCGAGCGATCCGGCCTCTATCGCCTTCACCGGCTTCGGGCCCGGCCCGGCGCTGGCGTCCTTCGTCGAGCTTGTCACCTCGGGCGAAGCGTTGCGCGCGGCGGTGCCGAGCCTCTCGCGGATCGGACAGGGCCTCGCCTACGCCTTCCTGCTCGGAGCCCCGCTGGGATTGCTCATGGGCGCCTCGCCCCTGGCCGAGCGCGCGCTGCAGCCGCCGTTCCAGCTCCTGCGCATGGTCTCGCCCCTGGCCTGGATGCCGGTGGCGGTGCTGGCCTTCCCGAGCTGGGACGGGGCCATCGTCTTCCTCATCACCGCCGCCGCGATCTGGCCGATCCTGTTCTCCACCGCCGCCGGGGTGAAGCGGATCGACCCGGTCTGGCTCACCCTGGCGCGCAATCTCGGGGCGAGCCGGCTCGGCATCCTGCGCCGGATCATCGTCCCGGCGGTGCTCCAGGACATTCTCACCGGCCTGCGCCTGGCGCTCGGCGTGGCCTGGATCGTGCTGGTCCCGGCCGAGTATCTCGGGGTCACCAGCGGCCTCGGCTACGCCATCAACGACGCCCGCGACACCCTCTCCTACGACCGGCTCGCCGCCCTCGTCCTGCTGATCGGCCTGATCGGCTACGCCCTCGACAGCGGCCTCGGTCGCCTCGCTGCCCGCGCCCGCTGGATTCCCGCCACCTGAAAGGAACGCCCATGTCGTCGTCTTCCGTGACCGAGATCGTCCAGACCTTCGAGACCATCGACCGCGACGCCCTCGAGACCCTGTCCGAGAAAGGCCGCTCCGATCCCACCGCCGTGCGCACGGTGCGCGCCCGCACGATCGCGCAGGGCCGCCGCTTCCGCCACCTGAACTACGTCCGCAACCTCGACGCCCATATCGTCGACGAGCCGCCGGGGCTGCTCGGCGACGACACCGCGCCCAACCCCACCGAGGCACTGCTCGCCGCCCTCGGCACCTGCGTCGCGGTGGGGCTTCAGGCCAACGCCGTCGCCCGCGGATGGACCGTGCGCGGCATCGAGATCGAGAGCGAGGGCGACATCAACATCACCTCGGTCTGGGGCACCGGCGACCTGTCGCCGAAGGTCGTCGGCCTCTCCGCCGTGCGCCTGTCCGCACGCCTCGACATCGAGGGGGCGAGCCAGGCCGAGCTCGACGAGCTCGTGGCCCATGCCGGGCAATGGTCGCCGGTGCTGAACACCGTGAAGAACCCCGTGACGGTCAGCCTCGTCCGCGCCCGATGAGCGCCGCGCTCTCCCTCGCCGAGGCGGACAGGCCGGTCCCGGATGTGGAGACCATCGTCCGCACGGAGCTCGGCCCCCTCGCCGGTGCCATCGACGGCGGGCTCTATCCGGAGGCGATCCTGCGGCACCTCGGCGCGGCCGGCGCCTATGCGCATCATCGCGACGGAACGCCCGAAGGGCTGGTCGCCGCCATCGCGGCCATGGCCACGGCCGGGACCGTCTGCCTGTCCACGGCCTTCTGCATCTGGTGCCAGGACGCCCTGGTCTGGTACCTGGCCCGAGGCGACGATGCGGCCGGATCGCGCCACCTCCACTCCGCTATGAGCGGGTCCCGCATCGGCGGTACCGGCCTCTCCAACCCGATGAAGGCGTTCTCAGGCATCGAGCCGCTGGCCCTCACCGGCCGGCGCGTGGCTGGCGGCTACCGGGTGCGCGGGCGCCTGCCCTGGGTCTCCAATCTCGGCCCCGGTCACCCCTTCGCCAGCATCTTCGCCCTGGAGGACGGGCGGCGGGTGATGGCCGTGTTCGAGGCCGGATCGGAGGGCGTCTCCATCGCGGCCAATGCGCGGTTCGTGGCGCTGGAGGGCACCGGCACCTACACGGTGATGATCCGCGACGCCTTCGTGGCCGATGACGACGTGATCGCGGCCGATGCCGCCGCCTTCGTCCCGCACATCCGCAGCGGCTTCGTCCTGCTCCAGGCCGGCATGGGCCTCGGCCTCGCCAGCGGAGTCGCCACTCTGATGCGCGCGGACGAGCGCGGGCGCCGCGACGGCGCGGCCCTTCCCCTGGGCGCGGACGGGATCGAAGACCGCGCCTCCGCCCTGTGGGAGCGTGTGGCACGGGCCGCCGGGCATCATGCCGACCCGTCCGCGGGCGCTTTTCGCGAGACCCTGCGCCTGCGTCTCGACATCTCCTGGCTGGCGCTGGAGGCCGCGCAGGCCGCCATGCTCCAGTTCGGCGCGCGCGGTTATCTCGAAGGCTCGGAACCCTTCCGGCGCCTGCGCGAGGCGCAGTTCGTCGCCATCGTGACGCCCTCCGTGAAGCACATCACGGCGGAACTGGCACGGGCCTGATACCAGACCTCGATGAGCCCGGCTCAACGAGGTCTGCCCGCGCGACGGCGCGGCGGTGGTCGTCCACCGGACCTCGATGACCCTGACCTATGGGGCAGGGTCACCGAGACGGGGTATGAGATGCGGCCGGATGATCGTGAGCATCCGCTCGGCCGAGGTGCCCGGCGGGAAGAAGCCGAGATAGGCCCCCGACCGGTCCATCAGGTAGATGAAGGCCGAGTGGTCGATCGTCCTGTCACCATTCGCCCCCGTCCCCGTCTCGAAGAACACCCGGTAGGCATCGGCCGCCGCGCGGATCGCCGCCGGTTCGCCCGTCAGGCCGACGAGCCGGGGTGAGAAGTTCGGCACGTATTCGGCGAGATGCGCGACGGTGTCCCGTTCCGGATCGAGGGTGATGAACAGCGGCTGGACCGTCTCGGCCTCCGCGCCCAGCAGGGTGAGGGCGCGGGCGATCTCCATGAGGTCGGTCGGGCAGATGTCGGGACACGAAGTATAGCCGAAATAGACGAGGAGGAGCTTGCCGCGAAAGTCGGCCTCCGTGCGCCTGTGCCCCGCGTGATCGACGAGGCTGAAGGGCCCGCCCACCGGCTCGCGGTTCCACATCAGCACGTCCATCAGCTCCGCCGCCGAGCGTCGCGCCGGCTCCGCGCCCCTGGCCGGCACCATGGGTTGCGCGGCCAGGAGCGACAGGAGCAGCGCCCCGGCTTTGGACCTACGCACCGAAGGTGAGACGGCTGCCCGTGGTCGGCACGATCACGTTGGCGGGCATCTGCGCCTGGGCTTCCAGCGCGAAGTTGAGGCCGCTGCAATGCATTGGGATCACCACGTCGGGGTCGAGTTTCCGGATCTCGGCGACGATCTGGGTGAGATAATCCTTCGGCGCCGGCCCGAGATGGAACCCGCCGACGATGGCGTGGACCTTCTCGACGCTCGAGACGGCCTGCGCCTGCCGTACCGAATTGACGATCCCCACATGGCCGCAGGAGCTGATCACGACGAGGCCCTTGCCCTTCACGTTGAAGCAGGTGGCGTGTTCGTGGACATGCTCGTCGGGGATGATCTGCCCTTGCAGTTCGGCCGCCGAATAATGGGTGGCATCGCAGCCGAGACCGTCCTTGATCCCGCGTTCCACGAAGGTGTTGGGCAGGATGCGCTCGATGGAGGAGCGCTTGATCTGGCCCGTGGTGAAGGCGTGCCCCGCCACCACGGTCGGCGTCTCGCACAGGACGGTCCTGATCTTCTGCGCCGTCAGCTCGCGCCGGTCGAGCTGACCGAAATCCGTGAACTGCCCCTGCACCTTGCTCGGGCTGACCCGGTGGCAGAAATTGTCCTCGCCACCGGCATAGAGCGTCAGATCGGCGGGGAGCGAGGCGCGGTACTTGTCCAGGAAGCCGTTGAGGCCGCCGTAATGGTCGTGATGGCCGTGGCTGACGATGAGGGCGTCGATCTTGGACGGGTCGACCTGCAGGATCTCGATATTGTTCAGGAGCGCGTCGGGGCTGTAGCCGAAATCGAGCAGGATCGTCCGCGCTTCGTCCGCGCGCTGCGATTCCACGAACAGCGACAGGCCCCATTGGTTGTGCAGGACCTTGCGGTAGTCGCTGCCGCGCCCGTTGCCGGGCGGCTGGTGGACGACGCCCTGTACCGTCGCCGGCTTGAGGAACTGGTCGTGGGAGGAATCGATCAGCACGCGCAAGGTGAGCCTGTCCACCGTCGGCACCTCGATCGCCGCGGCATTCGCGATCTCGATGCAGGAGAACCCCGCGGTCGCGCTGGCGGCAAAGGCCGCCGAGGCCCTCAGAAAGCTGCGCCTGTCGATCTCTCCGGCCATGCCATCCTCCCCGACGCCGACGCGTCGCATGTCTCACGATGGTGTCGTTATAGCCGAGCTCGCCCTGACTGGTATGCTGTATTTCTGCGACGGCGAAGGTCTTCGTTCTGTATTCGGCGACAGGCCTGGAATTCTATTCCCTCGTGGTGTCGATCCCGTTGCATGAGCGACGCTCCACCCTCGACAGGGGGCCTGGCCCGCACGTCGCATGCGCCCCGGCTCCCCCTTGGACGGTAGGAGTGCCCCGTGTCCCGCCTGCCAGAGGAGAGCCATGCACTCCGATGCGGCGCAGCCCCAGGGCGAAGGCAAGGAAAAGCCATCACGCACGCCTAAGTCAGAATAGCCTTCCCGCCTTTGCAAGAACAACGGAAGCTCATTCTGTCGCCGTCGGACTATACAAGCGTCTTCACAAGACGAATCCGGGGCTGCCTGGTTCATCATCGACGAGGCGGCGGGCCGATGGGCGACATAGACTCGTATCTCGAGGCGAAGCGTCGTGCCCTCGACCTCCGCACGAAGCGCATTCGCGAAGGCAAGGTCTCCGCCGTATCCCTGGCGGCGCGCGCGACGGTGGAAGGCGGCAGCGGCGTGCGCCGGATCGGAATCCGCCGGCACGCGATCGTCAGCGATAGCGGCCCCGATCTCGCCGGCTTCGATCTCGGACCGAGTTCGCCCGAGCTGCAGCTTGGGGTCCTTGGGTCATGCCTCGCGCATACGGTGCTGATCCAGGCCGCGCTTCACGACGTGCCGATCACGTCGCTGGAGGTCGAGGTCTCGGGCACCTTCGATCCCCGTGCCGGCGCGGAGGGGTACGGGGACGTCCCCGTCCATCCGCACGACCTGTCCTACGAGGTGCGCCTCGATTCACCGGCCGATCCGGCCCGGATCGCGGCGCTTCATGCGCGGGTCGAGAAAGCCTGCCCCATCCTCAACCTCTTGCGCCTGCCTCAGGGCGTGAGCGGCCGCTTCACCGATGCCGCACCGGTTCGCCGGGCGGATGCCTGACTTAAGGGAGATCAATCCGTGACGATCACCAGACGCCGCGTGCCGAGCCTGCTCCTCGCGCTCGGAGCCAGCTTCGCCGCCCTCACCGGCGCCGTTGCCGAGGAGGCCGCGCCGAAGGAGTTCCGGATCGGCTACCAGAAGATCGGCCTCATCGTCGTCGCCCGGCAACAGGGGGTGATCGAGAAGCGCCTGGCCGCGCAGGGCACCAGGGTGCAGTGGGTCGAGTTCCAGGCCGGGCCTCCCCTGCTCGAAGCCCTGAGCGCGGGCAGCATCGATTTCGGCTATACCGGCGACGCGCCGCCGATCTTCTCGCAGTCGGCGGGCGGCAACCTCGTCTATGTCAGCGCCGCGGCGCCCTCCGGCGACGGCGAGGCGATCCTGGTCAAGGAGGCTTCGCCGATCCGGTCGGTCGCCGACCTGAAGGGCAAGAAGGTCGCGTTCGGTCGCGGCACGAGTGCGCACAACCTCATCATCGCCGCCCTTGAGAAGGCCGGCCTGACCTTCGCGGACATCACGCCCGCCTATTTGACGCCGGCGGATGCCGGCTCGGCCTTCGCCAACGACAGCGTCGACGCGTGGTCGATCTGGGACCCCTACTTCGCTGTGGCGCAGGCGCGGAGCAAGACCAGGGTTCTGGCGACCTCCGGCCAGACCCTCGACGTGTCGGCCTATTTCCTGGCGAACAGAACCTTCGCCGACAAGCATCCGGGCGTCATCGTCCATGCCTTGTCGGGCCTCACCGAGGCGGCCGCCTGGGCCGACGGGCACCGTGACGCGGTGGCCAAGGCGCTGAACGCCGTGACGGGCATCCCCTACGAGATCCAGAAGGTCGCGGCGGACCGCACCCAGTTCGGGGTCCGGCCCCTCACCGACGCGATCCTGTCGGGGCAACAGGCGACGGCCGACCGCTTCCACCGCCTCGGGCTCATCCCCCGCGCCATCCAGGTGCGCGACGCCGTCTGGACCCCGCCGCGCACCTGATCCCGCAAGCCCGGAGCCCCACCATCGTGACCACCCTCGACCCCCTCGCGAGTCTGTCCCTGCCGGGAGCGGGCGTCCCGCCCCGGCGGGTGCTGCCCAAGGCCGTCTCCCCCTCCCCCTCGCGTCACACGGCCGGGTCCGGGCTCGGCCCCTACCGACTCTTCGTCGTCTCGTGGCTCGCCCCCGTCGCCCTCGTGGTGGTCTGGGAAGTCCTCGCCCGTGCCGGCTGGATCTCGCCGCAGGTGCTTCCGGCGCCGAGCAAGGTCCTCACGACCGCCTGGAAGCTGACGCTGAACGGTTCGCTGCTCCTCGATCTCGGCACCAGTCTTCTGCGCGCGGCGGTCGGCTTCGCCATCGGCGGCGGCATCGGTTTCGCGCTCGGCACCCTGGTCGGGTTTTCCCGTCTCGCGGAGGCGGCCATCGACCGGAGCGTCCAGATGATCCGCGCCATCCCGTTCCTCGCCCTGCTGCCCCTGGTCATCGTCTGGTTCGGCGTCGGCGAGAGCCAGAAGATCTTCCTCGTCGCGCTGGGGGTCGCCTTTCCGATCTACATCAACACCGTGCTCGGCATCCGGCAGGTGGACCCTAAGCTCGTCGAACTCGGCCGGGTTCGTAACCTAGGCCCGATCCAGCTGATCCGCCGCATCATCCTGCCCGGCGCCCTGCCCTCGATCCTCACGGGCGTCCGTTACGCCCTGGCGACGGCCTGGCTGGCCCTGGTGGTGGCCGAGACGATCGGCGCGCAATCCGGCCTCGGCTTCCTCGCGATGGATGCCCGCGAGTTCCTGCGCACCGACGTGATCGTGCTTGCCATCGTGCTCTATGCGCTGATCGGGATCGCCGCCGATTCCATCGCCCGGCACCTGGAGCGCTCGCTCCTCGCCTGGCACCCGAATTACGGGGACCGCCGATGAGCCGCGCCCCTGCCGGGAGCGCCGTCGCCGCGTCCGCTCCCTCGCGTCCCGCCGTCGTCGTCACCGACCTCACCCGCGCCTACGGCCCGCGCGTCGTCATCGACGGCCTCAACCTCGTCATCGAGCGCGGTGAGTTCGTCGCCCTGCTGGGCGAGAGCGGTTGCGGCAAGACGACCCTGCTGCGGGCCCTGGCGGGGCTCGATCCCGTCGATCACGGCCGCATCGACGCGCCCGGAGAAGCCGCCGTCGTCTTCCAGGAGCATCGGCTGCTGCCGTGGGACAGCCTCTGGCGGAACGTCGCCCTCGGCCTGCCGGACCAGGGGGCTCGGGAGCGCGCCGCCGCCGCGCTCTCCCAGGTCGGGCTCGGACACCGCCTCGACGATTGGCCGCGCAATCTCTCCGGCGGTCAGGCCCAGCGCGTGGCCCTGGCCCGCGCGCTCGTGCAGGAGCCGGAACTGCTGCTGCTCGACGAGCCTTTCGCGGCGCTCGACGCCCTCACCCGCATCCGCATGCACGGGCTGGTCAAGGAACTCGTGGCCCGCCACCGGCCGGGCGTTCTCCTCGTCACCCACGATGTCGACGAAGCCATCTCGCTTGCCGACCGCGTGCTGGTGATGCGGGCGGGGATCATCGCCGCCGAGCACCGGCTCGACGGCTCCGGCGATCGGGCGGCCCTCCGCCTCCGCCTCCTCGCCGAACTCGGCGTTCACGCCGAATCCGAGCCAGCCTGAACTCTCCCTCGTAGTCGATCGGCCAGAGACTCCCATGACGACCTCCTTCCGCTCCCCGTCCTCCGGCCCCTCCCGCCGCCGTTTCCTCGAGACGTCCCTGCTCGGTGCCGGTGCCCTCGCCGGTGGTCTCGCGGGCCATTCGGCCGCCGCCGCCAGCGGCCGCACGACCGACACGCTGCGCCTGACCTGGGGCTATACCGGCCTCACCTTCATCGCCAAGGAGCGCGGCGAGTTGGTGAAGACGCTCGCCAGAGACGGGATCAAGGTGGAATGGGTCGGCCCGTTCCCCAACCACGCGCCGACCCTCCAGGCGGTCACCGGCGGCACCGCCGATTTCAGCTTCGGCGGCAGCACGACGCCGGCGCTCGCCGCCATCTCCGCCGGCTCGCCGCTGGTCTTCACCCAGTTCCTGATCTACAGCCCGCGCACCACCGCCATCATCGCCAAGGACGGGTCCGGCATCGACAAGGTTGAGGATCTCGTCGGCAAGTCGGTGGCCGTGAACCGGTCGGGGCTCGGCGAATTCCTGGTGGTGGCGGCGCTGGAGAAGCACGGCATCGACCGGTCCAAGGTCAAGTTCGTCTATCTCAACCCGCCCGATGCCGCCCCGGCGCTGGCCTCGGGCAAGGTCGATGCGTGGTCGATGTGGAGCCCCGGCGTCGACATCGCCCGCTTCGACTACCAGGCCCACGACATCTTCCTCGAAGAGCGCGACCTGCCCTTCCAGATCGATTTCACCTCCTACCTGACGCGCCGGGATTTCGTCGCCAAGAACCCCGATCTCGTCCGGGCCTTCCATGCGGCTCTGAAGAACGACGCCGATTGGGCATCCGCGAATACGGAAGAGGCCGAGCGCCTCACACAGGCCAAGGCAGGCTACAGCGACCGGGTGCGCGACCACTTCATCGGCCTGCGCAAGCAGTACAAGCTCTACGCGACCGACGACCAGGCCTTCCTGTCGGAGTTCCAGAAGGCGGCCGAATGGCTGGTCACGCGCAAGGTCTTGCCCGAGCCGGTGACCGTCACCGATCACCTCGTCCGGGTCTGACGGGATTTCTGTCCCGCGGCAGGCGTCGGTCCTCGCGGCCGGGGCCTGCCACGGGGGCACCGCGTGAAGTCCTTAGGATCGAGGGCATCGATGCGGCGCGAACGTGCCCGCCCCGGAGTCGGGGGTGGGTCAGACCATGCCCGTGGGAACGCCGATCGGTGTCAGGCGCGGCAGGGGCAGGCTGTTCCGGTCGGAATGCAGCAGCGTCAGGCAGTGATGCCTGAGTTTCGTGAAGCGCGGATCGGCGATCAGATCGCGCTGGCGTGGCCGCGCGAAGTCGATGGTGAGATCGTCGAGGATGCGCCCCGGCCGCGGCGTCATCACCAGGATGCGGTCGGCGAGGAAGATCGCCTCGTCGATGTCGTGGGTGACGAAGACGATCGTCGTGCGATGCTGGCTCCAGACCTTGAGGAGCAGCTCCTGCATCGTCATGCGGGTCTGGGCGTCCAGCGCGCCGAAGGGCTCGTCCATGAGGAGGACGCGGGGGCGGGTGATGAGCGCGCGGGCGATCTCGACGCGCTGCTGCATGCCGCCTGAGAGTTCCGCCGGATAACGGTCCTCGAAGCCGGCGAGCCCGACCTCGGCGATGAAATCCCGGGCCTGGTCCAGGCGTGCGCGTTTCGGGACGCCCTTCATCTTGAGACCGAAGGCGACGTTGTCGATGACGCTGCGCCAGGGGAACAGCGTGTGCTGCTGGAAGACGATGCCGCGATCGGGATGAGGGCCGGTGATGGCCGCCCCGTCGAGGCTGACGCGGCCGCGATGCAGGGTGAGATGCCCGGCCACCGCACCGAGCAGGGTCGACTTCCCGCAGCCCGAGGGACCCAGGAGACAGACGAACTGCTCGGGCGCTATGTCGAGATCGATGTTCTCCACCACATCGAAGGCGGCGGCCCCCCGGCCGAGGCGGATGACGCCGCCCGCCATGGCGACATGGCCGCCGGACGAGGCCACCGGCGCGATGCGTGAGGACGGCACCGGTGTCTCCAGCGCGATCGACCCGGTCATCGTTGCGCTCCCGCGCTGACCCAGGGCGTCATCAGCGCGCCGGCCTGTCGCACCAGCAGGCTGGACCCCATACCGAGCAGACCGATCAGCAGCATGCCGACGACGATGTCGTCGTAGTTCTGCAGCGTATAGGATTCCCATGTGAAGTAACCAATCCCGTACTGGCCCGAGATCATCTCCGCCGTCACGAGGCAGAACCATGCCGTCCCCATGCCGATGGCCGCCCCCGTGACGATGCTCGGCGTGGCACCCGGCAGGATCACCTCGCGCAGGATCGCGGCCCTGCCGGCGCCGAGGCTGCGGGCGGACGCGACGAGGCGCGGGTTGACGTTCTCGACGCCGTGAATGGTGTTGAGGAGGATGGGGAACAGCGCGCCCGTGAAGGTGATGAACGCCATCGACAGCTCGGATGACGGAAACATCAGGATCGCCAGGGGAATCCAGGCGACGGCGGGTATGGGGCGCAGCACTTCGAGGGGTGCCAGGAGCAGGTCGTTGGCCAGGCGGGAGCGGCCGATGGCCAGACCGAGGCCGATCCCGGCGGCCAGCGCCGCCAGGAAGCCCAGGAGGACCCGTGTCAGGCTGGCGCCCAGATGCGGCCACAGCGTCGGCGATCGAACGAGGGCCAGGGCCGCGCGCGCGGCCTCGGCCGGGCTCGGCACGTTGCGGAAGCTGATGAAGCCGAGATCGACCTTGCCGCTCGCGGCGAGATGCCAGAGGGCGAGGCTCGCCAGGAGGGACGCGGCCCGCAGGGCGATGCGCCGGCCGGGAAGCAGGCGCAGGGCCGCGAGCCGGGCCGGACCGCCCGCCCGCGCGCCCACCGGCGCGAGGGATGCCGCCGCGGAGGAACTCATCGGGCGCTCAACCGGGCGCCGCCGCTGCGCGCCCCCGCGAAATCGATGACCTCTCCGCCCTGGCGCGCGGCATGGGCCTCGGCGTCGCCCTTGAGTAGGAAGGCGTCGAGGCGCTTGTCCGCGTCGCGCACGAACCAGGCCTGGGTCGCCAGGAGCTTGATCCCCGATTGCCGGTCCTGGGCGTAAAAGGCACGGGCTTCGCGCCCCTCGCGGGTCAGGGCGGCCAGACCGGCGAAGGCCGCCTCCGGCGAGGCGTAGTGCCGGACCTTGGGCTCGCCCCGGACCCAGATCTGAGCGACGCGGGTCGGATCGGTGATCGGCTGCCCGGTCCCGGCATCGTCGGCCACCAGGGGCGCCTGCGCGTAATCCTTGAGGCGGACCTCGTAGTCCAGGCCGGCCTGGGCCGAGGCGGCGCGGATGAAGCGGTCATTGACGAACCGGTCGAGGTCGATGTCGGAATCGGCTTTCTTCAGGAGCTTCAGGGTCTCGAAGGAGGTCTTCACCGCCTGCCGGTATTCCGGCTTCCAGGTCACGTCCCGCGTCTGGAGGCCGAGGGGGCCGTGGAACAGGTAGGCGACTTCCGCCTCGATCCCGGTGATTTTCTCGATCAGCTCCGCATATTTCTCGGGCTCGGCGGCGATGAGACGGTCCGCCTCGATGCCGGCGCGGAGATAGGCCGTGACGATCTCAGGGTACTTCTCCGCGTAATCCGCATCGGCGAGGGCGCCGTGGAAGGTCGGGGCCCCGGCCTGCGAGCCGTCGTAGATCTTGCGGGCGAAGCCGCGCCAGGGGAACAGTTCGGCGAAGGGCACGAAGTCCGCATGGGCGTCGATCTTGTTGGCGAGCAGCGCCGAGCCGGCGACTTCGGGTGCCTGGGTGATGATCGTCACGTCCCGCGCCGGATCCCACCCCTGCGCTTGCACGGCACGGAGCAGGAGCCCGTGCGCCGTGGAGGCGAAGGGCACGGAGATGGTCTTGCCCTTCAGGTCGGCGAGGGACTGGACGGCGGATTCCTTGGGCACCACGATGCCGTTGCCGCTGCCCTTCACGCTGCCCGACAGCACGCTGATGAACAGGCTCCGGCGCCCGGCCTTGGCGAAGGCATAGCCGTTGAGGGAGCCGGGAAAGTCGGCCATGGCCCCGAGATCGAGCTTGCCCGCGACCATCTCGTTGGTCAGCGGCGCACCGCTGGTGAAGTTGCGCCATTCGATCGCGTAGGTCGCATCCTTGTACTTGCCGTCACGGGGCAGGAACTTCTCGAGAAGCTTCAGCTCGCGGATCAGCAGGCCGCCGGTGGCGCAGTTGATCGTGGTGTCCTGGGTGCCGACCGCGATGCGGATCGTCTCCGCCCGCGCCGCACTGCCGGCCGGAACGGTCAGAAGAAGCGCCGTCACCGCAAGGGCAAGAGGTCGGGCGAGAGGTCGGGCGAGAGGTCGGGCAGGAGGTCGGGCAAGCGGGCTGGACTGGATCACGCGACGGTCTCCATCGGACGGAACGGTCGCCACGATGCGGCGCCGGAGGCGGCTTCCGGTCGGCGTCTCGAAGCTTTGGCGACGCGCCCATTAAGCGGCGGTCGACCGCATCGCGGCGAGCAATTAATTTCATCCCGGTCGGATGTAGTGTGGAGGTACGAAGCTTTTCCGGCATGCCGGAAACAATATCTCTTTCGACATCAAGAATGAGGAGTTTCTGTTGTTGCGGAACCTTTCTTTGGAATTGCTCCAGGCGAAGACGGAGCGATAATCGCAGTGCGGCGTGATCCGGTGCGTCGCGGCCGATTCCCCGTCGTATCGATCGTTCGAGAGCGGTTCCCATCATGTCTTCGGCGGCTCTCGTACAGTCCGAAACCCGCAGGCCGGCGCCGCTTATCGCCAGCGCGCTCTTCCTCAGCGAGACCGTCGACGGCCTCGATGACGGCGCGAGCTTCCTCGACGGCCTGTCCGCGAGCGAGATCGCCCGCGTGCGGGCGGCGGGGCGCTCGCTGACCCTCGCCCCCGGCGACAGCGTCTTCACGCAAGGAGCTCCCCATGCCGGCATCTTCCTGATCGAGGAGGGGCGTGTCCGGGTCTTCTATTCCGGCCCGTCCGGGCGGCAGGTGACCCTCGCCTATTGGACGCCGGGGCATTTCATCGGCGGACCGAGCATCTATGGCGGCGGCTCCCACCAATGGTCCGGCATCGCCATCGAACCGGTGCGCGTCACCGTCCTGTCGAGCGCGACCCTGCGCAGCCTGATCCGCCAGATGCCCGACTTCGCCCTCTGCCTGATCGCGGCGCTGGAAGCCAAGGGACGCTGCTACACCGCGATGGCGCAGATGCTCGGCACCCGCTCGGTGATCGAGCGGCTGGCGCAACTCCTGCTCAATCTCGGCGATCTGTATGGGACAAACGAGGGCGGCACGGTGGTGATCCACCGCCGCATCACCCATGACGAGATCGCCGCCCTCGTCGGCTCCACCCGGCAATGGGTGACGATGATGCTCAAGCGCTTCCAGCAGGACGGGATCGTGGCGGTCGACAAGGCGCATATCCGCCTGCTGCGACCGGGGCGGCTGCAGGAGATCGTGCTGACCGAGGGCTGACGCCGCGGCCCGGCGCGGGCGATCGCCGGGCCGTATGGATCGTCGCCCGAGGGGGCCGGCGGGGTGCGCCGGCCAAGTCCCATCCCGGCCTCCACCGCGCAGGACGGCGCCGGCCCTTGGTTCAGACCACGAACTTGGCTCAAACCACGAACTTGGCTCAGACCACGAAGATGTCGAGGTGGCCGAGATCCGCCTTGTTGGTCAGGACGGCGAAGCGCACCGCATCGGCGGCGCCGCTGCCATCCGCATCGTAGGACAGCGCGCCCGTGTCCTGGTCGTAGAGGATACGGTCGTCGGCATCGAGCCCGGCGCCCGTGACGCCCAGATCCTTGAATGCGCCAGCGGCGAGGCGACCGGGTGCCAGCGCCGCGAAGATGGCGTCGTCCAGCCGGATGCGGTCCTCGCCTAGGGTGAAATCGGTGATGCGGTCGACATTGCTCGCCCCGAGCGTGGTCGAGAAGGCGAAGACGTCGTGGCCGCCCAGGCCCCTCGCTACGTCGGACCCCAATCCACCATCGAGGGTGTTGGCGCCCTCATTGCCACGCAACAGGTTGTCGAACTCGTTCCCGACGAGGTTCAAACGGGTCGTGCCCGTGGAGACCGCGAGTTTCAGCACCTCGATCTCCTGCCCGGCGGCGAGGGCATAGCTCACTGACGCGACGACCGTGTCGCGACCCTCTCCACCCGTCTCGAAGACACGGTCGGCGTGCCGGTCGACGACATAGGTGTCGTTGCCGGCGCCGCCATGGAGACTGTCCGTGCCGCCCTTGCCGTTCAGGATGTTGTCGCCGGCATTGCCGCGCAGCACCTGGTTGATCTCGTTGCCCACGAGTTTGAGGGCATCGGTGGCGGTGGCGTCCCGTGCGGCCAGGAACTCGATCGACTGGCCGGTGCCGAGGGCGTAGCCGACCTCCGCGAAAACCCGGTCGTAGCCCTGGTGAGCCAGTTCGAAGACGCGGTCGGCCCTCGTGTCGACGATGTAGGTGTCTCCGCCTGTCAGGCCGTAGAGAAAATCGGAGCGGTCGCCTCCGTCGAGGAGGTTGGCGGCATCGTTGCCGACGATGGTGTCGCGCCCGCTTCCGCCGATGGCAGTCTCGATCACCGTACCCTGCGCGATGGAGAGGTTGTTCGTCAGGCCGGCGACGCTGCTGAAGGCCCCCGACCGGAGGTCCACGAAAGCAGCCTTCGCGAAACCCGACAGGTCCAGGGTATTGTGGCGGCCCTCGTTGTAGAGGGTCAGCACCGGCTGTCTGTTGAGGGCGAAATCGTAAATCTTCTCCAGGGGGCCGGTGATCGAACTGTTGAAGCCGTAGGTCTGGCCGCCCGAGAACGGCGTGTCGGCCTGCGACGCGGTACCGTACAGTTGCTGGATCGCCAGGATATCGAGTTGCATCAGCGACTGGCTGGATTTGCGGGTTTCGCCATCGGCGCGGCCCCAATCCGTGCCCGCGACCGCATCGTTCGCGCGGTACTTGGCGTCCTGCGCCTTGGTCCAGTCGATGTAGGACATGACCGACCATTCCCGGTCGTCATAGGCACTGAATTGCTGTGTCGCCGGATCGACCTCGCCGTTGTAACGGCCATCATGGCCGAGACCTAGCACATGGCCGATCTCGTGCACGATGGTCCCGAACCCGTATCCGGCGGCCTTGTGGAGGGAGCCCGACAGGTCGAACCCATGCTTGCTCGTATCGATCGAGACCACGACCTGACTCTGGGGCGTGCCCAGGGTGCGTCCGCTGCCCTCGGAACTCGTGTTGCTCGTGTCGGCCCGGCCATCATTCCCGCGATGGATCAGGACGTCGGCGGCCGTGCTCGACGAAGCCGCTACGAAGCGGACATCGGCTACGCCCGACCAAGTCGCGAAGGCCCGCAGGACGGTGGCCTGTTCGTTGGCGGAGAACGACGAGTCCGGATCGAAGGCATAGGTGATCGTCGCTCCGGTTCCGGCCGTAGGCGCCCCCCATTTATGCGCCGTCCTTCCCTCCCAGCCAGCGAAGCTCGTCTCCGTCAGCGTTCCGTCGGGCGAGAGCCCGTTGATGAAGGACACCTCCTCGGCCATCGTCGGAGAAACGGGAGCGCCGACGGTCTTGAAAGCGACGAGGCCATTATCGGCGTCGTAGACGTAACTGTGCTCGCGGAAGAAATGGGCTCCGGTGTTCATGAACGATTCCGAGCCATGGAAGGCGCGGTTCTCCCAGACGTTGGACGGAGTCTCCGCCCGCTCGTCCCCGAGGACGAAGCCGTAGCTGGTGGCCGCGCCGTTCGCGCCGGGAACGGTCACGGACAGCGTGCTGCCATCGGGCATCAGATGGCCGGGCTTCGTGATGCCGGGATAATGCACGAAGGCTTCCGGCGTGCCGGTGTCGAAGAGCAGGTCCATGCCGCTATGGACCGTGCCGTCGATCACGACGGTGCCGGTCGGCGAGAGCCAGTCCTGCGGGCTGCCCGCCAGCGGGGCCGAGGGCGCCTCGTCGAGACTCTGAACCGTCCAGCCTGCACCCTCGTCGGCGACGGACCAGCCGAGATGGATCCCTTGCCCATCGATCTTATAGCTGTGGGCCATCTCCCCGCTCTTCATCTCGGTGAGGTTCAGGACGGCGTTGTTCGCCGAAGTGAGCGTCGTGCCCACGACGTTCGTGGCGTAGCCGGTGTTGAACCCGATGCCGAGCATGTGCGTCTTGCTGTCACCGCCGCGAACGAGGGCGGTGACCGTCGTCGTCGGTACGCTGCCGTCCGGCAGGGTCGCATCGGGGAAGGCGAGGATCAGCGGAACCCAATGGCCGGATTCCACCGTGCCGTCGCTGCTGTATTCCAGGCTACCCTTTTGATATTGTGGGTAAAGCGTCCAGTCGATCGCACCGACCGCAGCCTCGACGAGGGCCTGCGGAAGCACGGTGGCCCAGGATCCCGTATCCACCTGGAACGTGCCGGTGGCGGGCGGCACCTCGACGCCGGTCATGTGGGTCGCGTCGGGGGTGGAATGCGTCGCGGGCAGGGTCTGGCTCAGGGCGGCGGGAACGGGTTGTCCGTCGGTCCCGGCGATGCCGACCACGGAGACATGAGCGAACATGCCGTTCTGAAGGCCCGCCGTCTCCAAGGGGCGGTATTGGGGTGGCGTGTTTCCGGTCTCTGCTCCCGGCGGGAGCGGCAACGCCGTATAGAGCGGGATGAGGACTTGGGAGTTCGGCGTCGGAATCGTCATCGTGCGGGCTTGGGACCGAAGTGAGTGCAAGGCCGACCCGCCCCCATGCCCGATATCGACGGGGCCGGAGCGTCAGCGAGCGAGTGGATCACCTCGGATCATCGAATGACTTCATGAAGAAACTCATTACTCACCCGCCGGAACGGGCCGGGTACCGAATGTGCCGCCGGCAACGGCTGCCCCGAAGGACGGCCGCCTCGCTGTCGCATGTCGGCGAGCCGACGCTCGATCGCTTGGGTCCCGATCCGACCGGACCAAGTCCCCAGCGGATCCCGCTTGGGAACGGAGCGATCCCAGGGGCAGGATCGGGCGCCCAAGCTCACCGAGCCGGCGCGAGACCCGCGCGGGCTCCGTCCTTCATGGCCGCCGCCGCCGAAGCCAGCCCCCAGCGAACCATCTCCTCCGCGTCGGCGGCGGTTCCCGCCTCCGCGTAGCAACGCAGCTCGGGCGCATTGCCGGATGCACGGAAGTGGATCGTGCGTCCCCCGTCGAGTTCGACCCTGACACCGTCCTGTTCATCCACGGCCTGCGGCGTGCCGAGCGGGCGGAAGAACTCCGCGCGGAACGCCTCCTGGCCGAGTTGGCGCAGCAACGCGCCACTCCGCTCCGCGGGCGTTTCGGGCAGGCGGTCGCTGGCGGTCTCGCCGACATTCAGGGAGACGACGAGTTCGGCGAGCGTCATGCCGGCGTCCCGTGCCGCCGCCAAGGTCGCCACGATCGGAAGGATCGCATCGCGCGTGGGCAGGGCCGAGAGGATCCTGTCGCCGACGCCAATGTCCGAACCGAGGAGGAATCCGCCATTGGCCTCGAAACCGACGACGGTCTTGGCTCCCTCACTCTCCGCGCGGCCCATCCCGGCAATGACGAACGGCGAGCCGACCTTGGTGCGCAGGACGCGCCGGAAACCGCCCGCATGCTCGATGGCCGACCCCGCCGTGACGGGGACGACCACCGTGTCGACGCCGAGATAGCGGGCGGTGATCAGCCCGAGCACATCTCCCCGGACGATCCGGCCGGCGGCGTCCGCGAGCAGAGGCCGGTCCGCGTCGCCATCGGTCGTTACCAGTGCGTCGAAGCCGCCCGATGCCATCGCGTCGTGGATGAACGCGATGTCCTCGGGGCGGTGGGCTTCCGTGTCGATGGGCACGAAACTGTCGGAGCGGCCGATGGCGACGATCTCGGCCCCGAGGGCGGCCAACACGTCGGCGAGGAGATCGCGCGCCACGGAACTCTGCTGATAGACCGCGATCCTCTGACCGGCCAGGATGGTGGACGGGAGGGCATCGGTGTAGCGCTGACGGTAGCGGTCGATCGCCCCCGGCTCCTGCGTGGCGGCATCGGCGGGCGGCATGTCGCCGACCTGAGAGATGTCGCCGAGGGCGGCGAGGATCGCGACCTCGTCGGTCTTCGTAATCTCGCCATCGGGCCGATAGAATTTCAGGCCGTTGCGATCCGACGGAATGTGGCTGCCGGTGACCATGACGGCGCAGGCCCCGCGACGGATGCCTTCGAGCGCGAGGGCCGGTGTCGGCAAGGCGCCGCAATCGAACACGGTAAAGCCGGCCCCGGCCGCGGCGGCGGCCACCGTCGCTGCGATCCCCTCGCTGCTGTCGCGCAAGTCCCGCCCGATCACGACGTCGCGGCTGCCGCCCGTCGTCGCGGCGATCGAACGGAAGAACGCGCTGGCATAGGCGTAGCTCGGCCATCCCACGAGGTCGGTCACCAATCCGCGCAGGCCACTGGTGCCGAATTTCAGACTGCTCATGAGCTTTCCACTTGCGATGGGCGCGACAGTGCGACGAGCTCCGCTTTTAGGTGGAGTATGCCGCCGCCTCAATCGGTTCCCGGCGGGGCGTCTCAGTCGATTTCAAGCGCCGCGGCGGATTGCCAAGCGGCCACCGGGCGTTCGGAGGACCACGCGAAACTCACCGTCCTCCCGTCCTCCCGTTCTCGCTCCGGCCACGACGGCGCAGCGGCAGCGTTGTGAGCGGTACTGAGTGTCGGGATGGCGCGACTTCGGGTCGGTCGGCGGCGGGGTGGATGCCGCGTCACGCAATCGCGGTGATTCGATGGAGAAGTGACATCAGATCGGATTGGCGCCGTGTCTGCGTCTTCGAAAAGATCGACGCCAGATGTGTCCGGACAGTCCACAGAGTGATGCGTTTGTCGGATGCGATTTCAGCCAGCGTCTTTCCGTAGCAGATCTGCTTGGCGATGCTGGATTCGGTCTGGGTAAGGCCGAACATCTTCTGCATGACTTCGTTGCTAGGGTCCGGGTTCTCGTTCAGATCGACAATCGTCACGAGCGTATGGCCGTAAGCGTCCGTCTCATCGCCGGCGGGCATGGCGTGAATGGCCAGGGAGCGCTTTCCCTGGCGCGGCACCATGATCCACGACTCGGACTTGTGCCGAAACCGTGTTCCACCCGCTTCGAGCACGTTCTTGAAACCGGCCCTCAGGTCTACTGACTTCGGCGTTTCGTCCTCGTTGAATTCCTGGATGGCCCGGATGGCCGCCTGATTGGATTCCACTACATCGCCGTCGGAATCCAGAAGCAGAGCGCCACAGCCCATGCGATCTAAAACGCCGAAGAAACGGCTGTTGATCGACACGATTTGCTCCCCAATACCACTTTGTTCGGTGTTGTCGTGTCAGAAGACTTCTACTTCTTCGGTGCCACCGAGACGGAGTAAGTCTGGCCTGCCTCGCGAGCGAGGGGGCCTGCAAGGCGACGTGACATCTCCAAGGTCCGCATCCTCTCATCCAGCCGTTTAAGCAGAAATCATGGCAGGGCGCCAAAAATTTCCAGCGCCGTGAACTCGTTCACACATGCCTTACAGCGATCGTTTCCACAACGAAACGAACATGTCCACAATTCTCACTCGGTCCGCTGGGCGATAGTCCAGATTACAGGGCGGGCTGATATTTTTCAGTCGCCATCTTAACTAATTGACCGACGTAGGAAATTTTCGATTTTCAACAGATCGGGGGGGCGCACTCGATCTCTGCTCAAGGGCTCTTCTCGGTTTGTCATCACTCATATGAGGGAGGCCGGCGGAATTTTATTTTGCGGGCCGCTCCCTCGGAGGCGTGATGGGACGCGCTTCCCCGCCGCCCGACCTCAAAGTTGTATTGTTCAATGTGACGACCGGCGCTCAGCTCCGTTGGGCGTGACGCCTCCGTCGCTCGAGCGGGCACGCTCATCCTGCGTAATTCGGCTCCTCCAGGGCAAGGGTGCGGAGGCAGGGAAGGGACGGTGACGGCATCCCGATCTGCAGCGAGGGATCGGCGCGGAACAGCCGCTTCAGGAACCCCGTCACCGCCTGGATGCGGGGGGAGAAGCGCAGGTCCGTATGCACGTTGAGCCAGAGATCGCGGCTGGTCGAGGCGGTCTCATGGAGCACGGGGACGAGGTCGTCGCGCCCGTTCACGGCGAAGCTCGGCAGGAGCACGAGGCCGAGACCGCCCGCGGCGGCGTTCTTTTGGGCGATCATGCTGTTGGAGTGGAACACGATGTGACGGTCGAGCACGACGTCGTCGAGCCAGCGGACGCAATCCACCTGGATGAGATCGCTGATGTAGGAGACGAAGGCGTGATGGCGCAGCTCGTCGACGCTGCGCGGCATGCCGGCCCGGGTAAGGTAGGCGGGGGCGCCGTAGAGGCCGAGCCGGAAGCGCCCCACCTGTTCGGAGACCAGCCCCTGGCCCGGCGGCTTGAAGAAACTCAGGAAGAGGTCGGCCTCGCGCCGGTTGACGTAGACGGTCTGGGACGAGGTGACGAGTTCCACCGCGAGATCCGGGTGGGTCTCGCGCAGGCGCACGAAGCGCTCGGCGAGGTAGAGGGAGGCGATGCCCTCCATCGTCGCGAGCCGAACCCGCCCGCTGGCCTGCGCCGCCGAGGGAGAAACCTCCTCGCCCATGGCGATGACCGCGCTCTCGACCCGCTCGGCATGCCCGAGGAGGCGCTGGCCCGGTTCACTCAGGCGAAGCCCCGACGGCACGCGCTCGAAAAGCGCGATGCCGAGCGCACTCTCCAGATGGGCGAGGCGGCGGCTCACCGTCGACTGATCGACCCTCAGGCGCTTGGCCGCCCCGGCGAGGCTGCCGCCCCTGGCGGCGTTGAGGAAGACCTTCAGGTCGTCCCAGTCGAGCAGATCGAGCGCAGCCATGGGAATCGTTTGGCAAGACTCGCGCCACGCCAGGCCATTCGGTCGCCGGCCGCGCCGAGCCCCTTCCGCAAGGCGCCTTGCAGATTTGCCCACTTCGCGCGCGGCGGGCGCCGGTTAGGCTGGTTCACGAAAGGGTCAGTCCATGCTTCCACGCTTCAAGGCCGCGGCCATCCACGCCGCCCCCGTCTTCCTCGACGCCGCCGCCACCACCGACAAGGCGGTGTCGTTGATCCACGAGGCGGCGCGGGCGGGGGCGGGTCTCGTCGCCTTCCCGGAGACCTTCATCCCGGCCTTTCCGGTCTGGGCGGCGCTCTCGGCTCCCATCGACAACCACGACCTCTTCGCCCTCATGGTGGAGCAATCCGTCCTCATCGATGGACCGGAGATCGGGCGCATCCGTCAGGCGGCGCAGAAGGCGGGGATCGTCGTGTCCCTGGGTCTCAGCGAGCGCTCGCCCGTGAGTGTCGGCTGCCTGTGGAACGCCAACCTCATCATCGGCGCGGATGGCGCGATCCTGAACCATCATCGCAAGCTGATGCCGACCTATTACGAGAAGCTCATCTGGGCTCCGGGCGACGGCGCCGGGCTGAAGGTGGTGGAGACCGGGATCGGGCGGATCGGCCAGCTCATCTGCGGCGAGAACACTAACCCGCTGGCGCGCTATGCCCTGATGGCGCAGGGCGAGCAGTTCCACATCTCGTCCTGGCCCCCGGTCTGGCCGACGCGGCGGCCGAAGGGGGGCGGCAATTACGACAATCTGGCGGCCAACCGCCTGCGGGCCAGCGCCCATTGCTTCGAGGCCAAGGTCTTCGGCCTCGTGACGGCGGGCATGCTGGACGCCAAGGCCTACGATTTCCTCGCCGCCCGCGATCCCGGCGCCGCCGACGTGCTCGACGCAACGCCGCGCGCCGCCTCGTTCTTCGTCGATCCCACGGGGGCGCAGATCGGCGAGGCGCTGCAGGACGAGGGGATCCTCTATGCGGAGATCGACCTCGATGCCTGCATCGAGCCCAAGCAGTTCCACGACGTGGTCGGCTATTACAACCGCTTCGATGTGTTCGACCTCGGCGTGAACCGCCAGCGGCTCGCACCCGCCCGGTTCCGCGACGGCCCGGAGCTTGCTGCCGCATCCGAGCCCCCGGCTCCGCCAGCGAACGGCCTGTAAGCGACCGAACCCGCGGAAGTCCGCTCCGATCCTTCGCCTCCGATCCTTCGCCCCCGATCCTTCGCCCCAACGACCCAGAATGGAGATGTGCCATGACCATCGATCGTCGCAAGCTCATCCTCGGAGGTGCCGCCGGACTGATGCTGCCGGATGTTCGCGCAGCCTTCGCCCAGAGTCCGGCACAGATCGGAACATTCCCGGGCGGCGTCGGCGCGGATTCGGTCTTCATCGGCCTCAACATGCCGCTCACCGGGGTCTTTTCCGGCGATGGCAGCGACCTGAAGCTCGGCTATGAACTCGCGATCGCGCAGATCAACGCGGGCGGCGAGATCCCCGCCGCCTGGGGGCTGAAGGGCAAGGGCGTCCTCGGCCGCCAGATCCGCCACAAGATCGCCGATACGGAGGGCAAGCCCAACGTGGCGGTCCAGGCCGCGACGCAGTTCATCCAGCGCGACAAGGCCATCATGTTCCAGGGCTCCGTCAGCAGCGCGGAGGCCATCGCCCTGGAAGAGCTCGCGAGCCGGGACAAGGTCCTCTACATGGTGGGCATCGCCGGCTCGAACGATGTCACCGGCAAGAACTGCCAGCGCTACGGCTTCCGCTCGCAGCAGAACGCCTACATGGCTGCCAAGGCCCTCGCCCCCGTCGTCGCCAAGGCGCTCGGCAAGAAGCTCAAGGCCGCCTTCCTCGTTCCCGACTACACCTACGGCCAGACGGTCTATGAGTCCTTCTCCAAGTTCTCGAAGGAGCAGGGCTGGACGCAGGTCCTGAAGGAGACGGTCCCCCTGGGGACGGCCGATTACAGCTCGGCGCTTCTCAACATCGCCAACAGCGGCGCCGACGTCTTCGTCAATATCTGCTTCGGCTCGGATGCCGTGGCCTCCACGAAGCAGGCCGAGCAGTTCGGCGTCCTGTCGAGCATGAAGCTCGTGGTGCCGAACCTGTCCTCGTTCCAGGACAAGGAAGTCGGCCCGGAGCTGATGCAGGGCGTCTACGGCTCCTGCGATTTCTGGTGGACGCTGGAGGACCGCTTCCCCCTCGCCAAGACGTTCGTGGAGGCCTTCCTCGCCCGGAACGCCTATCGCCCGCGCTGGGGCGCCCACATCGCCTACATGCAGACCTATCTCTGGGCGCTCTCGGTGGAGAGGGCGGGTGGTTTCAACCCGGTCGACATCATCAAGGTGATGGAGGGCTCGAAGGCGCAGCCCTACGAGACCACGATCGGCCGCGTCTATTTCCGCGCCGAGGACCACCAGATGGTCCGCCCGATCCCGATCCTGCGCGGCAAGGCGCCCTCGGCCATGAAGGGGCCGGAGGATTTCTACGAGGTCGTCGACCTCGTGGACGGCGAGACCGTGATGAACCCGCCCGATCTGTTCGGGTGCAAGCTCGGCCCCTACAGCTGAGGCGCGCCATCATGCCCAGCACCGCCGTCCTCCTCTCCCAGGCCTTCAACGGCCTCGCCCTCGGCAGCCTCCTGGCTCTCGTTTCCAGCGGGCTCACCATCATTCTCGGGACGCTCGGCGTCCTGAATTTCGCCCATGGCGCGCTGTTCGCTGTCGGCGCCTACACGGCCTTCGTGATGATGCAGGCCACGCACTCCTTCGTGCTCGCCATGCTCGGCGGCTGCGCCATCATGCTCATCATCGGTTTCACGATGGAGCGGCTCGTCATCCGCCACTTCTATGCCCGGCCGGACGAGGACCAGATCCTCGTGACCTACGGGATCGGCATCGTCCTGGTGGAGGGATTGCGGGCCGGCTTCGGCGGCAACAGCCAGCGGGTTCCGGTGCCGTCCTGGGGCACCGGCGCGACGAAACTCGGCTTCATGGTCTACCCGACCTACCGCCTGCAGCTCATCGGCATCATCGCGGCGCTTCTCGTCGGCCTCTACCTCGTGCTCTACCGGACCTCGATCGGCCTCGTGGTGCGGGCCGGCATCGAGAATGCCGGCATGGTCGGCATTCTCGGCATCGACGTGCGGCGGACCTTCCTGCTCGTGTTCGCGGTGGGCATCGTCGCCGTCGGGCTCGCCGGCATGCTCTATGCCCCCGTGGTGGCGGTGACGCCCGACATGGGCGCGAGCTTCATGGTGCAGTCCTTCGTGGTCATCGTGCTCGGCGGCCTCGGGTCGTTTCCCGGCGCCATCGTCGGCGGCCTCATCGCGGGCGAGATCATCAGCCTCACCAGCGCCTTCGATTCCGCCTACTCGGAAGTGATGCTCTACGGCCTGATGGCCCTCGTCCTCGTGGCGCGGCCGCAGGGCCTGTTCGGCACGGAGGGACGCGTCTGATGACACGCGGCCCCCTCCGGGCGCTGTTGCCCGAGCTCGCCCTCTTCGTCGTTCTCATCGCCGCCCCCGTCCTCCTGCCCCCGCTCGGCTTCTCCCACGACCTGCTGTCGCGGGCGCTGAACTGGGCCCTGTTCGGCCTCGGCTTCGACATCCTCTTCGGGCTCGCCGGTCTGCTCTCCTTCGGGCAGGCGGCCTTCTACGGGGCCGGCGGTTTCGTCGCCGCCTACCTGCTGGTCTCGGGGACGATCCAGAGCGTCTGGCTCGCCTTCCTCATCGGCACGCTGGCCGCCGGCCTGTTCGGCATCGCCGTCGGCTGGCTTGCCGTGCGGCGGATCGGCATCTACTTCGCGATGATCACCCTGGCCTTCGGCCAGATGGCTTACTTCATCCAGAACTCGTCGCTGTCGGATTACACGGGCGGCGAGAACGGCATCGCCGGGGTGCCCGTGCCGGTGATCGGCTTCGGCGACGGCGCCATCCGGATCACGGCGGGCCTGCCGATGTATGCGCTCCTGGCCGCCGCCTTCTTCCTCGGCTTCGTGCTGGCCCGGCGCATCGTGCGGTCGCCGGTGGGCCTGATCCTGAAGGCCATCAAGGAGAATACGCCCCGCGTGGCCATGCTCGGGCACGACGTCCCCGCCTACAAGCTCGCGGCCTTCACCATCGCGGCGCTCTATGCGGGCCTCGCCGGAGCGATGCTCGGCTCCTTCCAGAGCTACATGCCGCCGGACGCCTTCGCGCTGGAGACGTCGGGCCAGCTCGTGGTGCAGACGATCGTCGGCGGGGTCGGCACCCTCGTCGGCCCCCTGGTGGGGGCGGCGCTCTGGCTGTGGCTGCGCGACAACCTTCAGCTCATCCCCGGCCTGGGCCCTCTCTGGAAGCTTATTCTCGGAATCGCCTTCATCGGTCTCGTGATGGGCCTGCGCCGCGGCATCTGCGGCGAGATCCTGCATCGCTGGGAGCAGCGGCGCGACGCGGCGCTCCTGCGCGCCGCCGAGGCCCGCACCGAGGCGATCGAGGCGACGACCGGAGCCCTCACTCCCGAAATCCCGGCCGAGGTTGCGCTGCCCATGCCCCGGCCGGCCATCGACGGCCGCGCGTCGCATGCGGAGATCGCCCTGGAGGCCCAGGATCTCGCCCGGCATTACGGAGGCCTGAAGGCCGTGGACGGGGTCAGCTTCCGGGTCCGGCGAGGATCGATCCATGCGGTGATCGGCCCGAACGGCGCCGGCAAGAGCACCCTCTTCAAGATGCTCTCCGACGAGGTGAGCCCGAGCGCCGGTTCGGTCCTGCTGTTCGGCGAACGGCTCACGGGGGCGGGGGTGACCCGTGCCACGCAGCTCGGCGTCGCCAAGAGCAACCAGCTCAACCAGCTCTTCCTCAACCTGACGGTGCGGGAGAACCTGCGGGTGGCCGCCCTCGCCCGGGCGCGCGGCAGGTTCCGCCTCGATCTCCTCGCCCCCTCGGTGGGTCGGGCGGAGGTGGAGGAGCAGGTGGAGACCATGCTGGCCATCCTCGATCTCGGCCTGCGGGCGGAAACCCGCGCCAGCATCCTGGCCTATGGCGAGAAGCGCCGCCTCGAGATCGGGATGGCGCTGGCGACCAGCCCCAACGTCCTCCTCCTCGACGAACCGCTCGCCGGGATGAGTCCCTCCGAGCGGGTCGCGACCTGCGCGCTGATCCGGCGGATCGGACGCTCCTGCACGATCCTCATCGTCGAACACGATCTCGATGCCGTCTTCGACCTCGCCGAGCAGGTCACCGTCCTCAGCGACGGGCACCTCCTCGCGGATGGACCGGCCGAGGAGGTGCGCCGCGATCCCGCCGTGCGCAAAGCCTATCTCGGTACGGGACCGGAGGAGGACGAGACCGGCGAGTCCACTCGCATCCGGGGAGCCATGAATGAGCCTGCTTGAGGTCGAGACCATCAACACGCTCTACGGGGATTCACACGTCCTGTTCGACGTGTCGCTCCGGGTCGAGGAGAACGAGGTCGTGGCGCTGCTCGGCCGCAACGGCGCGGGCAAGACGACGACGCTCCGGACGCTGATGGGCGCCCTGTCTCCCCGCAGCGGAACGATCCGCCTCGACGGCAAGCCGATCCACGGCTTGCGGCCCGAGAAGATCGCCCGCGTCGGGATGCAGCTCGTGCCGGAGGAGCGCGCCATCTTCGGCACCCTCACGGTGGAGGAGAACCTGCGCGTCGCCCGCCTGACCGCGCAGAAGCCATGGTCCCTCGACCGGATCTGGGAGGTTTTTCCGCGATTGAAGGAACGCCGGACGTCGCGGGGGCGCACCTTGTCCGGCGGTGAGCAGCAGATGCTCTCGATCGCCCGGGCGCTCATCCGCGATCCCCGGATCATCCTCCTCGACGAACCGTTCGAGGGCCTGGCACCCCTCATCGTCCAGGACCTGATCGCCCTCACGCGCCGCCTCGCGCAGGAAGGCCGGACGATCGTCGTGGTGGAACAGAACGTGGCGGCGGTGCTGAGCTTCGCCCAGCGGGTCTACGGCTTCAACAACGGCCACGTCGTCTATGAGGGGCAGGCCGCCGATCTCCGCGCCGATGCCGCGCCGATGCGGGCCTTCATGGGCCTCGCTGCCTAGAGCGTCTGTCCCGGATGCGGGTTGCGGCTGACCGGCCGGACGACGCGGCATGGGTGGGGAGCACGATGAATCGCCTCGACAGGGCCTTTGCGCCCTGAGATAAGCCCCCGGCGGTCGCTGGATGACGAGGCGTTTTAAGTCTTTGTCGCCGCTTTGCATTTTTCCGAGAAGCGGCTCCGAATCCGGGGCCGGCTCTGTAGGGAGAGACGAACATTGGCGAATGATGAAGAGGCTCTTGCCGAGCGGACGTTCCTGACCTTCCTCAGGAATGGAGAGCGGGACGCCTTCCACCAGCTGGAAGCCGAGTTGCTGGGCCAGTCCGTCGAGAAATGGGGAGCCCTCGTAGCGGCCTATCACTCCCTGCTCACCCTCGACGATATCGCAGCGGAAGCCGGGCTCGACGAACGGTTTCGTCCGAAGATCTGGTGGATGCGCAGTCCGTTCCCGGGGAATTTCGGCGATATCCTGACGCCTTACGTGCTCTGGCATGCCTTCGGCGTCATGCCCCGCTGGTACAATGCGAAACAGGCGGACGGCCTCTGCATCGGCAGCATCGCCAAGTTCGCCCGTCCCGGCATGTATCTGTGGGGAACTGGCATGCCCCGCAGCACCGATGATATCTGCCCGACCGCGATCTATTCGGCGGTTCGCGGGCCGCTCTCGCGTGACGCCGTTCTGGCCGCGGGCGGGCAATGCCCCGAAATCTATGGCGACGCCGCGATCCTGCTCCCCGAACTCTATGCGCCCGCGGTGGAAAAGACCCACAAGGTCGGCATCATCGCGCATGTCCTGCAGGAAGCGCGGATCCGCAAGGCCGTCGAGGCGGTGGGCGCCGACCACGTCAAGGTCATCTCGCTCCTCGCCGTGTCGTTCGAGGATATCGAGCGGGTGATCCGCGAGATCCTCTCCTGCGACGAGATCGTCACCACCTCGCTGCACGGCCTCATCGTGGCGCATGCCTATGGTGTCCCCGCCCAATCGGCGCGGCTGTCGGAGGGCGAGAAGGAGGCGAAGGATTCCTTCAAGATGCGGGACTACAAGCAATCGGTGGGTCTCTCCGACGAAGCCCTCGAACTTCCCCGCAAGTTTGGGGATCTGACCTGGCTTGAGCGCCGGGCCTGCGTGCTCCCGCCATCTCCCCTCGACACGAAGCCCCTGCGGGCCGCCTTCCCGTTCCCGGTCCGGTTTCAGGAGCCGCCGGCCGCGAGGACTTGAGGCTCACGCTAAAGGCCGGTTCTGTCAGGCAAAGGGGTCCCGATGCGGTCGCATCGGGAGCCCTTTCGTTGTCGATCGTCGGTTTCGCGCCGCGGCGATCCGGAGCGGCTGAGACAACTCCCGGCCACCACCGGCTCTCGTTCGAGGCACGGCGGCGCGGCGGGAGTTTCAGAGAGACACTCAGTTCAGCGCCACGGTGAAGGCGCCCTGGGTCTTGGAGCGGATCTCCTCCTCGGTGACGCCATCGGCGAGTTCGACCAGGACCATGCCGCCATCGCCCTTCTTGTCGATGGTGAAGACGCCGAGATCCGTGATCACCATGTCGACGACGGCGGTGCCGGTCAGCGGCAGGTCGCAGGCGGTGAGGAGCTTGGGCGCCTCCGACCCGTCCTTGCCCTTGGCGGTGTGCTCCATCACCACCACCACCTTCTTCACGCCGGCGACGAGATCCATGGCGCCGCCCATGCCCTTCACCATCTTGCCGGGGATCATCCAATTGGCGAGGTCGCCGTTCTCCGCCACCTGCATGGCGCCGAGGATCGACAGGTTGATGTGCCCGCCCCGGACCATGCCGAAGGAATCGGAGGACGAAAAATAGCTCGTGGTCGCCAATTCGGTGATCGTCTGCTTGCCGGCATTGATGAGGTCGGGGTCTTCCTCGCCCTCGTAGGGGAATGGCCCCATGCCGAGCATGCCGTTCTCGGATTGCAGCTGAACCGACATGCCGTCGGGAATGTAGTTCGAGACCAGGGTCGGAATGCCGATGCCGAGGTTCACGTAGTAGCCGTCGCGCAGCTCCTTGGCGGCGCGCTCAGCCATCTGTTCGCGGGTCCAGGCCATGGTGGTGTCTCCCTAGGTTGTCAGACGGCGGCGGAGGAGGCGGCGGTCTCGCCACGCTTGCGCGTGGTGCGCTGCTCGATCCTCTTCTCGCGGATCGCCACGTGGATGATGCGCTTGATGAAGATGCCCGGCGTATGGATCGCGTCTCCGTCGATCTCGCCCGGCTGAACAAGGTGTTCGACCTGGGCGACCGTCACCGTGGCGGCGGTGGCCATCATCGGATTGAAGTTGCGGGCGGTCTTCCGGTAGACGAGGTTGCCTTCGGTATCGCCCTTCCAGGCATGGACGATGGCGAGATCCGCGAACAGGCCGCGCTCCATTACGTACGCCTCGCCGTCGAACTCGCGCACCTCCTTGCCCTCGGCGATGAGGGTGCCGACGCCGGTCTTGGTGAAGAAGGCGGGGATGCCCGCCCCGCCCGCGCGGATGCGCTCGGCCAGCGTGCCTTGCGGGTTGAACTCGATGGCGAGTTCACCGCCCAGATACTGGCGGGCGAATTCCTTGTTCTCGCCGACATAGGACGAGATCATCTTCGCGATCTGGCGGGTCTGCAGCAGCTTGCCGAGGCCGACATTGTCGATGCCGGCATTGTTGGAGATGACGGTGAGATCCTTCACCCCTGACGCCTGGATCGCGTCGATCAGTTCGTCGGGGATGCCGCACAGGCCGAAGCCGCCGGCCATGATCGTCATGCCGTCCTTGAGCAAGCCGGCGACCGCCTGCGTGGCGTCGGAATATACCTTCTTCATCTCAAGCCTTCCTCCCGAAATCCGGTCCCTGGCGCCGTTTCGGGCCGCCCTGCGAAACACGAGCCAATCCCGCCTCCCCGGCCCGGCTCGCGCGGGGCTCAGATCTGCCAGGGAGGGCCGCGTCCGTCTGCCCTGTCTCTGCGCCAGGACATGGCGTTTCGGCAAGATCCTGCGGGAGAACATCGTGGTGGAAAGGATAAGGCTGGCAAGACCTGTAGCAGGTTGAGCCGTGGGGCAAGGACGGCCCCAAGGATGGGAGGCTGTTTCCGAATGCTCCACTGCGGAGAAATGATGCATGGCAGACAAAGCCTGTCCGGCTCGCTATGGAAGGGAACGGGGGGCAGGTTTTCGAAGATCGACCGCAGCGGCTCGGCGAGGCCGTGCGCGGGACCGCGCGTCGCGGTTTTGCTCCGATAGGGAGAGATATGCCGCTCCGCCGCCTCCTGCCGGCCGTCTGTATCGGCAGCCTCGTTCTCGCCCTGATCGCTGCCTGCCTGCCCTGGTCCGTGGCCTCCGCGCGCCTGACGCGGGGCGTCGGCAAGTCGCTGGCGACCAGTTACGGAATCGCGATGACGGCCGAGGGCCCTACGGGCATCGCCCTGCTTCCGATTCCCCGGCTGGATTTCGAGGGCGTCCGGCTCAGCTCCGGGACGGTGGACGGGCCGCTTCTCGCCGAGGGCGGATCGCTCGCCCTCAAGCTCGGGATCCGCGCCCTTCTCGCCGGCCGCATCGAGGTCGATACCCTCTCCCTCGAACGCACCACGATCACCCTCCCCGTCGATGACGGGGATCGGCGCTGGGTCGAGCCGTTCCGTCGCCTGAAGGCGCGCCTGACCGAGGGCGGCGCTGCGCGTCCCCGTCGCATCAGCCTCACGGATGCGATCCTGGTGGGGCGCGATCCCCGCGACGGCAGTGCCCAGACCGCCAGCGACGTCGATCTGGTCCTCGCCTGGCCGTTCTGGAGTTCGCAGACCAACGTCGCGGGAAGCTTCCTCTGGAACGAGACTCCCACCCGGTTCTCGCTCTCCGGGGTTCGCCTCGACGAGCTGTTCTCGGGCCGCGAATCCCCGTTCTCCGCCAGCGCGACCTGGCCCGCGGGCCAGATGACGGCGGAGGGAAGCGGCAGCCTCGCCGACGGGGTGTCGCTCCGTGGCCAGGGCAGCCTGCAGACCCGGTCCCTGCGCGAGACCTTGGCCTGGGCGGGGACGGACATCGCCCTGTCGCCCTTCCTCGAGACCCTGGCCATCGACGGCACCTTCGAGAGTTCGGGCCGGACCCTGCTGCTGCCGTCCATGCGTCTGCGGCTCGGTGACAACAGCCTCGAAGGTGCCGGCTCGATCAGCTTCGGCCAGGGTCGCCCGGCCCTGCAGGCGACCCTGGCGGCGGAGAGCCTGAACCTCGCCCCCGTCCTGGCCACCCTGGTCCGGGTCTTCGGCTCGGACGACACGTTGAACGCCAACGGCTGGAGCCGGCAGAGTCTGGCCCTGCGGCCCTTCACCGGAGGCGACCTCGACCTGCGGCTCTCGGCGGGCAGTGCCCGCCTCGGCCCGGTGGTGATGGAGGATCTCGCATCCAGCGTCCTGGTGCGGGACGGCAGCGTGGAGGGCTCTCTCGTCCGCGCCATGGTGAGGGGCGGCCTCGTCAAGGGACGGTTCGGCTTGACCACCTCGGCCACCGATCGCGGCGAGACGGAACTGCGTGCGCAGGGGACTTTCGACCAGGTCGATCTCGGCGCCCTCCTCGTCGATGTCGGGCAGGAGGGCTGGATTCTGGGCAACGGCCAGGGGCAGTTCACCCTGGAGGGGTCGGGCCGCACCGCCGCCGGGCTGATCGCACACCTCAACGGCCGCTCGTCCTTGGCCATGGAGAACGGCACCCTCGCCGGGCTCGACCTCGCCGACGTGGTCCATCGCAACGGCGTCGCCGCCGATGGCGCCCTAGTCCGCCGGAATGGCCGCACGCCCTTCGAGCGCGCGGGGGTGATCCTGCGCTTCGTCGATGGGATCGGCGAGATCACGGATGGAATGCTGAAGACCACGTCGCTGTCCGCGTCCCTGCGCGGAACCCTGTCGCTGCCGGAGCGGACCCTCGCCGCGAGGGCCGAGCTGACACCGCGCGCATCCACCGACACCCTCCCGCGGCCGGTCTCACCCCAGACCCTGTCTCCGGCCCCGGCGCAGGGGCCGCTCTTCGACATCGACGGCCCCTGGGATGCGGTCGCCGTTCGCGTCATCCCGCGCGAGGGCGGTTCCGATCTCGATTCCCGGGGCGGCTCGATCCTCGCTCCCGATGCGATGCAGGGGCCGAGGACGGGGGCTCTCGACCTGCCCACACGGGTGCGGGCCTACGTGCCCTGAGCCCCGGCGGAGGGGCGGCCGGTGAGGAACGACGCCGTCAGCACGACGAGGGTGACGCCGCCGACGAGAAGCGTCGAGGCGGCGTTGATCTCCGGGTTCACCCCGAGACGGACCTGGCTGTAGAGCCGCATCGGCAGCGTCGTCGCCCCCGGTCCCGAGACGAAGCTCGCGATGACGAGGTCGTCGAGGGAGAGGGTGAAGGCGAGGAGGAACGCCGCCGCCAGGGACGGTGCGATCAGCGGCAGGGTGACCGTTGCGAAGACGCGGAGCGGTCCTGCTCCGAGATCCGCCGCCGCCTCCTCCAGCGAGCGGTCGAGCCCCTTCAACCGGGCGCCCACCACCACGGCGACGAAGCCGAGGCCGAGGGTGGCGTGGGCGATGATCAGGGTCACGAGGCCACGGTCGAGGCCGAGCCCGACGAAGAGCAGCAGCAGCGACAGGCCGGTGATCACCTCCGGCATCACCATCGGCGCGTAGACGAGGCCGGTGAAGGCGCCCCGCCCGGTAAAGCGGCCGCTGCGGTCGAGGGCCAGCGCCGCCAGCGTGCCGAGGACGGTCGCCACCAGGGCGGCGAGCGCCGCCACTTTCAGGGAGACGAGGGCGGCGGCGATGAGCGGGCCGTCGTTGACGAGCACCCCGTACCAGCGTGTGGAGAACCCGCCCCAGACCGTGACGAGGGACGAGGCGTTGAACGAGAAGACGACGAGGACGGCGATCGGCGCGTAGAGGAAGGCGAGTCCGAGCCCGAGGCTGATCCGGTTGAGCGGGCTCATCGGCCGACCTCCCCGCGCTCGCGCTCGGCATCGCGGAACAGCACGATCGGTCCGACGATGAGGACGAGGAGCAGCACCGCCACCGCCGAGGCGAGGGGCCAGTCGCGGTTGGAGAAGAACTCGCTCCACAGGACGCGGCCGAGCATCAGCGTATCGGAGCCGCCGAGGAGATCGGGGATGATGAACTCGCCCACCATCGGAATGAAGCAGAGGAGCGCGCCCGCGACGATGCCGGGCCGGGCCAGAGGCAGCGTCACGGTCCAGAACGCCCGCGCCGGCGAGGCTCCGAGATCGGCGGCGGCCTCCGTCAGGGTCGGGTCGAGGCGGGAGAGCACCGCGTAGAGCGGCAGCACCATGAAGGGCAGGTAGGCATAGGTCAGGCCGATCATTACCGCGGCCGGCGTGTTCAGGATGTCGAGGGGGCGGGCGATGAGACCGGCCCAGATGAGGCCGGCATTGAGCAGGCCCTCGGGCTTCAGGATCGCGATCCAGGCATAGATGCGGATGAGGAAGCTCGACCAGAACGGCACGATCACCAGGGCCACGAGGAGCGGCTGGAGCCGGGCCGGCGAGCGGGCCAGCGCATGGGCGACGGGCGTGCCGAGGATCACCAGGATCGCCGTCGCCATGCCTGCATAGAGCAGGGAGGACAGGGCTGCGTCGCGATACAGGCTGTCGCCGGCCAGGGTCTCGAAATTGGCGAAGTCCAGGGCTTCGAGGAACGCGCCCCATCCGTCGATCCCGGCGCTCCAGTCGAGCACCGGCAGGTAGGGCGGCTGTGCCGTCGCCGGCGAGGACAGGCTGATCTTGAGGGTGATGAGGCAGGGCAGCAGCACGAAGGCGGCGAGCCACAGATACGGCGCAACCGGGAGGAGCCGCTTCATCACGCCGCCATGACCGTCGCGGCGTCGGGGGCGAAGGACAGGCGCACCGGGGCGCCACTGGCGAGCCCGGCTCCGGCGGGCAGGGTCGCGCGGATCGTGCTGCCATCCACCATGCGGATCTGGAGGCGGATGCGGTCGCCGAGATAGGTCGATGCCTCGACGTGCCCGTCGAGGGCATTGCGATCCCCGTCGGCGGAAGACGTGCTCAGACGTTCGGGGCGCAGGGCGACCAGCGCGGGAGCGCCCGCGGCCGGGGCGCCCTCCCCGAGGGCGAGGACCGGACCGAGGGCGGTCTCGACCCGCACCAGCGCTCCGTCGGCGTCCCGGACCGTCCCCGGAATGAGGTTCACGTCGCCGAGCAGGCCGGCGACGAAGCGGTTGACGGGCCGTTCGTAGAGCGTCTCGGGCCGGCCGATCTGGACGAGACGGCCCTTGTCCATCACGCCGATCCGGTCGGCGAGCGCCATGGCCTCCGAGGGATCGTGGGTGACGATGATGAAGGCGGTGCCCAGGCGGCGCTGGATCGCGCGCAACTCGCCCTGGGTCTGCTCGCGCAGGCCCCGGTCGAGGGCGCCGAGGGGTTCGTCGAGGAGGAGCATTTTCGGTTCGCGCGCCAGGGCGCGTGCGAGGGCGACGCGCTGGCGCTGGCCGCCGGACAGGGTCTCAGGTGCCCGGTTCCCGAAACCCTCTAGCCGCACCAAGCGCAGCAACTCGTCCACGCGGGCGGAGGCGGCCGCGCGGCCGAGGCCTTTCAGCCCGTAGCCGATGTTGCGCGCGACGCTGAGATGGGGAAACAGCGCGTAGGACTGGAACATCATGTTCACCGGCCGCCTGTGCGGGGCGAGGCCGGTGAGATCGGTGCCGTCGAGGTGGATCGATCCGCCCGTAGGCGCCTCGAACCCGGCGATCAGGCGAAGCAGGGTACTCTTGCCGCAGCCGGAGGGGCCGAGCAGGCACAGGATTTCGCCCGATGGCATGTCGAGCGAGACATCCGCCACCGCGTCATGGGTGCCGAACGTCTTCGTCAGTCGTTCGAGGGTGAGGAACGGAGCCACGGCGTTCCGCGCCGTCAATTGTCCTCGCGCAAGGCTTCGGCCACCCGCGCTTCCAGCAGGTCGGGCCGGCGGATGACGAGGGCCCCCCGGGTCCGGTCGATCAGGCCATCGGCCGCCATCACGGTGAATTCGCGGGTGACCTGCTCGCGGCGGCAGCCGATGCGAGCGGCGAGCACGTGGTGATAGGGCGGCGGCGTCACCACCCGTTCGCCATCGCCGCCGGCGCGGGGAACCGACAGGCGCAGCAACTCGGCATAGAGGCGGTGGCGCAGGTCGAGGAGCGCGTGTTCCATCAGCCGCGTGTTCAGTTCGCGCACGCGTTTGGCCAGCAGCCGGAACAGACGGTCGGCGATGGGCTCGGAGGCGAAGATCATCTGCCGGAAGGTCGGGGCCGGGACGACACAGACCTCGCCGCGGGTCAGGGCGGTGACATTGGCCGAGCGGCCGATCCCGTCGAGGGCCGCGAGTTCGCCGAAGAACGCGCCGCCCCGCATCTCGCCGAGGATCACTTCCTTGCCGGATTGCGAACGGTTGAGGATACGGACCTCGCCCGAGACGAGGAAATACACGTCGGTGGAGATGTCGTCATAATCGACGAGGACTTCGTTCTCATCGAACCGACGCCAATGGCAACGGGTCTCGTAGGCCGACAGCTCGATTCCCGGCTCCTTGAAGAAGGGGATTGTCGCCAGCCGTCCTGCAGTCACGGGTATCATCTCCTAAAGCGGGTGATCGTTAAGCTGCCGGTCCCGTGGGTCAACCCATTCCGGCGGCCCATCCCTACCAAAAGTCGCGCCGCCGGATTTTGGGTTCCGCTGCGGCATTGCGATCGTGTGAGAAAGACGTTGCTCATCGCGCGTAGTTTACCCGCCTCCCCGATTGATCCGGGTTACGCTAGGCGCACGCCGAGAATGAACCGCCTGTCTCAAGACAATCCCGGTTGATCGCGCCGGGAGACGGGACGTGTTGGTAGGGTCAGCGTCATCGAGAGACGTCACGGGCGCGACCCTTCCGTCAGAGCCATCCAGGATCGATCGGGGATTTGGCTCCCCGCCATCGATGCAGGCCGCGCGCGAGGTGGCGTCGCCGAGTGCGCGCCACCGGCAGGCCACGTTGTCCGCGAGCGTCCATCTGACGGGCTACGGCCTGCATACCGGGCGCCGCGTCACGGTCACCGTCGCGCCCGCTGGCGACGACCACGGCATCGTGTTCCGGCGCATCCTCGGCCGTGGCCGCACCGTGGATGTGCCGGCCCTCTGGTCCTTTCGCGAGACGCAGCCGCTCTGCACCGCCCTTCGCTCGCCCCAAGGCCCCCTGGTCCGGACCGTGGAACACCTCATGGCCGCGCTCTACGCCTATGGCATCGACAATGCGCTGGTCTCCCTCGACGCGGAGGAACTGCCGATCTTCGACGGTGGCGCCCTGCCCTGGTGCGAGGGCCTGCGCGCGAGCGGCCGGACGGAAAGCGACGCGCCGCTGCGCAGCATCCGGATGCTGCGGCCGGTCGAGGTCCGCCAGGGCCACCGGACATTGAGGATCGCGCCGGCGGACGCGCTCCACCTCTCCGGTCGCCTCGAACTCTCCTATTTCGCCCCCATGCACTGGTCCGGCACGATCACCCCGGAAGTGTTCACCGAGCAACTGGCTCCCTCGCGCAGCTTCGGGCGGGCCAAATGGGCAATTCCGGCCAAGATCTACGGGACGCTCCTGGGCAAGCCGCTGCTGCGGGGGGCGAATTTGTCCTCGACCGCCTGTATCGTGGGCGGGTGCATCCTCGGCGGGATGACGGTGCCGGACGAGCCGGTGCGCCACCGCATGCTGGATCTGATCGGCGATCTGGCGCTGGCGGGGTACCCGATTCTCGGCCGGATCGAGGCCGCGCATACGGGGCACGCGCTGAATCACGCCCTCGTCGCGGCGCTGATGAGCGATCCCGCCGCCTGGGAACTGGGCTGACGCGGGTCCCGCCGGGGCGCCTCAGCCGATTCCGGCCAAAGCCAGCACGATGGCCAGGACGAGGGGGAGCACCACCCCGGCGATCACGGTCTGGGTCGCCGTGATCCCTGCCATCAGCTTTGCGTCCCCGCCGAGCTGGCGCGACATGATGTAGGACGACGACGCGGTCGGCAGGGTCTGGAACAGCAGGGCCGTCACCGCGGCCGGACCCTTGAGCCCCAAGGCGAGGCAGGCCAGCACGGTGGCGGTGGGCATCAGCCCGAACTTGATCAGGGACGCCACGGCGACCGGCCGGACCCAGCTTCGCACCGCTCCGAAATCGAGGGCTGCCCCGACGCAGAGCAGGCCCAGCGGCAGCGACGCCTGGCCCAGGGCCCGCAGCATCGGCTCGAGTCCCGGCGGCAGGCCGAGCCCCGAGGCCTGGAGCGCGATGCCGCCCAGGCTGCCGAGGACCAACGGGTTGAGGGCGATCTGCCGCGCGAGGCCGAGGGCCGAGGGTCGGCCCGCCGTGCCGAAACGGGCGAAGACCAGAACGCAGAGGACGTTGACCGTCGGCACGATCGCGGCGTTCGCCACCGCCGCCAGCGCGACGCCCTGAGCGCCGTAGAGTCCGGCCGCCGCCGAGACCCCCACATAGTTGTTGAACCGGATCCCACCCTGGAACACCGAGGTGAAAGCCGGTCCGCTAAAGCCAAGGCGCGGCCGGGCGGCCAGCGTCAGCCCCGCCACCGCCAGGGTCGAGGAAACCAGGACCAGGGCGAGTGCACCCACCGGGACGTCGGCGAGACGCGCGGTGGCGAGGCTGTCGAGAAGCAGGCTCGGCAGCAGCACGTAATAGGCGAGGCGTTCGGCCTGCGGCCAGAAGCCCTCGGCGAGGAAGCCGAGGCGGCGCAAGGCCGCGCCGAGGCCTATCAGGAGGGCGATCGGAACGAGGGCGGCGAGAAGCGTCACGGTCATGGCGGCCGGATTACAGCGCTCCGCCCCCGCCGGATACGGGCGGCCGCCGCCCTCCCCCTAAGCAGGTTTCGCAGAAGTGGCCCCCGGTTCTGCGATCAGAACCTGCTTAGCGCCCTTCCCCTTGCAACCCTTGCCGCGCGCCGCCAGAAGCCTTTCATGCTCCGCGTCAACGACCTCACCTACCGCATCGGCGAACGCCTGATCCTCGACGGCGCCACCTTCGTCATTCCGGACCGGGCCCGCGTCGGGCTCGTGGGCCGCAACGGCGCGGGCAAGACGACGTTGTTCAAGGCGATCCTCGGCGAATTGCCCACCGAGGGCGGCACCGTCTCGATGCCCAAGGGCATGCGCATCGGCGCCGTGGCGCAGGAAGCCCCGGCCGGCCCGGAAACGCTGCATGCCGTGGTGCTCGCCGCCGATACCGAGCGGGCGCGCCTGATGGCGGAGGCGGAGCATGCCGACGGCCTGCGCCGGGCCGAGATCGAGACCCGGCTCGTGGACATCGAGGCGCATTCGGCCCCGGCCCGCGCGGCGGCGATCCTGCACGGTCTCGGCTTCGATGCGGAGGCGCAGGGACGGCCCTGTTCCGACTTCTCCGGCGGATGGCGCATGCGCGTGGCGCTGGCCGCGGTGCTGTTCTCCGAGCCCGACCTGCTGCTCCTCGACGAGCCCACCAACTACCTCGACATCGAGGGGACGATCTGGCTCTACGACTACCTCGAGCGCTATCCGCGCACCGCCGTCATCATCTCCCACGACCGCGACCTGCTCGACGAATGCGTCGATCACATCCTGCATCTCGACCGCGGCAAGCTTAGCATCTACCGGGGCGGCTACACTTCCTTTGCCCGGCAGGTGGCCGAGAAGCGCGTGCTCCAGTCCAAGGCCAAGGCCAAGCAGGATGCGGAGCGGGCGCATCTCCAGAGCTTCGTCGACCGGTTCAAGGCCAAGGCGACGAAGGCACGCCAGGCCCAGTCCCGGGTCAAGCGGCTGGCCAAGATGGAGATCATCGCCTCGGTGATCGAGGACGACGTGCCGGCCTTCCGCCTGCCGAGCCCGGAGCGGCCGCTATCCCCGCCCATCGTCGCCATGGAGCGGGTGCAGGCGGGCTACCCGGACCGGATCGTGCTGTCGGGGCTCAACCTCAGCCTCGCCCCCGACGACCGGGTCGCGCTGCTCGGCGCCAACGGCAACGGCAAGTCGACCTTCTGCAAGCTCATCGGCGGGCGCCTGCCCCCCTTGAGCGGCGAGATGCGGCGTTCGGGCAAGATGGAGGTCGCCTATTTCGCCCAGCACCAGCTCGACGAGTTGCGCCCGGCCGAGAGCGCCTACGCCCATGTCCGCGATCTGATGCCGGACGTGCCGGAATCGAAGGCCCGCGCCGCTGCCGCCCGGCTCGGGTTCTCAGGGACCAAATCCGAGACGCCGGTCTCGCAGCTCTCCGGCGGCGAGAAGGCGCGCCTGCTGATGGGGCTCGCGGCCTTCAAGGGGCCGCATCTCCTCATCCTCGACGAGCCCACCAACCACCTCGACATCGAGAGCCGGCAGGCCCTGGTGGAGGCGATCAACGAGTACGAGGGCGCGGTCATCCTCGTCTCGCACGATCGCTTCCTGGTAGAGGCCTGCGCCGACCGGCTCTGGCTCGTGGCGAATGGCAGCGTGAAGGCCTTCGACGGTGACATGGACGATTACCGCCGCTTCGTCCTCGCCGGCCCCGAACGCGAGGCCGAAAAGGGCACGTCCGATGCGACCGGCGGGGTGAAGGCGCTGGAGCGCCGCTCCAACGCCGACCGCCGCGTGGCTTTGGCCCCCCTGCGCAAGAAGCTGGAGGGGGTCGAGGGGCGGATGAAGAAGCTCACCGACGCTATGACCAAGATCGACGCCGCGCTCGCCGACGGCACCGCCTTCCAGACCAACGCCGCCAAAGCCGGCGAACTCGCCAAGATGCGCTCGGACGCGGCCGCCGCCCTGGAAGCGGCCGAGGAGGAATGGCTGGAACTGAGCGGCGAGATCGAGGGCGCGACGGCGTGACGAGGCGAAGGCCTGGATCGACCGGGGACGCTTCGCGTTTCCCGGAGCCTGCTCCGTACCCGGACGACACGATGCCCGCACCGATCCGCCGCGACAGACCCGCTTCCCGCGCGGGCCTCGCCGCCAAGCTCGCTCTCCTGCCCCTCGGCGCGGCGGGCGCATGGATCGCATGGAGCCGCTTCGGGATCGACCACGATCAGACGCTGCATCCCGCCCTGCCGGGACGGCACGAGCGCCTGGAAACGCCGGCCGGGGATATCGGCCTCTATGGCGACGCCACCGCGCCGGGCGTTCCGCTGCTGCTGATCCACTCGGTCAACGCGGCGGCGAATGCCTATGAGATCCGTCCGTTCTACCGGCATTACGCGGGGAGCCGCCCGGTTTATGCCCTCGACCTGCCGGGTTTCGGTTTTTCGGAGCGCAGCGACCGGGTCTACACGCCCCGCCTGATGACCGATGCGATCCAGGCCGTCACCGCCGAGATCCGTGCGCGACACGGCGGCGGTCAGATCGATGCCGTCGCCCTGTCCCTGTCCTGCGAGTACCTCGCCGCCGCCGCTCTCGAGGCGCCGGGCGATTATCGCAGCCTCGGCCTGATCAGCCCCACCGGCTTCGATTCCCGCTTCGTCGGCCGGCATCGCGACCGGACCCGGCATGGCGGCGCCGTCGCTCGGGCGATGTTGAACGCGCCGCTCTGGGGAGAGCCGTTGTTCGATCTCCTCGTGACCCGGCCGAGCATGCGCTTCTTCCTGGAGAAGACCTGGGGCTCGAAGGACATCGACGAGGGCCTGCTCGCCTACGATCAGGCCTCGGCGCATCGTCCTGGCGCACGGCATGCGCCGTTCTCGTTCCTGTCCGGCGCCCTGTTTCCCGATGCGCCGGGTCGGCTCTACGAGGCGCTCACCCTCCCAGTCTGGATGATCCACGGGGTGCGCGGCGATTTCGTCGACTACCGCCATGCCGACCGTGTCGCCGGCCGTCCGAACTGGACCGTCGACGTCCTGCCCACCGGGGCCTTCCCGCATTTCGAGGATCTGGCATCGGTGACGCGGCACTACGATACGTTCCTGGCCGACCGCGACGGGTGAGGCCGGGGCTGGTCCGGCATCGACGGCCGGGGTACGTCCGGTATGACCCGTGACCTCATCCCCCGGTAAGCCGATGCCCGACCTCACCCTCGCCGCCGCCCAGAGCATCGTCGCCACTGCCCTCGAGACGGCGCGCTCGCACAGCCTGAAGCCCCTCGCGGTGGTGGTCTACGATGCGCGCGGTGCGCTCAAGGCCATGGCCGCCGAGGACGGCACGTCCCTGCGCCGGGCGGAGGTCGCCATGGGCAAGGCCAATGGCTGCCTGGCGCTCGGCCTCGGCGGCCGCGCGATCCACAAGCGGGCGGAGGAGCAGGCCTATTTCGTCGCGGCCGTGAGCCATCTCGTCGGGCCCGCCGCGCTCGTGCCGGTGCCAGGCGGTGTCCTGATCCGTGATGGTGATGCGGTCATCGGTGCCGTCGGCATCTCGGGCGATACCTCCGACAACGACGAGCTCTGTGCCCTCGCCGGGATCGAGGCGGCCGGCTTTACCGCGCAGACCGGCGCCTGAACGCTGTCATGCGCCCGGACCGGCGCGCCTGCCTTCTCGGCGGCGGCGCCCTGCTCGTGGCCGGAGCCGGATCGGTGCGCGCGGCGGCGTCCTCCGTCTACCGGCGCGGCAACGATGCCGACCCCGAGACCCTCGACCCGCACAAATCCTCCACCGTGGCGGAGGCGCACATCCTGCGCGACCTCTACGAGGGGCTGCTCACCTACGACAATCACGGCGCTCTCATTCCCGGCGCCGCGACGCATTGGACCGTCTCCGACGACGCCCTGACCTACACGTTCCACCTGCGCGACGACGGGCGCTGGTCGAACGGCGATCCGGTGGTGGCGGCCGACTTCGTCTTCGGACTGCGCCGGATCATGGCCCCGGAGACGGCGGCGAAATATGCCGAGGTGCTGTATCCCCTGAAGAACGCCCGCGCGGTGAATCAGGGCGAGGCGGCGCCGGAAACGCTCGGCGTATCGGCGCTGGATGCACGGACCCTGGTCGTCACCCTCGACCGGCCGACGCCCTACCTCCTCGAACTCCTCACTCACCAGACCTCCCTGCCGGTGCATCCGCCCTCGATCGCCCGCTTCGGCGATGCCTTTACCCGACCGGGCAACCTCGTGAGCAACGGCGCCTACGCCCTCGTGGACATGGTGCCGAACGACCGCATCACCCTGCGGCGCAACCCGCATTTCCACGCGGCGGACGGGATCGCCATCGAGACCGTGGCCTTCCTGCCGACGCCGGACCTGTCCAGCGCGGTTCGCCGCTACGCCGCCGGCGAGATCGATTCCCTGGCCGACCTGCCCGGCGACCAGATGGCCTCCCTCAAGGCGAGGTTCGGCGGTCAGGTCGTCCTCGGACCGTCGCTCGGGCTCTATGCCCTGGCCGTCAACACCCGCAAGCCCCCCTTCGACGACGTCCGCCTGCGCCGGGCGCTGTCCCTGGTGATCGACCGCGAGTTCCTGGCCGAGAGGCTGTGGGGCGAGACCATGGCGCCGGCCTATTCCCTGTGCCCGCCGGGCCTCGACAATTACCGCGCGCCGCCGGAACTCGAAGGCCGCAACGCCTTGCCCATCGACCGCGAGGAGGAGGCGCGTTCACTCCTCGCCGAGGCCGGGTTCGGCCCGGGCGGCAAGCCCCTCCGCGTCGAGTATCGCTTCAACAGCACCGACAACAACCGTAACGCGGCGGTCGCTATCACCGACATGTGGCGGGGCATCGGCGTCGAGACGCGTCTCGTCTATACCGATGCCAAGACCCATTTCGCCCATCTGCGCGACGGCGGCGATTTCGATGTCGCCCGCATGTCCTGGTTCGCCGATTACTCCGATCCGCAGAACTTCCTGTTCCTGCTGGAGACCGGCAATGACGGGCTCAACCCCGGCCGTTACAGCAATCCGGCCTATGACGGGCTGATGCGCGAAGCGGCCTCCGAGCGCGATATCGCGGCGCGTGCCGACATCCTGTTTCGCGCCGAGACGATCGTCCTGCGGGACCTGCCCTGGATCCCGCTGCTCCATACCCGCTCGAAGGCGCTAATCTCGCCCCGTCTCACCGGCTACCATCCGAACCTGCGCAACGCATCGCCGACGCGCTTCCTGAGGCTCGAACCGTGAGGCCGGCGGCGGCATGATCGGTCTTATCCTGCGCCGCCTCGCCCAGGCAGTCCCGACCCTGTTCCTCGTGGTCACCGGCAGCTTCTTTCTCATCCGCCTCGCCCCCGGAGGCCCGTTCGACCTGGAACGTCCGCTGCCGCCGGCGGCGATGCGCAACCTTGCTGCCGTCTACGGCCTCGATCAGCCGCTTCTCGTCCAGTACGGGCGCTATCTCGGTGCGCTGATGCGGGGCGATCTCGGCCCGTCGTTCTCGTTCCGCGACCTTACCGTCGCGGATCTCTTCGCGCGCGGCCTGCCCGTCTCCATGACCCTGGGCGGCCTCGCCCTCGTCCTGGCGCTGGCCTGTGGGATCGGCTTGGGAAGCTGGGCCGCTCTGCGACGCGGTGGATGGATCGACCGGGCCATCGGCCTTGTTGCCGGGCTGACCCTGGCGGTGCCCAACTTCGTCGTGGCGCCGCTGCTCCAGATCGTGTTCGGGCTGACCCTGCGCTGGCTCCCCGTGGGAGGCTGGGAGGGCGGCGCGCCGTCGCATCTCGTGCTTCCCGTCCTCACCCTCGCCCTGCCGCAGGTCGGCGCCATCGCCCGCCTGACACGGGTCTCGCTCAACGAGACCCTGAATGCCCAGCCGGTCCGCACCATGCGCGCCATGGGCCTGCCGCCCCACCGCATCGCCCGCCATGCCCTGCGCGGGGCGCTGCTGCCCGTTGTGTCCGTCCTCGGGCCGACCGCCGCCGCGCTGCTCACCGGCTCCGTCGTGGTGGAGACGATCTTCGGCCTGCCCGGCATCGGCCGCGCCTTCGTCGACGGGGCGCTCAACCGCGACTACACCCTGGTGATGGGGACCGTGGTGCTGGTGGCCGTGTTCGTCACCCTCCTCAACATCGTCGCCGACATCGTCTGCGCCCTCCTTGATCCGCGCCTGAGGACGGCCCGATGAGGCGCGCTTGGACCCGCTTCGCGCGCAACCGCGGTGCCCTTGCCGCCTTTCTGGTCCTCATGGCGATGACGCTCGCCTGCCTCGTCGGGCCGCTTCTCACCGGCCACGAGCCTGGGCGGATCTACCCCGACCTCGTGCGCACCGCGCCGGGCCTCGCCGCCCATCCCGGACCCGACGAGATCGCCCCCGCCCTCACCCGCCTCGCCTTCCGCATGCGGCTCGCGGTCTCCGACATCGCGGTCACCGGCGGCACGGTCCGCATGGTGTTTTCGGGTGTTTCCCAATCCATCGATGCCAAGCCCATCGATGCCACGCCCATCGACGAACGGGTCCTGGTCTATCTGCCCCGCTCGGACCTGTTCGGCCCCGCCACCATCGTCGAGCGCCGGGACGGGGGGCGCCGCCTCGTGGTCGAGGCTCCGCTGCGGCGCCTGCGCTTCCTCATGGGCACCGACATGCTGGGGCGGGACATCCTTACCCGGAGTCTTGTCGCCGGGCGTGTCTCCCTCCTCATCGGGGCCGTCGCCACCGCCGTGGCGCTCCTCATCGGGATCGGCTACGGAGCGCTCGCCGGCTATCTCGGCGGCGCCGCCGACGCGGTGATGATGCGCGTCGTCGACATGCTCTACGCGCTGCCCTTCGTCTTCTTCGTGATCATGCTGCTGGTGTTCTTCCGTTCCGGATTGGGGCTGATCCTGGTGGCCATCGGCGCGGTGGAATGGCTCGACATGGCCCGCCTCGTCCGCGCCCAGACCCTTTCCCTGCGTCATCGCGATTTCGTCCGCGCGGCGGAGGCCCTCGGCTTGTCCACGGCGGCGATCCTGCGCCGGCACATCGTCCCGAACACGCTCGGCCCCGTCACGGTGGCGGCGACCCTCCTCGTGCCCAGGGTGATCCTGCTGGAGAGCTTCCTGTCGTTCCTCGGCCTCGGGGTGCAGGAACCGGCCACGAGCTGGGGCGCGCTCATCGCGGAGGGCGCGCGCGCCCTCGAATCCGCCCCGTGGATGCTCGCCGGACCCGCCGCCTTCCTCGTCTCGACCCTGGTGGCTCTCAACGTCCTCGGTGACGGCCTCGGCGACGCCCTCGATCCGCGGATCGCCGAAAGGTGACGGCCTCGGGGCCGTGGCCCTACAGGATTCGCACATCTGCTCGACGGTCGATTCGCTACCCAAGAGGGTTCGACATGAGGCGCGACGGGCTCCCTCTCCTTTCAGGAGAGGGGACCCGTGGTCTCGCGAAATGTGTGAATGCCGTAGGCCGTGGCCCGAGGGAAACAGGCATGAATCCCGCCGCCCTCGAATTTGGGGCGGGCATAGGATCCTGAAGATCGGCTATGCCACCGATCTCAGGTCGGCGATGTCCGCCGTGAAGGTGTGGATGCAATTGCGTCCCCGAGATTTCGCCTCGTAGAGGGCACGGTCCGCGCGCTCGATGGTGCGGTCGATGTCCTTGTCGGACGATTCCGCCTCGGCGATGCCGATGCTGATCGTCGCCAGAAGGCGATTGTTGTCGGGCTCGAACACGGTGCTGGCCACGCTCTGGCGAATGCGCTCCGCGATCAGCGCCGCGCCGAGGGCGCTGCTGTCGCCGAGCAGGACGACGAACTCCTCGCCGCCGAAGCGTGCGACCTTGTCCGTCGTCCTGATGGTGTCGTTGATGATGGAGCCGACCTTGCGGATGACCACATCGCCCGCCGGATGTCCGTACCGGTCGTTGACCCGCTTAAAATGGTCGATGTCGATCATCAGCACCGCGATGGGGCGGCGATAGAACTTGAAGTCGTTCAAGGCCTCCTTCGCGAGGGGAAGGAATGCGCGCCGGTTGAGGAGGCCCGTGAGAGCGTCCTTGTTGGCGATGAGCTGCATGGCCTGGAGGTCGGCTCCGATGCGCTTGACCCGGTCCTGCGCGGCCTGCACCGCCCGTGACGCCTCGGTCTCGACGTCACGCGCATCGGCCTCGGCGGTGCCGATCCGTCTCAGCAAGGACCTGACGGCGGCGGACAGGCGCAGCACCTCGGGCGAGCCATGGACCCGCTCGGTCATCGTCGCATTCGGCTCACGGCCGATCCGGTCTACCGCATCCGTGAGGTGTGTGAGCGGGCGGCTCAGGCGCGCGACCACCAGGAAGATGCCGATAACGCCGATCGCCGCCGCGCCGAGGCCGATCAGGGTGATGAGGAGGGTCAGTCGGTGGGCGCCGGCGAGCGCCGTATCCATCGGCTGGAGGGCGACCACGATCCAGCCGAGGCCGGTATAGTCGCCCCGGCCGCGGGTGGCCGAGACGGCGGCGAGCCGTTCGCCGTCCGGGCCGCTCGCGATGAAATGGCCCGCCGCGAGATCGGCCGGGGCGTAGGGTGTCGTCCCGAGCGCCGGTCCGAGGAGCACGCGGCCGGTCCGGTCGAGGACGACGATCTCCTCCTTCAACTCCGGCCTGCGCGAGGACAGGACTTCCCGTCGCACCACGTCCGCCCAGCTCCAGCTGAGATGGCTTCCCAGGACGCCGATGATCCGGCCCGATGCATCGGTGACGGGAGATGCGAAATCGACGAACCGGAACGGAGTCTTGTCGGCATTTGGCTTGAGCAGGCTCTGCAGCAGGGCCGCAACGTGAACGTCCTCAGCGACCGCGCCCTTCATCCCATCGATGAACCAGGGACGCTGGCCGACATTCGCGCCTTCCAGGATGCCGCCGGTCGCAGCGTGGACCTTTCCGGTCGCGTCGGCAAAGCCGATCCAGGCATAGTCCGGGAGGGTTTTCTGCATCGTCTGAAGGACTTTGCGCAGACTTCCGGTCTCTTCCATCCAGTGGGGCTGCAGCGGATCGAGCGCCGCCACGTTGCGGATCTCGCGCAGGCGCTCCGCCATGTCCTGGTCCAGGCGATCGGCAACGGAGCGCGCCACCTGTAGCAGGGCGTTCTGCGCCATCTCTGTGGCTTGCCCGCGCGCCAGCAATGCGGAGCCCAGCGTGCTCGCGGCGACGATGGACAGGCCGACCGCCCCGGCGAACAGGCTGATCTGGTGCCGGAAGGATATCTTGTCCGCGAGGCGTCCCAGCATCGTTTCTGACCCTTCACCAGACCAGACCCTGCAGCCCGTGGGCTTGCGAGACCGTCAACCCGCAGGGTCAATTTTTCGTATAAATGAGAAGTGTTGAATATGGGTAATAGAAGAACGGTGTGCCATGGGGCGAGGGTCCAGCCTGGTAGAAAGGCCGCCGGCCCGTTTCCGGCCATTGATTCTGTCATCGATAATATAATATGGAACAAATACCATATTTATAATATGATATACTTTTAATAATCTTAATTTATAATCACATATACTATTCTGTTGGACTGATTTGTGATTCAATTATTTCCAGTGTGGAGAGAAATCGATTTATCGGAATAGCGGATCAATATTATCAATTCCGTCTTTGTATCTGTATCTCGAGTTCCGATCTGTGAGCTCGTATATGATGCTGTGAATTGTCGAACCGCCACGGCGCCGTGCGCGCCCAATCTTCGGAAAACTGCCCTTTACCCTTACCTGGAGCTAAGTGGAGCGACCGCCGAATGGTCGACCCACGGTGGAGGCTCGTCTCCGCACTGTCGAAGGGCGCCGGCGCGGCCGGGCCGGGTGCTCACCGGTCGGCGAGGAGGCCGGGATAGACCACCCGCACGGCGCGCCGCTCCGCCGGAATGTCGGCGGTCGGGCGGTCCTTGATCGCGGCAACGGTGCTTCCCGTCGTCGTCACGTCGGCGGGGCGCAGGCGCCAGCCTTCGGCGCCGCGCGGCGGCCTGTGCGAGACCTCGTTGGCGCGCAGCGGCGACGCTGCGAGCGCGGCACCCGCAAGCACTGTGGTGGCGAGGATGGCGGCGAGAAGACGGGGATTCATCGGTCGAGGCACCCGGAGACGAGTGCCCTGAGTGAAGCGTGAACAGGTAAAGACGCCGACGGAACCGCGAGGCTTGGCCGTTCATTGCCAACAACATTCGTGTCCGAGAGTTAACGAGGCGTCGATGACGAGTATGGTCGAGGCAAAGCCGGGCTCCGCCCCGCCTGAGCGGGTTCCGATGGGCACGGTGATCGACACCGATATTTCCGCTCGTCTCGACCGGTTGCCCTGGGGACGCTTCCACATCCTCGTCATCGTGGCCCTCGGCATCACCTGGGTGCTCGACGGCCTCGAAGTTACTCTGGCGGGCTCCCTCGTGGGGGCCCTGCGGGCCGAGCCGATGAGCTTCACCGAGTTCGATATCGGTCTGGCGGCGAGTTCCTATCTTGTCGGCGCGGTGGTCGGGGCGCTCGGCTTCGGCTGGCTCACCGACCGGATCGGCCGCAAGAAGCTGTTCTTCATCACGCTGGCCCTGTACCTCGCGGCCACCGCGGCCACGGGCCTGTCCTGGAACATCTACAGCTTCTGCATTTTCCGGTTCCTCACCGGCGCGGGCATCGGCGGCGAATACACCGCCATCAACTCCACCATTCAGGAACTCGTCCCGGCCCGCGTGCGCGGCTGGACCGATCTCGTCATCAACGGTTCGTTCTGGATCGGGGCGGCCTTGGGCTCCTTCCTCTCCATCGCCGTGCTGCGTCCCGGCATGATCGACCCGGCCTGGGGCTGGCGCATCGCCTTCTTCGTCGGGGGCGGCATCGGCCTCGTGATCCTGCTGCTGCGGACCTGGATTCCTGAGAGCCCGCGCTGGCTCGCCACCCACGGCTACGTCGCCGAGGCGGACAGGGTCGTCACCAGCATCGAGAAGCGCTTCACCGACGAGGGCATCACCTTGCCGCCGGTGGACGAATCCAAGCGGATGAAGCTGAGGACCCGCAGCCACACGCCGCTCAAGGAAGTCTTCGGCACCATGCTGGTCGGCTACCGTAAGCAGACCTTGGTGGGCCTCGCCCTGATGATCGCGCAGGCGTTCTTCTACAACGCCCTGTTCTTCACCTACGCCCTCGTGCTCCAGCGCTTCTACGGCGTGCCGGGCGACCATGTCGGCTGGTACCTGCTGCCCTTCGCGCTGGGATCGTTCCTCGGCCCGCTGCTGCTCGGCCGCCTGTTCGATACGATCGGCCGCCGCCAGATGATCGCCTTCACCTACGGCATCTCGGCGGTGCTGCTCACCATCACCGGCTACCTGTTCAAGATCGAGGTGTTCGGCCCCGTCGGTCAGACGGCGGCCTGGATGGTGGTGTTCTTCTTCGCCTCCGCCGCGGCCTCTGCCGCCTACCTCACCGTGGCCGAGACCTTCCCCCTCGAGATCCGGGCGCTCGCCATCGCGGTGTTCTACGCGCTCGGCACCGGCATCGGCGGCGTCTCCGGCCCGCTCTTGTTCGGCGCCCTGGTGGAGACGGGATCCCGCGACAACGTGCTGATCGGCTACGGCATCGGTGCCGTGCTGATGCTGATCGCCGCCATCGTCGGCGGGATCTGGGGCACGGCCGCCGAGGGCAAGTCCCTGGAGGATGTCTCGAAGCCGCTGGCGGCGGCCTGAAGGCTGGCTGGTTCTGAGGCGCTCTCAGGCGGCTCAGAACCGCTCCACCCACGGACGCAAAGCGATTTCTGAGGTCCAGGCGCTGCGGTCCTGGCGCAGGACGTCCCAATAGGCCGAGGCGATGGCGTCGGGGTCAAGCAGACTGTCGGGTGCATCCGCGGTCTCGGGGCGGGAGGCGCTGCGGATCCCGCCGTCGATGACGAAATGGGCGACATGGATGCCCTTCGGCTGGAGTTCCCGCGCCAGGCTCTGGGACAGGCCGCGCAGGGCAAACTTGCCCATGGCGAAGGCCGCGGATTCGGCATAGCCCTTCACGCTCGCCGACGCCCCCGTGAACAGGATCGCGCCGTGCCGCCCCGGCAGCATGCGCCGCGCGGCGGCCTGGGCCACGAGGAAGCCGCCATAGGCCGAGACCATCAGGGCGTGACGCACCGCGTCCGGATCGAGATCGGCGATGGCGCCGCGCAAGCGGCCGCTGGCATTGTAGATCACCACGTCGGGCGGGCCGCCAAGAGCCGGTTCCATCCGGGCGAACAGCGCCTCAACCTCCGACGGGTCGACGGCATCGCAGGAATGCAGGGCGGCCCCGGTCTCGGCCGCCAGCCCTTCGAGCTTGCCGATGGAGCGCGAGGCGAGACCGAGGCGCAGGCCTTCGTGGGACAGGCGCCGCGCCAGCGAGGCGCTCAAGCCTTCGCCGGCGCCGACGATGAGGGCACGCTGATAGGTCGGGACCATGGGACATCTCCGGATGTTGAGGGTCTGTTGCCGAACGTCCCAGTGCCCGGGAAGGCTCCTGGCCTCAGCCTTCCCGCCGATCGCGAAAAAAATCGCGCAGGAGCGTGGCGGCCTCCGCCTCGCGCAAGCCGCCATAGACCTCCGGCGCATGGTGGCAGGTGGGCTGGTTGAAGACCCGTGGGCCGTGTTCGACCCCCCCGCCCTTCGGATCGAGGGCCGCGAAATAGACCCGGCGGATGCGCGCGAACGAGATGGCGCCAGCGCACATGGGGCAGGGCTCCAAGGTGACGTAGAGGTCGCAGCCGATCAGGCGCTCGTCGTCGATGGCGGCGCAGGCGGCGCGGATCGCCAGGATCTCCGCATGGGCGGTGGGATCGCGCAGCCCACGGGGGCGATTATGGGCGACGCTGAGGATCGTACCGTCCCGCACGATCACGGCCCCCACGGGCACCTCTCCCTCCATGGCCGCGCGCCGGGCGGCGTCGAAGGCGAGGCTCAGCGGATCGGTCGCGGCCTTCAAGGAGACGGGCACAGTCATGATCGTCGGGCCCAAGCTTCTGGCTTCGTTGAGTAAATGACCGAGTCGAGATCCCGTGATCAAGCCCGGCAGGAACCTCGCGGCGACGGGGCCGTTTCCTTCCCGACGCGGCAAGGCCGCAGGATCTTTTCAGGAGCAGACGATGAGCAGCACCACCGACAAGATCAAGGGTCTCGCCAACGAAGCCGTCGGCAACGTGAAGCAGGGCATCGGCAATGCCACGGACAACGACAAGCTCAAGGCCGAAGGCAAGGCCCAGGAACTGAAGGGCGAAGCCCAGAAGACCGTCGGCGACGCCAAGGACGGCGTCAAGAGCGCTGCCGACACGGTGAAGAGCAAGCTCTGAGCTTTGGCATCGAGCAATAGCGAATACGTATGCGAAGGCGGCCGGGAGGCCGCCTTCTTCGTATGCGGCTGCAACGCCCCCTTGCTCTGCGGGTAGGCCGCTCCACGCGCAATCGCTCGCAACCTCGCCTCCGCTCTGTTATGGGGCTGGGATGAGCGACAAGACAGACGAACAGACGGGCGGGTCCGAGGACGCGCCCGAGACCAACAACGTTTCCGGCGAAGCGTGGTCCCCGGCGACCGATGCGGGCGTGCCCGGCCCGTCCGCCGAAGAGCAGCCGGCGCCACGCCGGGCCGCGCTCGCCAGGGGCGGCGACGCCCCCCTGCGCCGCAAGGCCGCCTTGCCGAGGCCGGCGGCTAAGCCCGTGGACACTGATTCTGCCGCTGGTTCCGATCCGGCGACGCCCGAGGGCGACCGCATCGCCAAGGCGATCGCCCGCGCCGGCATCGCGTCCCGTCGCGACGTCGAGGCGATGATCGCCGAGGGCCGTGTCACCCTCAACGGCAAGGTGCTGACCTCGCCGGCGATCAACGTGACGGATGCGGACGAGATCACCGTCGATGGCGAGCCCCTGCCCGCCCGCGAGCGGACCCGGCTGTGGATCTATCACAAGCCGCGGGGCCTCGTGACCACGGCCCGCGACCCGGAAGGGCGCCAGACCGTCTTCGAGGCCCTGCCCGAGGATCTGCCGCGCGTGGTCGCCATCGGCCGTCTCGACATCAACACCGAAGGCCTGCTGCTGCTCACCAACGACGGCGGCCTCGCCAAGGTGATCGCCCATCCCGATACCGGCTGGCTGCGGCGCTACCGCGTCCGCGCGCATGGCGACACGAATCAGGCCGAACTCGACAAGCTGCGTAAGGGCGTGACCATCGACGGCATGGATTACGGCCCGGTGGATGCGGTCCTCGACCGGTCCTCGGGCGACAATCTCTGGCTGACGCTCGGCCTGCGCGAGGGCAAGAACCGCGAGGTCAAGCGCATCCTCGAACATCTGGGTCTGGCCGTGAACCGGCTGATCCGCCTGTCCTTCGGCCCCTTCCAGCTCGGCGATCTCGAAGTGGGCCTCGTCGAGGAGATCCGCACCAAGGTGCTCAAGGAGCAGCTGGGCCCGACCCTGGCCGACCAGGCCGGCGTCGATTTCACCAGCCCCAACCGTGAGCCGATCGCCCCGTTCGGCTCGCCAAAGGCGGCTCAGCAGCAGACCAAGCAGCCCGCCCGCAGCGCCTCGGCGGCCGCGGCGAGGAGTGCCGGCCGCAGCTATGACGACGCCCCGCGGGGCGGCGACCGCGGCGGTGACCGTGATCGGGGCGGCGACCGCCCCCTGCGCAGGCCCGCCGAGCCGGCCCGCGTGCCCACCGGCGGCAACAGCGCCGGCCCCCGCCGCTCGGTCTGGCACGCCGAAGAGGCCGCGCCGCAGGAGGACGGTGCGCGCCGGGTCAAGATCCCCCGCCGTGGCGCCGATCCCAAGGCCGAACGTGAGGCCTCCGCTGCCCGCGGCCGCGAGCGCGTCGGCGCGATCAATACCGGCGAGCGCCGGGTCCTGGTGGAACGCCTGAAGGCCAGCCCGCAGGAGCCGGCCCCCGAGCCGCATCGCCGCGACCGGGGCGCCCGCCGTGACGACACGGGCGCCGCCGAGCGTCCGGTCCGGACGCTGCGCCAATCCGATGCCAAGGCGGCCCGCCGCGAGGAGACCGATGCCCGGCCACCGCAGCGCCGGTTCGACGGCGACGCCAGACCTCCGCGCAGCGACGCCAGGCCTCCGCGCCGGGACGATGCGCCGCGCGGCGGTTTCGGGCGGCCCGATGGCGCCGAGCGGCGCGGTCCGCCTCGTGGCGGCGACGAGCGTCCGCGCAGCTTCAAGCCCCGCGACGGCGGCGGCTTCAACGACCGGGCTGAGCGGCCGGCCTTCAATCGCGGCGAGCCGCGTGGGGACAGGCCCGCGGGATTCCGCAGCGAGAAGCCGGCCTTCAATCGCGGCGGAGACGATCGTCCCGGCGGCGGCCGACCGGGCGGATTCAAGCCCGGCGGCTTCAAAGGAGCGGGCTTCAAGGGCCGCTCCGACGAGCGCCAGGGCGGCGACCGTGACATCGGCGCCGAACGCTCGGGCGCCGATCGTGGCGGTTTCCGGCCGGGTGGTAAGCCCGGCGGGTTCGGCAAGCCCGGTGGGTTCGGAAAGCCGGGTGGGTTCAGCAAGCCCGGCGGATCGGGCAGACCCGCTGGAGCCAGCAGGCCTGGCGGCTTCAAGGCCGGTGGTTCGTCCCGGCCCGGCGGTTCGGCCAAGCCCGGTGGGTTCGGCAATCGCGGCGGTGGCGCGGGCGGCAAGCCCGGTGGCGGCGGCGGACGTCCGCCCCGTGGCGGCTCGCGGTGAGGATCGTCGGCGGCGACCTGCGTGGACGCCGCCTCGCCACCCCGAAATCGGACGCGATCCGGCCGACCTCGGACCGTCTGCGCGAGGCGCTCTTCAACGTCCTCGCCCATGCCTATGACGACGCGGTGGCCGGTGCGCGGGTCCTCGATCTCTTCGCCGGAACCGGGGCCTTGAGCTTCGAGGCCCTGTCCCGCGAGGCGAGCTACGCCCTCCTGGTGGACGAGGGGGCGGAGGCGCGCGGTCTGATCCGCGAGAACATCGATGCCCTGGGCTGCGCCGGCAAGACCCGGCTGTTCCGCCGCGATGCGACCAAGCTCGGCCCCGCCGGGACCAGCGGGACCTTCACCCTCGTCTTCTGCGATCCCCCCTACAACCGGGACCTCGCGCCGGCCGCCCTGTCCAGCGCATCCCATGGCGGGTGGCTCGCCCCCGGCGCCCTGGTGGTGGTGGAGGAGGCGGCGGGCGCCAGCGTCGCGCTGCCCTCCGGCTTCACCGAACTGGAGCGCCGGGTCTACGGCGACACCGCCCTGGCTTTCGCGCGCTTCCAGGCCTGAACCGTCGGCCCTGCGGCCCCGGCGCGCGCCGGGAACCCCGGGGCATCGTCGCTGCGTTGCCCCGGCATGGTCCTCGATGACGCCACGCGCGATCCCGTCACGGCCGAACCGGCGAAGGCCGAGCCGGGGGATGCTCCGCGTGACTCCCGCCTGTGGCGGCCACGCCGAGTGCTGGTGACGCCGGCGGCCCTGGAGCATGCCCATGGCCGCGCGATGCTGGCGCGGGCCGAGGCGCTCGGTCTCCCGGTGGAGCGCCTGAAGAACAACCGCCTCACGGGCCTGCGCGACGAGGATCCGCGCCGGGCCTATCGCGAGGCGAAGGCCACCCTCGCCATCGTGGTGGCGCCCCCGAGCAAGCTGCGGCTGCAGCCGATCCCGCCCAGTGCCGACTGGCGCTTCGATCTTGCCGAGGGCTGCCCGGCCCATTGCCAATATTGCTACCTCGCCGGCTCCCTCTCCGGCCCGCCGGTGACGCGGGCCTACGCCAATCTCGACGCGATCCTCGGGAACCTGCCGGCCTATCTCGGCCAGGGCGGCGTCACCTCGGCCCAGGCCGGCCGCGTCGAGGAGGGCACCACGTTCGAGGCCTCGTGCTACACCGATCCCCTCGGCATCGAGCACCTGACCGGCTCGCTCTCGGCGGCGATCACGCATTTCGGCGCCTGGGACGCGGCGGTGCAACTGCGGTTCACGACCAAATTCGCCGCGGTCGAACCCCTTCTGGCGCTGCCCCATCGGGGCCGGACCCGCGTGCGGTTCTCCCTCAACGCCCGTGCCGCCGCGCGCTACGAGGGCGGCACCGCCAGTCTCGATGCCCGCCTGCGGGCCCTCGGTGCCATGGCGCGGGCCGGCTACCCGGTCGGTCTCACCATCGCGCCGATCATCGCCGTTGCCGATTGGCCGGACGCCTATGGAGGGCTCCTGCGGGAGGTGGCGGATGCGCTGTCCGCCCTGCCCGATCCCGACCTCACCGTGGAACTCATCACGCACCGGTTCACACCGGGATCGAAGGACGTGCTCGAGGGCTGGTATCCCGGCTCCGACCTGCCGATGCGGGAGGACGAGCGCAGTCGCAAACTCACCAAGTTCGGCTCGGTGAAGTATGTCTATCCCCGCGACCTCATGCGGACGATGCGGGAGACGATCACCGCCGCCGTGGCGCGCGAACTCCCTTTCGCCCGGATCCTCTACTGGACCTGATCGGCTGGTCTTCTCGCTGTCACGCCCGTCGAATGTCCCGGATTCAGGCCGGGTCCGTCTCGCTGCCTGTGTCGAAACGGGTCCGCGCGGCGTGGATCGCGGGCAGGTTCGCGAAGGCCCAGCTGCCCAGCGCCTGAACCGGTACCTGGAGGGAGCGGCCGAGGGCGGTGAGTTCGTAATCCACGCGGGGCGGGATCGTCGGAGTGACGGTGCGGGAGACCAGGCCGTCGCGCTCCAGGCCGCGCAGGGTGAAGGTGAGCATCCGCTGCGAGATGCCGCCGATGATCCGCTTCAATTCGTTGAAGCGCCGGGGCCCATCCGTCAACGTCATCACCACGAGGATGCTCCATTTGTCGCCCACTCGCGCCAGCACCGTACCGACCACCCGGCAATCGCCGGGGCGGTGAGGGGCCTGTGCCTCGGTTACGTCGCTGTGACCGGGTTCCACGAATGTGCCTCCTTGCGCATGGGCCGCTCCGGTTATCTATAGCGCCTCGGTATATTTCTGATACCGAGGATCGAACATGAACCTTCTGCACATCGACAGCAGCATCCTGGGCGAGCATTCCGTCAGCCGCGCCGTCTCGGCCGCCATCGTCGCCCGTCTCCAGGCGGGGGCACCCGATCTTAACACGACCTATCGCGATCTGGCCGCCACGCCGATCCCGCATCTCTCCGGCGCCTATCTGGCGGGCCATCAGCCCAACGCTACCAACACGCCCGACATCCAGAACGACGTCGCGCTCGGCCGCACGGTCCTGGCCGAGTTCCTGGCCGCCGACATCGTGGTGATCGGCGCGGCGCTCTACAATTTCACGATCTCGACCCAGCTCAAGGCCTGGATCGACCGCATCCTCGTGGCCGGACAGACCTTCAAATACACCGAGAGCGGCGCCGTCGGCCTCGTGCCCGAGAAGCGCGTCATCGTCGCCGTGGCGCGCGGTGGCCTCTATGGTCCGGGGTCACCCGCCGCCTCGGCGGAGCATGCCGAGACTTATCTGAGGGTCGTCCTCGGCTTCATCGGCATCACCAACCCGGACTTCATCATCGCCGAGGGGATCGCCCTCGGCCCCGAGGCCCGGGAGAAGGCCCTCGCCGGGGCGCTCGAAGCCGCCTCCGCTCTCGCGGCCGCCTGAGGACCGAAGAGCCGGCGCAACTCTCTAGCGCCGGCCGAACAGCCGCTCGATATCGTGGAGCTTCAGTTCCACGAAGGTCGGGCGGCCGTGATTGCAGGTGCCGGCGAACGGGGTCGCCTCCATCTCGCGCAGGAGGGCGTTCATCTCCTCGGGCCGCAGGCGGCGTCCGGCGCGGATCGAACCGTGGCAGCTCATGCGCGAGAGGATCGCGTCGAGGCGCCGACCGAGGGGGCCGCCCTCGGTTCCGTCCGCGCTCCCCTCCTCCAGGCCGCTCGCGTCGAGGGCGTCGAGGATGTCCTCCAGGAGACGGCGGGTGGACGCATCGGCCAGCGCCACGGGAACCTCGCGCACGAGGACCGCGCCGGTGCCGAAGGCCTCGAGGGTGAGGCCGAGACGGTCGAGGTCGGGGGCGGCCGCGATCAGGCGCTCGGCCTCCTGGGGCGCCATCTCCACCACGTCGGGGATAAGGAGGCCCTGCCGGGCGATGCCGCCGGCGGCGCGCTCGCGCTTCAGCCGCTCGTAGACGAGGCGCTCATGGGCCGCGTGCTGGTCGACGAGGACGATCCCGTCGCGGGTCTGCGCGACGATGTAGGTCTCGTGAAGCTGCGCGCGGGCGGCCCCCAGGGGATGCTCGCTCTCGGGCGGTTCGATCTCCGGCTGGCGCAGATCGGCCCCGGGCGGCGCGAGATCGGCGGAGAACAGCGCCTGCGCATGGTCCCCGAACCCGGCCTCGGACCGGTCGAATTTCGCTTGTGGCGCCTCGAACAGACCCCCACCCGCCCCGAAGGACGATGCCGGCGCATGGCCGGCGGGCGCGCCGAACGAGGGCAGGCCGGGCGGGATCGCTGCCCTGCCCGACCAGGCGCCGCGCCCCGAATGCGCCGTCATCGCCGGCCGTAGCGACGGTGAAGCATGGCCCGGACGCAGGGCGTCCAGGGTCCGGGCCGCGCCGGTACTGGCGTTGCGCGCTCCGACCTGCCGCAGGGTCTCGTGGATGGCGCTGACGATGAGGGCGCGCACGAGGCCCGGCTCGCGGAAGCGCACCTCGGTCTTGGCGGGATGGACGTTCACATCGACGAGGGCCGGGTCGCAGGTGATGGCGAGGCCGAGCACCGGATGGCGGTCGGCGCTCATCGTGTCGGCATAGGCCCCGCGCACGGCACCGAGCAGCAGGCGGTCCCGGACCGGGCGGCCGTTGACGGTGAAATGGATCTGGTTGCCCGCGCCGCGATGGTAGCTCGGCAGGCCGATATGGCCGGACAGGGCGAAGCCCTCCCGCGCCATCTGGAGGGGGGCGGAACTCGCGCCGAAATCCGGCCCCAGCACCGCCGTGAGCCTCCGCAGGGCCGCGTCGTCGCCGGTCTCGGCGGACAAGACGAGGGGGCTGCCGCTCTCGGAGCGGAGGGCGAAGCGGATCCGCGGCTGCGCCACGGCGAGGCGCCGCAACCCATCGGCGATGGCCAGCGCCTCGGCGCGGTCGGATTTGAGGAATTTCAGCCGCGCCGGCGTCGCCGAGAACAGGTCCGTGACTTCGATCCGCGTGCCGCGCGGGCTCGGTGCGGGGCGGACCTCGCCCTTGATGCCGGCATCGACCACCAGGGTCGATCCGGTCTCGGCCTCCGCCGTGCGGCTGGTGAGGGAGAGGCGGGCCACCGCCCCGATGGAGGGCAATGCCTCGCCGCGAAAGCCGAGGGAATCGATGCGGGTCAGGTCACCGCCGGGGAGTTTCGAGGTGGCATGGCGCTCCACCGCGAGGGCGAGATCCTCCGCGCTCATGCCGGCGCCGTCATCCACCACGCGGATCAGCCGGCGGCCCCCCGCCTCGATCGTCACCTCGATGCTGGCGGCGCCCGCATCGATGGCGTTCTCCACCAGTTCCTTCACGGCGGAGGCCGGGCGCTCCACCACCTCGCCCGCGGCGATTCGGTCCACGAGGATCGGGTCGAGGCGGCGGACGGGGCGGAGCACGGGCGGCATTGCCGTCACCATAGGCGAGCGCGCCGCCGCATCAAAGCGCCGCCCGCCACGTCGTGGCGGGAAGAACGCGCTCAACCAAAAGGAAAGGCGAGGCCCCGTCCGGCCTGGATCCAGGCAGTCGCGATGAGGCCGCACAGGAGGCAGGCCACCAGCGTCACAAGCGCCCGTCGCCGGGGCCAGCCCAGGGCCATGAAGCCGGCGGCTACGAGCGGCAGGATCTGTTCCCCGTGCATGCCGAGGAAATGCGCGATCCTGAGATCGCCGCCCGCCCGGTTCCAGCCGAGGAGCGGCCATGCCGCGCCGATCGGGCCGACCGCATGGCTGCGGTTGGCGCTGAGGGCGATGCCGGTGGCGGCCCCGAGGATCACCGTCATGGCGAGGCCGAGAACCACCGCCAGGCGCAGGCTCGGTTCGAGGCCGGGAAGCGGCCGGACCGCCACCGCGATGGCCAGGGGAATCTTGGCAGCGAGCAGGGTCAGCGCCAGAATTCCCATGAACGCGTAGAGGATGGCGTGAAGCGGATCGCCATCGTTGAAATGCGAGGCCTCGGCCCGGGCGGCCTGCAGAGTGATGTAGCCGAGCTCGAACCCGCCCGCGACGACGAGGAGGAGCCGGCCGGTGCGCAGGGAGCGGGAATGGCGATGGTCCGGCCGGACATAGCCGGTGAACCAGGCGAAGGTCAGGGCGTATACGCCGACCGAGACGAAGAACTTCCCGGGTTTCGTCCAGACGAAGGCGCCGTCGATGAGCCGCCCGTCGATGAGGGGCAGTGCCAGGGTGACGGCGCCGGTCAGCAGGCAGGCGAGGCCGAAGGCGGTGAGGACGGGATCGTCCGCGCGAAGCCGAGCGAGCGCCGTGGGGCGGCGGTCCTGTCCGGTGAGGGCGGACGCGCTCATGCCCGGGCCGCCAGGCCGAGCCTGCCGGTGCTGAATCCGATGACGAGGGCGAGGAGCAGCCCGGCCGGGCCGACGAGGAAGGTGAGGACGAGGCAGGGCAGGATCAGCAGGGGCGAGAGCCCCGCCCCGGTGCCGGCGCGGGCGATGCAGGCGCCGACGAAAAGATCGAAGGCGAGATAATGGATCCAGCCGGCGGTGAGCGCATGGTCGTCGGCGAAGAGGGAACGCACCGCCTCGATGGAGTCGAAGCCGCCCTTCGCGCCCCCGGCCAGCCCCGCCGCCAGGGCGCCGATATAGGCCACCGCCAGAAGCGCCGGGAGGACCAGGCCCGTGCCGATCCAGGTCGCGCGTCGGAGCCGAGGTGCGAACAGCGCGATGGCGAGGGCGATCCAGCCGAAAAGGGCGATCGAGCTGCAGAGGGAGAATAGACTCGCTGCGGAAATCACGGCTTGTCCGACCTCATCTTGACATCGTATAGATCGAACATGAGCGAGCATCTTGACACTGTCAAGCCATCCAAGGGCGTCGGAACGGCCGGGGCAGCCGCCTACCATCACGGCGATCTGCGGGCCGCCCTGATCGAGGCGGCGACGGCCATCCTGCGGGAGCGCGGGATCGACGGGTTCTCCCTGAGGGAGGCGGCGCGCCGTGCCGGGGTTTCGCCGGCGGCCCCGCAGCATCATTTCGGCGATGCGCGCGGGCTCCTCACCGCCGTGGCGACGGAGGGTTTCCGGATGCTGGGTGACGCGCTGGCGGCGGCCGATTCCGCCGCGATGGACCGCGACGGGCGTATCCGCGCGCAAGGCCGGGCCTATGTCGCCTTCGCCCTCGACCACCCGGCCGCATTCGACACGATGTGGCGCTGCGCGCGGATCGATACGGGCGACGCGGCCTATGCGGCGGCGGCCGGTCGCGCGTTCGGACTTCTGAAAGCGGCGGTGGACGGAACCCCTTTCGAGGATGACGGGCCACCGTCGGCGTCCAATCCCGCCGCCCCGGACCCGAAGGCCATGGCCTGCTGGTCCCTGGTCCATGGTCTCGCGCGGCTCGCCCTTGATGGAGCGCTAGGGCCGGCCGAGGCGGCGCGCGGAGCCATCGACGGGATGCTGGAGCCGGTCCTCGATTGCCTGACGGTGTGATGCCGGGACGAGGCGGCTCAAAGTCCGCTCTCATCGCGAGGCCGGGGGCGGATCCGCTCCGGTCTTTGCGGAATCGGCCCTGTTGTCAGGCGACCCCTGCCCGCAGCAGGTCGTGATAATGCACGAGGCCCACGGGCCGTTCGTTCTCGACGACGATCAGCGAGGTGATCTTCATCGATTCCTGGATTTCCAGGGCCTTGGCGAGGAGGGTCTCGGGGCTCACGGTGCGCGGCCGGACGCTCATCAGCGCTTCGACCACGAGACTGTCGAGATCGGCCCTGAACACGTTGCGGCGCAGGTCGCCGTCGGTGAGGATGCCGGCGAGGCGGCCGTCCTCCTCCACCACCACCACCGATCCGAATCCCTTGGCGTCGATCTCGGCGATGGCGGCGCGCATGCCCGTGCCGCGCCGGACCACCGGCAGCTGATCGCCCGCATGCATCACCTCGCGGACCTGGCGGAGTGAGGCTCCCAGGCGTCCGCCGGGATGGTAGATGCCGAATTCGCGGGCGGAGAAACCGCGGGCCTCGAGCAGGGCGATGGCAAGCGCATCGCCCAGGGCAAGCTGCATCGCCGTGGAGGTCGTGGGCGCAAGCCCGTTGGGACAGGCTTCGCGGGCCTTGGGCAGGGTCAGGCAGATATCGGCCTCCCGCCCGAGGGTCGAACCGGCATTCGCCGTGATGGCGATGAGACCGACCCGGTAGCGCCGCGCATAGCCGATGATGTTGGCGAGTTCCGTGGTCTCGCCCGACCACGACAGGGCGACGACGACGTCCTCCGGCTGGATCATGCCGAGATCGCCATGGCTGGCCTCGGCCGGATGGACATAGAGCGCGGGGGTGCCGGTGGAGGCCATGGTCGCCGCGATCTTGCGGCCGACATGGCCGGACTTGCCCATGCCGGTGAGGATGGCGCGGCCCTTGGCGGTGGAGATGCGGGCGACGGCGTCCGAGAAGGCGGTGCCGAGACCGTTGCCGATGGCCTCCATCAGGCAGCGCAGACCCTCGCACTCGGTCTCGATGGTGCGCAGGGCCGAGGCGATGGCGGGCGCATGGCCGGCATCGGGGGGCGACATCCGCTTCTCCGCTGCAGCACCGCCCATGACCATCCCCGCCTTCGCTGGCGCGCGCGGCACCATGACGTGCCGCCTATGCAAGGCGAATGTGGTCGGATGGGGGCTTGGGCGCATGGGACGCGAGCACATGGGGCGCGAGCACATGGGACGCGAGGGACCCGTATCGGCGGTGGCGTGGCGGAGGCGAGGGTATCGGGGGCGGGTGCGGGGAATGCCCTGCCGCCCTATGGATGGCACTATACTACGTCAATGTTGAAAAATTTCCGACTGCAACAAGTGATCGTTAACTGTTCAGCTGGAATGTCAACTCTGAAGTAACGGCTGATCGTCGCGGCGCGCGGTCAGGAAGAGGTTTTCATGTCAATCCAGACACTCTCGATTCGTGCCAAGCTCATCACGGCATTCTCCCTCCTTACTTTATTTGTGATTGGCCTGGGAGTGCTTGGGATCGTCAGTACGCAGCGCATGCGCGAGCAAGCTCTCGACATCGAAAACAACTGGCTTCCGAGCGTTCGTGTCCTTGGTGAGATCGATACTCTGACGGCCCGCAACAACGGCGTCATGCTGCGTCACACGCAGGAGACCGACTCCCAGAGGCTGGCGACGATCGAGGGCGACCTCGTGCGGTTCGGAAAGAGGATCGACGAGAAGAAGGTCGCCTACGAGCGGATGATCGCTTCTCCCGAAGAGCGCGAGCTCTACGAGACGTTCACGCGCGAGTCCGGCAAATTCGCCGCGATCCGCCAGACCATCCTGGATCTGTCCCGCAGCGGGGAGAAGGCACAGGCTTTCTCCCTCTACGAGAACAAGGGGATCACCATCCGTCGGGGCATGTCGGACGCCCTCGAAAAGCTGGTGAGCCTGAACAATGTCGGAGCCGATCAGGCGCAGGCACGGAGCAAGGCGGTCTTCGAAGAGGCCCGGACCCTGGGCATCGCCGCGATCGTCGTCGCGGTCGTCCTGTCCGTCCTGTCCGCCTTCATGATCATCTACGGCGTGAGCCGAGGCATCGATTCCGTGGTGCAGCCGATGCAGGCGCTCGCCGCGGGCGACCTGTCGGTGACCATCCCGCACCAGAACGCCAGGACCGAGATCGGGCGCATCGCCGACGCCGTGCAGGTGTTCAAGAACGGATTGCACCGGATGAAGGCCCTGGAAGATGAGACCGTCCTGGCCCGTGCCGGCGCGGAAGCGCAGCGAAAGGCCGCCATGCGGTCCATGGCCGACGGCTTCGAGTCCGCCGTCGGCGGGATCATTCAGAGCGTGTCCAGTTCGGCGACGGAGTTGCAGGCGACCGCGCAGAGCATGGCCGGCACCGCGACGGAGACCGCCGCGCAATCCACGAGCGTCGCCGCTGCGGCGGAACAGGCCGCCTGCAACGTCACCACCGTGGCGGCCGCAGCCGAGGAGCTCGGCTCGTCGGTGCAGGAAATCGGCCGTCAGGTCAGCGCCTCGGCCGGCCTGGCCCACGTCGCCGTCGAGGAAACCGCCCGGACCGCGACGCTCGTGAAGGACCTGAACAGCGCCGTGGCGAAGATCGGCGACGTGGTCACGATGATCAGCGCCATTGCGGGCCAGACCAACCTCCTGGCCCTGAACGCGACCATTGAGGCGGCCCGTGCCGGCGAGTCGGGACGCGGCTTTGCCGTCGTCGCCGCCGAGGTGAAGGAACTCGCCAACCAGACCGCCAGGGCGACCGAGGAGATCGGCGGCCATATCGCCTCGATCCAAGGCTCCACCGATCAGGCGGTCTCGGCGATCGGCGGCATCACCACCCGCATCCAGGAGATCAGCGCCGTCGCCACGACGATCGCGGCCGCGGTGGAGGAGCAGGGCGCCGCCACGCAGGAGATCGTCCGCAACGTGTCCCAAGCCGCCACCGGCACGGGTGAGGTCACGGTGAACATCGCGGGCGTGGCAGGGGCCGCCGAGGAGACCGGAGCTGCCGCCAGCCAGGTGCTCGGCGCGGCATCGGAGCTGTCACGCCAGTCCGAACATCTCAATGCCGAACTGGGCCGCTTCCTCGCGACGATCCGCGCGGCCTGACTAGGGCGGGCCTCTGGCGCGGGAGTGCTGTCCCGGTTTTCGCGGGAGGTCTGCCCGCGCCACCAGCGCCACGTTGCGCCGGGTCGCCCACCCCGAAGCGGAGGGCGACGAGCCGCGTGGGTGGATCGAGGCGACGATCCGGCGAATGCGCCTCCGCCGACTGGTGAGATCCACGCCCGGCGCGGTATGCCTCGCGGATGCAGCGCATCATCGTCATGGGGCCGCCCGGAAGCGGAAAATCGACACTGGCGCGGCGTCTCGGCGCCGCGCATCACCTGCCCGTCTTCCACCTCGACCAGGCCTATTTTCGTCCCGGGTGGGAGCCCGTGCCGGTGGAAGAGTTCCGTGCCGAGGTCGAGCGCCTCGCGGCCCTCCCCCGCTGGATCATCGACGGGAATTACACGGACGTCATCGGGCCGCGCTTCGAGGCGGCGGATACCCTGGTCTATCTCGATCTTCCGGCCTGGCTGACGATGGCGCGCGTGATCCGGCGCCTGATGGCGAGCTATGGCCGGGTCCGGCCGGATGCAGCGCGCGGATGCCCGGAACGGCTCGATGCCGAGTTCCTGCGCTACGTCTGGACCTGGAACCGCAAGAGGCGAGCCCGGAACCTCGCCCTGATCGAGCGGTTTCCCGGCAAGGTCGTCATCCTGGCAAGCCGGGCAGAGCAGCGGCGGTTCGGAAGGGCGTGACCCGCCCCCGATAGGCGCTCGTATCGATTGGGGACGGCTGTCATCGCCGGCCCGCCCTCGCTAGAGTCCGGGTCGCCATCGTAGGAACCCACGCTCGCCCATGCCAACACCACGCACCGCCGCGAAGCACGCCGAACTCGGCCCCGATTTCTACGACGTCGTCGCCGCCGCCGATTTCCCGAAGACGATCCTGCGCTACCGAAACCGGCCCTGGTCGGCGCGGGTCGGTCTCGATGGCCTCTCCGACGAATCGTGGATCGCGCATTTCGGCCGGTTCCAGCCGCTCGCCGGCAGCCTGCCCCAGCCCCTGGCGCTACGCTATCACGGCCACCAGTTCCGCTCCTACAACGCCGATCTCGGCGATGGGCGCGGTTTCCTGTTCGCGCAGCTCCACGACCTTGCGGATGGGCGCCTTCTCGATCTTGCCACCAAGGGTAGCGGCACCACGCCGTGGTCGCGCACGGCCGATGGCCGCCTCACCCTGAAGGGGGGCATGCGCGAGATCCTCGCCACCTCCATGCTCGAGGCCCTGGGCGTCGACACCTCGAAGACCTTTAGCCTCATCGAGACCGGTGAAGAGCTGGAGCGGGGCGACGAGCCCTCCCCCACCCGGTCCAGCGTTCTCGTGCGCCTCAGCCATTCCCATATCCGCATCGGCAGCTTCCAGCGCCTGTTGGCGCTGGACGAGCCGCACAACATCGAGAAGCTTCTCGATTATGCGGTGCGCACCTACCTGCCGGAGGCCTGGCGCGAGGAGACCGCGCTCCGTGCCGTCGCCTTCCTGGAACAGGTCTGCCGGCGGGTCGCCCGCACGGGCGCGCAGTGGATGGCGGCGGGCTTCGTCCACGGGGTGCTCAACACCGACAACATCAACATCACGGGCGAGAGCTTCGATTACGGCCCCTGGCGCTTCGCGCCGACCAGCGACCCGGGCTTCACCGCCGCCTATTTCGACGTCCATGGGCTCTACAGTTTCGGCCGCCAGCCCGAGGCCCTGTTCTGGAATCTCAGCCGGCTCGCGGAATGCCTGACGCCGCTCGCCGACCGCGACGCCCTCGAAGGCGCCCTTAAAGTCTTCGGATCGAGCCTGCAGGACGCCTTCGCCGACGCGCTCCTGGCCCGGCTCGGCCTCGCCAAGCCCGCCGACGAGGGAGACCTGCACCGCTTCGTCGCCGCGTTCTGGGGCTTTTTGGCGAAGAGCCGGGCACCCTTCGAGCAGACCTTTTTCGACTGGTACGGTGGTCTCGCCAGTTCCGATCGCGCGGCGGCGAGCCCGTCATCCGCCTTCTACGAGCGCGAGGATTTCGCCGCCGTCAGGGCCAGCCTCGCATCCCTCTCGCCGGTGGAGAACATCCGCCTCGACCACCCGTATTTCGCCGGGGCCACGCCCTGCACGATGCTGATCGACGAGGTCGAGAGCCTGTGGGATCCCATCGCCGACCGGGACGACTGGTCGGCGCTCCATGCCAAGCTCGATGCGATCGCCCGGATGGCGGAGGCCTACGGCACGGCACCGGCACCCGTCGCCTGAGAGGGCGCCCTGTTTCGAACACATCGCTGCGTAGTTTTGGGAGATGGCGGCGGGCGACGTCCGCCTGGACGGCACGATGACGGATATCCGGATCACGGCGGGCTCCTTCGGCGAGGGAGTGGCCACCTACGAGGACGGCGTCTTCCGCTTTCCCAATGGCGATACGCGTGGCGTGGAGGATCTCTCCGATTTCGGCACGCCGCCCGAGCCGGCGCCCGAGCCGCATTGGAGCGGCGACATCGTACGCGGTCTTCAGGGCGCACTCGCCACCTCGACCAAAGGATTGCCGGCGCCCTTCGGCTTTGCCGCCTCCTTCGTCGGCCTCGGGCTCGACGTGCTCGATCCCTCGGCCTCTACCGTTGCGACCCTGCCGATCAAGTTCAGCGATGGCGCCAGCGCGACGCTGGCTGCCGACGGCGCCGTGGCAGCTCTGATCCGGCGCGACCGCGAGGTGGTCCGCCTCGCGCTAGAGCGGGTGGCCCCCGCCCCGGCGATTCAACCAGCACCGGCACAGGAGCCGATGGTCCCGGCGCCGGGCCTAAGCGATCCGACCCTAACCTCGATGTTCCAGTACGAGAAGCGCAAGGGACGCCTGCGCCGCGTCGTCACCGAGACGACGCCTCAGGAACCGTGAGCAGACGCCGCGGATTTCCTGCGCCCTGAAGCTACACCTCTCCCGCGCCCGGGGGGGAGTTTTAGAGCTTCAATCGTCGATGACGCTCACATGCGCGGCTACGACCTTCCAGCCATCGGGGAAGCGGATCCATGTCTGGCTCTGCCGGCCGATCTTGCCGGGCGATCCCTCGCGGCGGAACAGGGTCATCGCCACCGCCGTGTCGCGCCCGTAGGCCGTGATCACCGTATCGGACAGGGTGCGTTCCAGTCCGACCGGCGAGCGGGCGCGGCGGAAGGCACGGATCGCGTCCATGCCGTAGAGGTTCTCGCCCCCGCCGTAGCGGATGGTGCGGGGATCGTCGTGGAACAGGGCTTCCAGCGTCGCCACGTCGTTGCCGGTGAGCGCCGTCTCATAGGCGGCGAAGGCGGCTTCGACCTCGGCGATCACCTCGGGCGCATCGATCTCCATCGGCGCGCTCACAGGATCGCGTGCGGCGCGCAGACCACGCCGTCCCGTTCCAGATGCCGCGCGACCCGAAGCGCCAGATCCTCGCGCCACGGGGCTGCGATCACCTGGACGCCGAGGGGCAGGCCGTCATCGAGCCGCACCGGCACCGCCACCACGGGCAGGCCGATGAACGAGATCGGCTGGGTGAAGACGCCGATATTCGCCCGCACCGGCAGCGTCACCCCGTCGAGTTCGAAGGTGACCTGGCCCGATCTCGGCGCCCGGCACGGGGTCGAGGGGGCCAGGATGATGTCGACCTCGCGGAACAGATCGAGCATCGCCGCCCGGTACCAGCGGCGGAAGCGTTGCGCGCGCTCGACGAAGGGGGCCGGGATCATCGCCCCCGCGATCAGCCGGTCGCGCACGGCCGGGTCGAAATCGGCGGCGCGGGTCCGCAGCCGGTCGAGATGGAGGGCGGCGCCCTCGGCGGCGGTGATGAGATAGGCGGCCGCCCGCGCCCGCGCGGCTTCGGGGATCTCCACCCGGCGCTTGGCGCCCAGGGAGGCGGCGAGGGTTTCCACCGCCATGAAGGCCTCGTCATCACCGCCACGCGCGAAGTATCCCCCCGCCACGGCGATCCGCAGATCGCCGATGCCGGCATCGAGGCTCGGCATGGCGGGATCGGGGGCGCGGGTCGTCGCCACCGGGTCGTCCGGATCGGGTCCCTGCATGGCATCGTAGGACAAGGCGAGGTCGGTGACGCTGCGCGCCATCGGCCCGAGATGATCGAGGCTGCCGACGAAGGGGAAGCTGCCCGCCCGCGTCAGCCGGCCATAGGTGGGCTTCAGCCCGAAGCAGCCGCAGAAGGCGGACGGGACGCGGATCGAGCCGTTGGTGTCCGAGCCGAGGGCCAGGGGGACGAGGCCCGCGCCGATGGCGCCCCCCGAGCCCCCGGACGAGCCGCCGGACATGTGCCCGAGATCGTGCGGGTTGCGGGTCGCCCCGTCATGGACGTTCTCGCCGGTGAAATCATAGGCGTACTCGCCCATGTTGAGGCCGCCCACGAGGATGGCCCCGGCGGCTTCGAGCCGTCGCACCAGGGCGCCGTCCCGTTCGGCGGGAGCGAGATCGCGGTTGATCTTCGAGCCCGCCCGCGTCGGCAGGCCCGCGATGTCGATGAGGTTCTTCACCGCGAAGGGCACGCCCGCCAGCGGTCCCAGCGCCTCCCCACGGGCTCGCGCCGCATCGACGGCGTCGGCCCTGGTCAGAGCGCGTTCGGGCAGCACGTCGGTGAAGGCGTTGACCGAGACATCCACCCGCGCGATGCGCGCCAGCACGGCCTCGGTCACTGCGCGGGCGCTGATCACCCCATCCCTGACGGACCCGGCGATATCGGCCGCGTGCATCGTGCTCGGATCGGTCATGTCGCCGCTCACGCCGCGAAGACCGGAGCCGGTTCCGCCTCGTCAGGCAGGGGAAATCCTGCGACCAGGCCGGCGGCGCTGTGCAGCACGGTGAGGTTCGCCCCCACCGCCGCGACCCAGGCGGGGTCGAGGGGAATGCCCAGAAGCGCCGAGGCGGCGTCGATATAGGCATCGAGCCCACCCGATGCGGGCTCGGTCTTCGGCATCTCGGCCATGGCTTCCTCCTCAAACCCCGATCCGGCGGAACCGCCGCATGGCGGAGAGCAAGGGTTGGGCCGGACCCGATGACGATCTCACGGAAGCACTCCAACGTCATTGGCCTCTGTGCGGTGCCTTCCCCTTTGCGCTACGGCGTTCACACATCTCACTGGCATCGCGGGTCCCCTCTCTTGGCAGGAGAAGGAGCTCGCGCATCCCGCGAGATCTGCGACGGCGAGATGTGTGAAGGCCGTCACGCCTTGCCGAGGAAAGCGTCTTCTCCCCCATCCGGAGGCCGTGAGAGCGGGCGGGCCGGAGACCATCGGACCCGATCAAATCCGATCCTCACCATCGTTCCGGATGACTTCGAACTCGGCCCTTGCCTTATGTGTAGTATGCATCTAACTAAGTTGCAGAACGCATATAAGGCTGGTCCGTGACTGAATCCGAATTCCTGGCGGAGTACGATCCCGCCGCCTACGAGCGCCCTGCCCTCGCCGTCGATCTCGTCCTGCTGGGCCTGCGCGAAGGTCGCCTGACGGCGCTGCTGCTGAAGCGCGAGCAGCATCCGCATGCCGGCCGCTGGGCGCTGCCCGGCGGCTTCGTCGGGATCGACCAGACCCTCGACGCGGCCGCCATCCAGGTCCTGCACGAGAAGGCGGGCATCGCTGGGGTGCATCTGGAGCAGCTCTACACATTCGGCGCGCTTGCCCGCGATCCGCGCATGCGGATCGTCAGCGTGGCCTACCTTGCCCTCCTGCCGGAGGCCGCCCTCGCCGAGGCCCTGGAGCGCGCACCCTCCCTCGTGGCGGCCAGGATCGAGGTGCCCTGGTCGGGCGAGGCCGGCGGAGATGTGGCGGCGCTGTCACCCAAGGGTGAGGTTCTGCCCCTCGCCTTCGACCATGCGGACATCCTGGCGATGGCGATGCTGCGCCTGCGCGGCAAGCTCGATTATTCGGATGTGGGCTTTGCTCTCCTGCCCGAGCATTTCACCCTGCGGCAGCTGCAGGACGTGCACGAGGCGGTTCTCGGCACCACGCTCAACAAGCCGGCTTTCCGACGCCGGATGCTCGACCGGGGCTGGCTGGCGCCGACCGGATTGCGCGAGGCCGGAACGTCGTTTCGCCCCGCCGAACTCTACCGATTTCAACCGTCGCGCTGACCGAACAGGAGGTTTCCATGGCGTCGATCCGTAACATCGGCCTGATCGCGCAATTGAGGAGCGAGGCCAGCAGCCACGTCATCCGCTATCGCAAGGGGCGCATCCGCCAGAGCGGCCGGGGCCTCGTGTTCTGGTTCCGTCCGGAGACGTCGAGCATCGCCGAGTTGCCCATAGACGACCGCGAGATGACGCTGTTCGTCCGTGGCCGCAGCCAGGATTTCCAGGCCGTCGCCGTGCAGGGGACGATCGGCTGGCACGTGGTCGATCCCGAGCGTCTGGCCAGCCGTATCGACTTCTCCATCGGCCTTGGCACCGGCAAGCTCCAGGGCGAGCCGATCGAGAAGATCGAAGCGCGCATGGCCGGCATCGCCAGTCAGGCGGTGCTGCAATATCTCGGCGGCAAGCCGGTGCGTACCATCCTCGATGCCGGCCCCGAACCCCTGCGCGGGGGGCTGGAGGCCGTACTGGCGGCCGACCAGTCCCTGGCCGAGATCGGGGTCGCGGCCGTGTCGGTGCGGCTCACCAACCTCGCGCCGACGAGCGAGCTCGAACGTGCCCTGCAGACCCCGACCTTCGAGGCTCTGCAGCAGAAGGCCGACGAGGCGACCTTCTCCCGCCGCGCCCTCGCCGTGGAGAAGGAGCGCGCCATCGCCGAGAACGAGCTCGCCACGCGGACGGAACTGGCGCGCCGGGAGAAGCTCCTCATCGCCGAGGAGGCGGAGAACGCGCGAAGCCGTGCGGCCGGCCTCGCCGAGGCACAGGGCGTCGAGGCGATGGCGGAGGCCGAGCGCATCCGCCTCGTCGAGGGAGCCAAGGTCCTGGCCGAGGCACAGCGCGTCGCGATCTACCGCGATCTGCCGCCCGCGATCCTGCTCGGCCTCGCCGCACAGGAACTGGCGGGCAAGCTCGATACGATTGAGCATGTCAGCGTGACGCCCGATCTCCTCGCCGCCGTGATGGGCGAGTTTCACAAGGCCCGTCCCATGGTGGGAGCCCGCTAGGCATGGCCGCCCTCACCCACCGCGCGGTCTTCGTCATCCGCGAGACCGATTACGAGGCCCTGATCGCCCGGCACGCCACGAGCGGGCAGGCGCGGTTCTTCCTCGAGAGTCGCGGGCAGAAGCTCGAGGATGTGATCGAGCGGCACGAACGGTTCCACGCCGTGCTGAGCCAGGCACGGGCCTCGGTCCCGGGTGAGTGGCGCCAGGCGCTGGTGCGGCGCGCCGACCTCGACCGCTTCCTGTTCGCCGCGGACGACGTCGTCGTCGCCGTGGGCCAGGACGGGCTCGTCGCCAATGTCGCGAAGTATCTCGGCGCGCAGCCGGTGATCGGCGTCAACCCGGCCCCCGACCTCTATGACGGGATCCTCGTCCGGGTCGCCGTCGAGCGGCTCGGGCAAGTGCTCATCGCCAGCGTCAACGGTGCGGCGCAGGTGGAGCGGCGCACCATGGTCCAGGCCGTGCTCGACCAGGGCGAGACGCTGTTCGCGCTGAACGAGATCTTCGTCGGGCACCGCAGCCACCAATCCGCGCGCTACAGGGTGGAAGCGGCCGGCGAGGCCGAGGATCAATCCTCCAGCGGGCTCATCGTGGCGTCCGGCACGGGGGTGACCGGCTGGGCGCGGTCCATCGCCGAGGCCACGCATCTCGCCCTCCCCCTCGGCGCGGAGGAGGCGGCGGTGGGCTACTGGGTACGCGAGCCGTTCCCGAGCGTCGCCAGCGGCACGCGGCTGCGCGCGGGCAAGCTGACCGATGCCGGGCTCGTCGTCACCTCGCGGATGAACGATGGCGGCGTCGTCTTCGCCGACGGGATCGAGCAGGATTTCCTGGCCTTCGAATGGGGCCGCCAGGTCAGGCTTTCGCCGGCGGATCGCACGCTCAATCTCGCCATCGGCTAGCCGCCGCCGGGATGTTTCGACGGATCGAGGATACGCAAAGAAAAACCCGCCAAGTCATGGACTTAGCGGGTCAAATTCTTGGTAGCGAGGGAGAGATTTGAACTCCCGACACAAGGATTATGATTCCTCTGCTCTAACCAACTGAGCTACCCCGCCATAACAAAGGAGCCCGCGCGGTGCGGGCGCCCCTGAAGAGATCGGCGGTATAAAGAAATCCGCCTTCGGGTGTCAACGGGGAGTTTGCGACTTGGCCACTCCCCGGCGCGGTTTTGTCAGAGGCGGGTGCCCAGGATCTCGGCCACCTGCGGGATGTCCTTGTCGCCACGGCCCGAGAGATTGAGCACCATCAGATGCTCGGCGGGCTTCGTCGGCGCGATCTCGAACACCTTGGCGAGGGCGTGGGCCGGCTCGAGGGCCGGGATGATGCCTTCCAGCATCGAGCACAGCTTGAACGCCTCCAGGGTCTCGGAATCCGTCGCCGAGAGGTAGGTGACGCGCTTGGCCTCGTGCAGCCAAGCGTGTTCGGGGCCGATGCCCGGATAGTCGAGGCCGGCCGAGATCGAGTGGGCGTCGGCGATCTGGCCGTCCTCGTTCTGCAGCAGGTAGGTCCGGTTGCCGTGGAGCACGCCCGGCTTTCCGCCCGACAGGGAGGCGGCGTGGAGGCCCGACGAGATGCCGTGGCCGGCGGCCTCGACCCCGTAGATCTCCACCTCGCGGTCATCGAGGAACGGGTGGAACAGGCCCATGGCGTTGGAGCCGCCGCCAATGCAGGCGATGAGCGAGTCGGGCAGGCGCCCTTCCATCTCCAGCATCTGCTCCCTGGTCTCCCGGCCGATGATCGACTGAAAATCGCGCACCATCGCCGGATACGGGTGCGGGCCGGCCACCGTGCCGATACAATAGAACGTGTCGGCGACGTTGGTGACCCAGTCGCGTAGCGCCTCGTTCATGGCGTCCTTGAGGGTCTTGGTGCCGGATTCCACCGGGATCACCTCGGCCCCGAGCATTTTCATGCGGAAGACGTTGGGCGCCTGGCGCGCCACGTCGACGGCGCCCATGTAGACGACGCATTTCAGACCGAACCGGGCGCAGAGGGTGGCGGTTGCGACCCCGTGCTGACCGGCGCCGGTCTCGGCGATGATCCGCGGCTTGCCCATGCGGCGAGCCAGCATGATCTGGCCGAGCACGTTGTTCACCTTGTGCGAGCCGGTATGGTTCAGCTCTTCGCGCTTGAAGAAGACCTTGGCCCCATGGCCCGGGGCCGATGTCGCGCGCAGGTGTTCGGTGATGCGCTCGGCATAGTAGAGCGGGCTCGGGCGGCCGACATAATGGGTCAGGTGGCCGTTCATCTCCTCCTGGAAGGACGGATCGGCCTTGGCCTCCGTATAGGCCTTCTCGAGATCGAGGATGAGCGGCATCAGCGTCTCGGCGACGAAGCGACCGCCGAAGATGCCGAAGCGGCCGCGCTCGTCCGGTCCGTTGCGGAACGAGTTCGGAGAGGGGGCGATGGTCACGGTTGTCGTCCTTCGCGTCTTGGGCCGGCGGATCACCGCCGGGCCTCTGCGTTCGGTATGGGGTTGCGCCAAGGCCTAGACCCGCGCGGGGGGGCACTACAATGCGGCGAACGCGTCGATTTGTGAAATCGGACCCTATTCGTAGTTCCGAACCGCCGCGATGAAGGCGGCGATGCGCTCCGGGCTCTTCTCCCCCGGCCGTGTCTCGACGCCCGAGGAGACGTCGACGGCGCGCAGTCCCGTCCGCGTGAGGGCCTCGGCGACGTTGTCCGGGGTGAGGCCGCCCGAGAGCATCGTCCCCGCCGGCAGGGTCTGCCCTAAAAGAAGATCCCAATCGAAGGCGAGGCCGTTGCCACCGGGAAGGGCTGCGTCCGGCGGCGGCTTCGCGTCGAGAAGGAGGCGGTCTGCCGCTCCATAGGCGAGGATGGCGGCGAGGTCCGAGCGCGTCGAGACGCCGAGCGCCTTCATTACGGGGCGGCCGCTGCGGTCGCGGATGGCCGCGACCCGCTCCGGCGTCTCGTGCCCGTGAAGCTGGATCCAGTCTGGATCGACGGCACCAAGGGCCGCGTCGATCAGGGCGTCGTCGGGGTCCACGAGGAGGACGACCCGCTCCGCCCTGCCCTTTGCCTGTTCCGACAGCTGGCGCGCCGTCTCCAGAGGGACATGGCGCGGGCTCTTTGGGAAATGCACGAAGCCGACGAGGTCGGTCCCGGCCGAGAGCGCCGTGTCGAGAGTGTCGGGCGTGCTCAGACCGCAGATCTTGACCCGGATCGACGGCATGACGGCGCCCGGCCTAACGCGGCGCCGGGAGCGCAACGCGGCTGTCGAGACCGGGATAACGCTCGGCCGGGGCAGGCTCGCTCGCCGCGACACGCGACTTCAGACGCTCGGTCTCGCCTTCCAGGCGACGGATCTCGCGGCGGCGGGCGGCGCTCGTCCGCCGCGTGCTCGACTGGCCCAGCCACGTGCCGATGCCGCCGCAGAGGATGCCGATGGCGACGGAGGCGAAGATCAGGACGTAGAGCGGCAGCGGCAGGCTGAAGGCCGGCGTGTCCGTCGTGAACGGATCGAAGGACAGGCGGACGACCTCACGGTTGGCGACCGCCAGGGCGACGACCACGATCGCCACGGGAAGCAGGATCAAACCCTTGAAGAAGCGGATCATCGAGACACTCCGGTCGATGGGACGAGGCTGTGCATGGCGTTCAGGCTTCCTCGCTCTCGGAGGGCTCCTCAGCGCCGATTCCGGCCTCATTGAGTCGCTGGCGCATCTCCTTGCCCGTCTTGAACACGGGGATGGCCTTCTCGGAGACGGCAACGGGCTCACCGGTGCGCGGGTTGCGCCCGCGGCGCGCATCGCGGCGCTTGACCGAGAACGCGCCGAAGCCGCGCAGTTCCACACGGTCGCCGCGCGCCAAGGCCTCGGCGATCGTATCGAGGATCGCCTTCACCAGGGTTTCCACGTCGCGCTGGTAGAGATGCGGGTTCTGCTCTGCGATCCTGAGCACGAGCTCCGACTTGATCATGCGGCGGTCTTCCCTGGAATGATGCGTGTCCGGCACCCCTGCGGACGTGATCCGAGCAGGCGTGGTTCGGCGTCGCCCTCAAGGCGCATCGGCGGAACCCGGGCGCCAGACGGCGAGCAGGCCCCCTTGCGCGAGACCTGCCGTCTCATCTCCGGCCTGGCGCAGGCGCGTGGCGAGTCCGCCCAGCCCCAGGAGGTCGGCACCCATGCCGAGGGCCGACCAGAGCTTGAAATCGCTCTCGGATTTCGGCTTCCAATCGCGGATGGGCAGGCCCTTGGCGACGTTGCGCTCCGTCTCGAGCCAAACCACCGCCTGACGCTCACCGCCGACGCTGTCCACCAGCTTCAGCGGAACGCTCTGGCGGCCGCTGAACACGCGCCCGTCGGACACGGTCGCGAGCTCTTTCTCGGAGAGTTTGCGCCGCTCGGAGACGAGGCCCTTGAACCAGGCATAGGTATCGCCGACGACGGCGGCCAGGGCGGCGCGGGCCTCGGGCGAGGTCGGGGTGAAGCCCGACGGCTCTGCCTTCAGCGGCGACGACTTCACCGACTCGACCTTGACCCCGACCTTGTCGAGCAGACCGGACAGGTCGGGATACTGGAACAGCACGCCGATGGACCCAACGAGGGCGGTTTCCCGCGCGACGATATGATCGGCCGCGATGGCGGCGATATAGGCGCCGGAGGCCGCCGTGCCGTCGACGAAGGCCACCATCGGCTTCTTCTCGGACAGCGCGCGCAGGTTGCGGTAGAGTTCTTCCGAGCCGGTGGTGGTGCCGCCCGGCGACGAGATCGAGACGATCACGCCCTGCACGGCGCCGGCATCGCGGACCCGCTCGATGAGCTTGGTCGTCGATTCACTGCCGGCGATGAAGCCGCCGATGGAGATGCGGGCGATCTGCGGCTTCACCGCCGGGAAACCGAAGCCGTCATTGCCCCGGACCCTATAGCCCACCGCACCGACGGCGACGATGAGCCCGCCGATGCCGACGACGCGCCACAGGGAGAGCTTGCGGCGCAGGCGCCGGCGATCGATCAGAAGTTCGGCGTCTGCGGCCATGCGATCGTCCCGATCCCTCAACTCATCCGACCGTTGCGGCCGGTTAATCGCTCGCGGAAGGTAAGGATGTACCGGTAAGGTGCCTCCAAACGTCCCATCGAGATGTGTTCCACACCTGCCGCCGGATTGCACCAAGCCGTTGGCAGCTCTCGCGTCCTTCCGCCGGAATGCCGACTTAGTTCGGGGTACGCGAAAGCAGGGCCGTGTTCTAGCGCCCCCTCCGGTGGACCGGCAAGAGGACTCATCGACGGGAAGCGAGGCTTCGGCGCAAAGCCGGACGGGATGCGGGGTTTTGGTAGGGGTGCCCGGCCATCGTGCCGGGGATCAGCCATCCCCTCGATCGCTCGGCCCAAGCAAAAGCCTCCAATGTCGATCCGGCGACATCGGAGGCTTTTGGCGGCTAGATCCGCTCGCTCAGGGAGCGAGGTCGTGGACCGGATTCGTTGCGGTGGTGCGGTTGCTGTTGAGGACGGTGTTGCTGGCGGATGTCTGCTTCAGTGCCTCCACGTCGATCTGTGGGGGCGCCGGGAGCTGCAACTGCTCGCTCGTATAGGCCCAGGCCTGTGCGACCCGCTCCGGATCGTCGTTCAGCTTCAGGCCGTAGCTCGGGACGATCTGCCGGAGCTTCGCCTGCCATTCCGGTGACGAGACCTTGGAGGCGAACACCTTCTCCAGCACCTTCAGCATGATCGGAGCCGCGGTGGACGCGCCCGGCGAGGCGCCGAGCAGCGCCGCGATGCTGCCGTCCTTCGCGCTGACGATCTCCGTGCCGAGCTTGAGAACGCCGCCCTTGTCCTTGTCGCGCTTGATGATCTGCACGCGCTGGCCCGCCTGCCACAGGCGCCATTCGTCCTTTTTGGCCTTGGGGAAATACTCGCGCAGGGCGGCGATGCGGTCATCGTCCGAAAGCATCAGCTGACCGGCCAGATACTCCACCAACGGGTATTCATCCACGCCCACACGAACCATCGGCCAGACGTTGCTGGTGGTCGTCGAGGACAGGAGGTCGAAATAGGAGCCCTCCTTCAGGAATTTGGTGGAGAAGGTCGCGAAGGGACCGAACAGCAGGACGCGCTTGCCGTCGAGGACGCGCGTGTCCAGATGCGGAACGGACATCGGAGGTGAGCCGACCGAGGCCTTGCCGTAGGCCTTCGCCAGATGCTGCGTCGTCACGTCGGGATTCTCGTTGACGAGGAACGAGCCGCCCACGGGGAAGCCCGCGTAATCCTCGCCTTCCGGAATGCCGGATTTCTGCAGGAGATGCAGCGATCCGCCGCCCGCGCCGATGAAGACGAACTTGGCGTCGAAAATCTGCTCGGACCCGTCCTTGAGGTTCCGCGAGATGACGCGCCAGGAGCCGTCGGGGTTCTTGTCGATGGTCCGGACCTCGGACGAGGCCTTCAGGTCGAAATTCGGCTGGCTCTGCAGATGGGCGACGAACTGGCGGGTGATCTCGCCGAACTCCACGTCGGTGCCCAGAGAGGTCCAGGTGGCTGCGATCTTCTGCTTGGGATCGCGGCCCTCCATCATGAGGGGGACCCATTTCCGAATCTGCTCGGGATCGGTCGAATAGTCCATGCCGGCGAAGAGCGGGCTCGCTTTGAGCGCGGCATGGCGCTTCTTGAGAAAGGCGATGTTCTCGTCGCCCCACACGAAGCTCATATGTGGGGTGTAGTTGATGAAGGAGCGCGGGTTCTTCAGGACGCCGTTGCGAACCTGCCACGCCAGGAACTGGCGAGTGACCTGAAAGGCCTCGTTGATCTCGACGGCCTTGGCGATCTCGATCTGCCCGTCCTTCTTCTCGGGCGTGTAGTTGAGCTCCGCAAGGGCGGAATGGCCGGTGCCGGCGTTGTTCCAGCCGTTGGAACTCTCCTTCGCCACACCGTCGAGCCGCTCGATCATCTGGATCGACCAGTTGGGTTCGAGTTCGCGCAGCCAGACACCGAGCGTGGCGCTCATGATGCCGCCGCCGATCAGAAGGACATCGACCTTCTTCGCCGGAGAAGCGGCGAGAACCAGGGAGCCGGGCACGGCCACGGCCGCCATCCCGGTCAAGGCCGTGCCGAGGATCTGCCTGCGGTTCAGGGCAGGCGCCGTGGAGGAAAAGCCCTTGGACGGGCACATATCGTTGTCATCGGCGCTCATCGCCATACCTCGTTCTGCGGAACACGTCCGAAGGACCCTCATCGGACGTCTGTCCGTCCCGGGCATCGGATCGAGAGAATCGGAGGAGCGCTTCTTCCCAGAGGGCATTCTTGCCCGGTGTGCTGGCTTGACCAGTCTGCCGGATCGATGCTTCGCTGATCCCAGTCGGTAAAGGGGCCGGCGATAGTCTTCCAGCTATTATTTATCAGTCTCGTGATGGGTTTGGACGTTCTAATTTTCTCTCTGGAACATTTACAGACCACACATCGATACGACGCCTCGTAACGTCGACTATGTTTTCATGGCCAGGGAAATCCCGCACTTGCATCTCAACCGTGCGAGCATCTCAGCTCTGAACGACGGCGAGCCTGCACGAAGGGCATCGGCAACCGCCACCGACGAAACGTCAGAGACGTTCCAGCGGATCGACATGCGGCCCGAATGTCCCCTCCGGGCTGCCGCTCCGGAATCCCGTCCAACAGAGGCGATGTCTCGAACAGTGGCGTTTGCAATTCGAGCCGGTCCCGCAGTGGCCCGTCTCCTAAACGAGCGACCGGGAGGCGACAATCTGCGGGGTGCCGCAATCCGTTCAAAGTCCGGGTTTTGAAACGGGCTGCCCGTGAGACGGCGTGTCGAGACAGAGAAACGCCCGCGCGGGAGGCGATCCCGCGCGGGCGTCCAAGGTGTGGTCACCGGGTCGGGAGAGCCGGCGACCGTTCGTATCGGCGCCAGACTTAGTCCTGCGCGTCATCCTTGTCGTCGCTGGTGCGGGCCTTCTTGAAGGCGGCACCGAGGATCTCGCCGAGGGAGGCGCCGGAATCGGCGGAGCCGAACTGAGCCATCGCCTCCTTCTCCTCGGCCATTTCCAGGGCCTTGATCGAGAGCTGGACCCGACGCGCCTTGCGATCGAACTGGATCACCCGGGCATCGAACTTCTCGCCGGCGGCGAAGCGCTCGGGGCGCTGGTCGCCACGGTCACGGGCGAGCTCGGCCCGGCGGATGAAGGTGGAGAGGTCGGTGTCGACGATCTTCACCTCGACGCCCGAATCCTTCACTTCCAGCACTTCGCAGGTCACGATCTGACCCTTCTTGAACTCGCCGGCCTCCGTGAAGGGGTCGCCGCCGAGCTGCTTCACGCCGAGCGAGATACGCTCCTTCTCGACATCGACGTCGAGAACCTGGGCGCGCAGCATGTCGCCCTTCTTGAACTCCTCGATGACCTGCTCGCCGGGACGGTTCCAGTCGAGATCCGACAGGTGGACCATGCCGTCGACGTCGCCGTCGAGACCGATGAACAGACCGAACTCGGTCTTGTTCTTGACCTCACCCTCGACCTCGGAGCCGACCGGATGCTGCTCGGCAAAGGCCTCCCAGGGGTTCTGGAGGGTCTGCTTGAGGCCGAGCGAGATGCGGCGCTTGACGGGATCGACTTCGAGGATCTGCACTTCCACTTCCTGCGAGGTGGAGACGATCTTGCCCGGATGGACGTTCTTCTTCGTCCAGGACATCTCGGAGACGTGGATCAGGCCTTCGATGCCCGGCTCCAGCTCCACGAAGGCGCCGTAATCGGTGATGTTGGTGACACGGCCCTTGAGCTTGGCGTCGACCGGGTAACGCTGGGCGATACCCTCCCACGGATCGGCGAGCAGCTGCTTGATGCCGAGCGAAATGCGGTGGGTCTCGTGGTTGATCTTGATGATCTTGACCTTGACCGTCTGGCCGATGGTCACGACCTCGGACGGATGGTTCACGCGGCGCCACGCCATGTCGGTGACGTGGAGCAGGCCGTCGATGCCGCCGAGATCGACGAAGGCGCCGTACTCGGTGATGTTCTTGACGACGCCGTCAATGACCTGACCCTCTTCGAGGTTGGCCACGAGCTCGGAGCGCTGCTCGGCGCGGCTCTCTTCGAGGACGGTGCGGCGCGACACGACGATGTTGCCGCGGCGGCGATCCATCTTGAGGATCTGGAACGGCTGCGGCGTGCCCAGCAGAGGGGTGACGTCGCGGACGGGACGGATGTCCACCTGCGAGCGCGGCAGGAACGCCACGGCGCCGTCGAGGTCGACGGTGTAGCCGCCCTTGACCTGGTTGAAGATCGCGCCGGTGACGCGCTCGTTGGCCTCGAAGGCCTTCTCGAGCTTGACCCAGCTCTCCTCGCGACGGGCCTTGTCGCGCGAGATGACGGCCTCGCCGAGCGCGTTCTCGATGCGGTCGACATAGACCTCGACCTCGTCGCCGACGGCAAGTTCGCCTTCGCGGCCGGGGCCGTTGAATTCCTTGAGGGCGACACGGCCTTCCGTCTTGGCGCCGATGTCGATGACGGCCACGTCCTTCTCGATCGCGACGACGCGACCCTTGACGACGGAACCTTCGGTGATCTCGTGCTCGAGGAAGCTCTCCTCGAGGAGAGCCGCGAAGTCGTCGCGGCTCGGGTTACGCTGCAGGGCGTTACCAGCGGTCATTCTGTCTCCTGACAGGCCTCATGGTCGAGGCCGGCGTCGGCGGTTCGTGTGACGGGGCACCCTCGGCGATCGCCGCCCGCGGGCCCCTGGAGGACCCGACAGGCTCACCCCCCGCAGGAGGGCCGACGCAATCTGGAACAATGGTCGAGGGCCATTCCCCAACGGGTCGATGGCGGGACGAAAAGCCCGCGCACAGTCGAATCCGAAGGGAGGACGGCGCTGCCATAACCGATCGCGCCCGTTTCGGCAACAGAACGCTTGCGATCCACCATGGAGGATGCGTTCACGTGAGCATCCAGCGCGGCGTATCGGCGTGGCGCAGCCAGATCGCGGAGGCGACCGAGAGCGCCTCGAGCGGCATCTCGACGTCGCCGCGGCCCTTGTCCCAGAGTTCGATTCCGGAAAAGCCGACCTTCCGAATCGTCAGCCACGCGCCGAAGGGAAAGGTCGCGTCCGTCCCCTGTCCGGGCCCGAAACAGTCCTCAAAGGCCAGGGGATCGATCATCATCTGATCGTATTTTCGAAGGTGCTCCACCATCGAGACCTTGGACCGGAACAGGATGCGGTCGCGGATATGGGACGAGAAACACGGCTCGTACTCCGTAAGCGTCATCCGGAGCTTGCCCCCGATGCGTAGATAGGGCGGGTTCGGGCCGGCCTCGCTGAAGTTGAGCGGGCTCCAGCCTTCCTCGCTCATCAGAGATTCGGCCAGCGTCACAGGCTCGGAGGCCACCACTCGCGGATCGGCGTCGCGAGCCGCCGTACCGGCGCTGGATCCCGTCGCCAGGATGTCGGACCCGATCGTGTGGCCGCCCGGCTCGTAGTCCGCCACGTCGTGTGCCGTCTCGTGAGAGGCCATCATTCGCCCCGTAAAAGTGTCCCCGGCAATCGAGGGCGATCAATATTGCGCATTTTCTTATGCTTGGCGATCATGCAGCGCACCAAGACGACAAAGGTGCCGCAACAGCGGCGCCTTCTGGTTGATGTCTATCGGTTGGCGGACGCGCGACGCGACGACTATTCCTCGTCTTCGTCCTCGGTGCTGCGCATGCCCTTGAGCTTGGCGAAGACCGAATCCGCGTTGAGCTTCTCGTCGCGCTCGTTGCGGTGATGCTCGTCGGCTTCCTCGAAATTGCCGGCCGTGGAGACTTCGGTGGGCAGCAGCGTCGCGCCGGCATCGGTCGGCAGGACCGCCGGACGGTCCTTGGCGGCGCGCTGGACTTCGAAATCGAGGTCGATCTGCGTGCAGAGACCGAGGGTCACCGGGTCCATCGGCTGCAGCGAGCCGGAATTCCAATGGGTGCGCTCACGGATCTGCTGGATCGTCGACTTGGTGGTGCCGACGAGGCGGATGACCTGCGCGTCCTTGAGTTCGGGATGGTTGCGCAGCAGCCAGAGGATGGCGTTCGGCCGATCCTGGCGGCGTGACAGCGGGGTGTAGCGCGGACCCTTGGTGGTGCGCTTGACCTCTGGCAGCTTCACCTTCGAGACGGCGACCTTGAGTTTGTAATTGGGGGCCTTCTGCGCCTTTTCGATCTCGTCGCGGGTGAGCTGCCCGGTGGTGATCGGGTCGAGGCCCTTGATCCCGGCGGCGACTTCGCCATCGGCGATGCCCTTCACTTCGAGGGGATGCAGCTTGCAGAAATCGGCGATCTGCTCGAAGGCGAGGGACGTGTTCTCGACCAGCCAGACGGCGGTCGCCTTCGGCATCAGCGGACCTTGGGACATGCTCTGTGGCTCCGACGTTAGCGGGAGAACGGGCGGCGCCGGGCATCGGTCCGCAGGCTCCGGATCGATCGATCCGGAAGTCCCGTCTCACGCTTCAAAAAGGGGATCAGCGTATATAGGCGGCTGCCGGAGGGCGCGCAATTGCCTTCACGTCCGGTCATCGCCGATGGACCGTGGATACGCCCGATCTCCCCCGTCGATTCGCAGCCGTGCGGCGCCGATCGTCAGACGAAGAGGCTCGACACGCTCGATTCCGTCGCGGTCCGACCGATGGCTTCGCCGAGAAGCGGGGCGATGGTGGCCACGCGGATGTTGCGGGCGAGCTTGACCGCCTGCGTCGGCTGGATCGAATCGGTGATCACCAATTCCTTCATCCGTGACGCGGCGATGCGGGAGACCGCGCCGCCCGAGAGCACCCCATGGGTGATGTAGGCCGACACGTCCTTGGCGCCGGCGTTCAGCAAAGCTTCGGCTGCGTTCACCAGGGTGCCGCCGGAATCGACGATGTCGTCGACGAGGATGCAGGACCGACCCTCGACCTCGCCGATGATGTTCATGACCTCCGATTCGCCCGGGCGCTCGCGGCGCTTGTCGACGATGGCCAGCGTCGCGTCGATGCGCTTGGCGATGGCGCGGGCACGGACCACGCCACCGACATCGGGGGAGACCACCATCCACTCCTTCGGGTCGAGGCGCTCCTTGATGTCGCGCACGATCACCGGGGCGGCGAAAAGGTTGTCGGTGGGAATGTCGAAGAACCCCTGGATCTGGCCCGCATGGAGATCGAGGGTCATCACCCGGTCGGCGCCGGCCTCTGTGATGAGGTTGGCCACGAGCTTGGCCGAGATCGGGGTGCGACCGGAGGTGCGCCGGTCCTGCCGGGCATAGCCGAAATAGGGAATCACCGCCGTGATGCGCCGGGCCGAGGAGCGCCGCGCGGCGTCGATCATGATGAGCAGTTCCATCAGGTGATCGTTGGCGGGGAAGGAGGTCGACTGCACGATGAAGACGTCCTCGCCGCGGACATTCTCCTGCAGTTCGACGAAGATCTCCATGTCCGCGAAGCGGCGGACCATGCACTTGGCCAGGGGAAGCTCGAGATAAGCGGAGATCGCCTCCGCCAGCGGACGGCTGGCATTTCCAGCGATGATCTTGATCGAGGACTTCATGCCGCCGTCTTCATCTCGCGATTCCTGCGCCGCGCCGGATACCGGCCCCTTGGCGCGGCACCCCTTACAACCCCCGCCCCGGCGTCACAATGCCTTCACTTATGATTGGGGGATGCCCTGCACAGATCACGGCTCCAGCAGGCGATGGAGATGGACGATGAAATAGCGCGTCTGAGCGCTGTCAACGGTGGCCTGCGCCTTGGATTTCCAGGCGCTCTGCGCAGAGGCATAGTCTGGAAAGATTCCGACGATGTCGAGCCCCTTTACATCGCGGAAGTTGACGCCATCGAGGTTCTCGAGCTCGCCGCCGAAGACGAGGTGCAGCTTCTGTCCGCTATCGATCGTGGTGGTCATCGGTTCTCCTCGGCAGGCTGTAGGGCCGCTGGCACGGTGTAGGATCGGAGGTGCGGGGCCGACATGCGGCGCCGCGCTTTAGCTTTGTTCGCGACGCGAAGCGAGACATCGCGCGTTGGGAAGCATCCGCCGCGCCAGTTGTCCCGGGCTCGCCATGCGCCAGCCACGGGACTCACAATTCGAACAGGGATTGCTGAGGCGGCGCCTCCGCCGGCTTTCGCGTCTGCCGCTTGCGCTTCGGCGGCCCCTCTCCGCCGGGCGCCGTATCGTCCTGGGGTTCGGACCGGGCGAACCGCGTGCCGTCCGCGAATTCGAGGCCGAGGCGCTGCCCCGGCAGCACCGAGGCGGCGGCGCGGACCGGGGCTCCGTCCTCGTCGCGGACCAGGGCGAAGCCGCGGGCGAGGACGGCGCGGTAGCTCAGCGTACCGAGGAGCGCTGCGAAATTGCCGAGCCTGTCGCTCCGCCGCTCGATCAGGCGGCGGACAGCCTGGCCGAGCCGCGTATCGAGGGCGCCCAGGCGCTCGAAGCGGCGGGCGGTCTCCGTGCGGGCACGAACGAGGGTCTGTTCGCGGGCAACGACGAGGCGCTGGCCGAGATAGGCCAGCGCCTCGCTTTTGCGCGTCGCGTAGTTCTGGAGGGTGGAACGAGGACGGTCCGCGACAAGGGCGAGACGCCCGCGCGCCTGGGCCAGCCGCAATTCCGGCGGGTGCCGTCCGAGCCGATCGAGCAGGCGTCCGAACCGCGCCCGGTGATCGCGCGCGTTGCCGGCCAGCGCCGGCATGAGCCGAGCCTCGGCGAGGTCGAGCCGTTGGCGTTTTCCCGCGAGGAAGGCATCCGCCCCCGGCATGGCGCGCAGGAGCGCACGCAGGTCCGAGCCTTCGCGGTCGAGCTTGCGCCGGACCGCTTCGCCCTGGCGGTAGCCGAGGTCGCGGATCTCGGCCACGAGATCGGCGCGGACCGGCACGGCTATCTCGGCGGCACCCGTCGGCGTCGGCGCGCGGCGATCCGAGACGAAATCGATGAGGGTGGTGTCGGTCTCGTGACCCACCGCCGAGATCAGGGGGATGGTGCTCTCCGAGGCGGCGCGGACCACGATCTCTTCGTTGAACGCCCACAGATCTTCGATCGAGCCGCCGCCCCGCGCGACGATGAGCACGTCCGGCCGTGGGATTGCGCCGTACGGGACGAGCGCATTAAAGCCACGGATGGCGGCGGCGATCTCCTCGGCCGCCCCCTCCCCCTGAACGCGCACCGGCCAGACCAGGACCGGCCTCGGGAAACGGTCTTCCAGCCGGTGGAGGATGTCACGGATGACGGCGCCGGTGGGCGAGGTCACCACTCCGACGACCCGGGGGAGATAGGGAATCGCACGCTTGCGCTCGGGCGCGAACAGGCCTTCCGCCGAGAGGACGCGCTTGCGCTCCTCCAGCAGGGCCATCCAGGCGCCGATCCCGGCGGGTTCGAGGGTCTCGACGACGATCTGATAGGACGACTTGCCGGCGAAGGTGGTGATGCGCCCGGTGGCGACGACCTCCAATCCCTCCTGGGGCCGCTGGCGCAGGCGGTTGAAGGTTCCCTTCCACACCACCGCGTCGATGCGGGCGGTGCCGTCCTTCAGCGAGAAATAGGCGTGTCCGGAGCCGTGCTGGCCGCGATAGCCGGAGATTTCGCCGCGCAGCCGGACGTGGCCGAACGCGTCTTCCAGCGTCCGTTTCAGAGCTGAGGCGAGATCGCCCACCGACCATTCGGGCGCGTTCGAGACGGCGGGAGGCGAAGCGGCGAAGGTCGAGACGGGGGGAGGAACAAGGGCCATGGCGCGTCTGACGCTAGGCCGGGCCGGCACGCGGGTAAACCCCGGCGCTGTCCGTTAGAACATGAGGGCCAGCAGGAGGATGCCCGACAGAACGGGGGCAACCCCGATGGCCAGCGCCCAGGGCCAGAAGCCCGGGACATGCGGCGGTCGGTTGTCGTTGACGGGTCGGACCGAGGGGCGCCCGCTCACGAGGAACTGCGACAAACGCAGTCCGGACCCGGTTTGCGGGACCATCGGCGGGGCAGCGGAGTGGCGACATCCTGGCATGACCTCGATCAACCCGCGGACGGCCCCGATCGTTCCTGCGATGATCGTCGATTGCGCGAGGTCGGAGGAGGAATTTCGGGCATCGACGCGATTGCGCGCCGGGGCCTCCTCGATCGTGTCCTTCGCGGGAAGACTTTCCATCCCTCGCTTTTCGGGGGAAACCCTGTGCGGGAATGCCCGCCGCCCGGCGCTGTGGACGTTCGACGATGCTATGTTTCGGACCGACCGTTCGCCACTCGACCCTTTGCTACCTGACCCCTCGCTCCGGCATCCCGGCATGCCTTCCGCGTCCTTCGAAGCGTGACTTATGAACATCCTCCTCATCGGCTCCGGCGGACGCGAACATGCCCTGGCTTATGCCATCGCCAAGAGCCCGCTCTGTTCCCGCCTGTACACGGCCCCTGGCAATCCGGGCACGGCCGAGTACGGCGAGAACCGTCCCGATCTCGTGGTCGCCGATCATGAGGCGGTGAGGCGGTTCTGCGAGACCGCCGGGATCGGCCTCGTGGTGGTCGGGCCGGAGGCCCCCCTCGTGGCGGGCCTCGTCGACGATCTCCAGGCTGCGGGTATCCGCGCCTTCGGACCCACCAGGGCGGCGGCGCAGCTCGAAGGCTCGAAGGGCTTCACCAAGGATCTCTGCGCCGAGCGTGGCATCCCCACCGCCGCCTTCGCCCGCTTCACCGAGCGGGACGCCGCCCTCGCCTATCTGGCGCAATCCGGTGCGCCCATCGTGGTGAAGGCCGATGGGCTCGCCGCCGGCAAGGGCGTCGTGGTCGCGGAGACCCTGGAGCAGGCCGAGAGCGCGGTGCGCTCCATGCTCGGGGAGCCGGGTGCCGAGATCGTCATCGAGGAATGCCTGTTCGGCGAAGAGGCGAGCTTCTTCGCCCTCTGCGACGGCACCAACGCGGTGCCGATCGGGACGGCGCAGGACCATAAGCGGGTGTTCGACGGGGATCGCGGCCCCAATACCGGCGGCATGGGTGCCTATTCCCCGGCCACCATCCTCACGCCCGCCCTCGAACGGGAGGTGATGGACACGATCATCGCTCCGACGCTCGCCGGGATGCGCGAGCGCGGGACGCCCTTCACCGGCATCCTCTATGCCGGCCTGATGCTGACCGCCGATGGCCCGAAGCTCATCGAGTACAACACCCGATTCGGCGACCCCGAGGCGCAGGTGCTGATGCCCCGTCTCGCCTCGGATCTGGTACCGGCCCTGCTCGCCGCCTGCGAGGGCGACGTCACCGGCATCGCGCTGCAATTCGACGCTCATCGCGCCGCGCTGACCGTGGTGATGGCGGCGGCCGGTTATCCCGGCGCGGTGATGCGCGGTTCGACCATCCGGGGGATCGCCGAGGCCGGCGCCAACACCGCGGTCATCGTGTTCCAGGCCAGTACGCGGGCGGAGAATGGCCGTATCGTCGCCGATGGCGGCCGCGTGCTGGCGGTGACGGCTACCGGCGACAGCATGATGGAGGCCCAGGCCCGCGCCTATGCGGCGGTGTCGCGGATCGACTGGCCGGAAGGCTTCTGCCGCCGGGACATCGGCCGGCGGGCCGTGGCCCGCGAAGTGGCCGGGGACGGCATCTGACGACGCCGCGCCCTTGAAATCCCGGGCGCCCGCTCATCTTGCACGGTGACGGCGGGTATCGCGCCGGTGCGGAGGAGCTGACCGATGGGCTACGTCTCGAAGACCGTGATGGAAGAGGGCAAGGCCGCCAAGATCGCCGGCCAGCCGGATGGGTCCAACCCCTACCCGGCCGGATCGCAGAACAGCGCCGACTGGCTCGAAGGCTACACCTACGACCAGGCGGAGCAGAACGTCGACAACGATTCGGACGAGTAGCCGCCCGGTTCAGTCCTTCGTCCAGACCTGCCCGTGATAGACGAACACGTCGTACCGGTTCGCCAGGGCGGCGAGGCCCGAGAAGGCAGGGTCCTGGACGGAGATCACGCTGGTGGGGATCGCCTCCATCTGCGTGACGAAGGGCGGCTTGTGCTCGAAGGAGCGCCGGAATTCGCCCTTCTCCAGGATGGGCAGGATCCGCGGGGCGATGCCGCCGCCGATATAGACGCCGCCCGTGGCGAGGAACGTCAGGGCGAGGTCGCCGCAGACCCGGCCGAGCAACTTGGCGAACAGGGCGACGGATTCGGCCGCATGAGGATCGCTGCCGTCGACACCCCGCGTGGTTACCATGGCGGGGTCGGCCTCCGCCGCCTCCCGCCCGGTCCGCGCGAGATGGACGGCCTTGTAGAGACGCGCGAGTCCGGGGCCCGAGAGCAGCGCCTCCACCGTCACTCGCCCCTCGATCCGCTCCACATGCCGCCAGATCTCCTCCTCGGCCGCGTCGGCGGGGCCGAAATCCACGTGTCCCGCTTCGGTGGAGACGATGGTGAGCCGGTCCGCGTAGGGGATGACCGCCGCCGCGCCGAACCCGGTGCCGGGACCGAGGACGAGCCTCGTCCCCTGGTCGCCCTTCAGCCCGCCGTCGCGATAGGGGCCGATCGGCGTCAGGTCGGTGGGGGCGATATCCACGGCGCCGGCGGCCACGGGCACGTAATCGTTGACGACCACCGCCCGCGACAGGCCGAAATCCCGGCCGATCCGCGCGCCCTCGATGACCCAGTCCGCATTGGTGAGACGAACGGCGGGGCCATCGATCCGGGCGGCGACGGCCAGGATCGTCGAGCGCGGCGGCGGTCCGTCATACTTTTCGAGAACGGAGCTGATCGCCGTGCTCGGGTCGGGGAAGGCGTTGGTCGGGACATGGCCGACGATCTCCGCATTGCCGCCCGGCTCCGGCACGAGTGCGAAACGGGCATTGGTGCCGCCGATATCGCCGACGAGGACCGGGAACTCGAACATGCGTGCGGTTGTCCTTCGCGTTGGAATCCGGAGTTTGACATCTCCCCCGCCTTTGAGGCGCGTGCGGAGCGTCACGGTTGGGACGGGAAGACCGGCCCGGATACGGGATCGCGGCCGGTCGCGCCCTCAGGCGGGCGGCAGGGCGTCGGGGTCGATCGGCGCGCCATCGGCCCAGGCATAGATGAGGGCGCGTACGGCGTCGGGATCGGTGAGGCGCCGGGTGGCGATGGTGTCGCTGCCGCCGATGCGGACGCTGACCCCGCCCTCCTCGTTGACCACGGCGAAGGCCTTCTCGTCGGTGAGGTCGTCGCCGAGGAACACCGCGCGGCGGCCGGCATAGGGCGGCGCTTCGGACAGGGCGCGGATGGCATGGCCCTTGGTCGCCGAGGCCGGGACGATCTCGCCGACCGCCTTGCCGAGCTGCAGCCGGTAATCGGCGCCGAGATCGGCCGCGGCCGCCTTCACGGCCTCCTCGGCTTTCGCGGCGTCGGTGGGCGTGGCGAGGCGCCAATGCACGGCGACGGAGGCACCCTTGTCCTCGATCAGCACCGATTCGAGGTCGCGCACGGCGTCTTTCAAACCCGTGATGCGGGCGCGGAGGGCGGGATGATCCTCGGCACTGCCGCCCGAGACCACCCCGTCGACCCGCCGCTCGACCCCGTGAAGGCCGGCAACGTCGAACCTGGCGGGCGAGAGGAAATCGTCGATCACCGCGATGGGGCGGCCGGTGACGACGGCGAGCGCCCCGCCGAGCCGGTCCCGCAAGCGCAGGAGCGCGGGCGCGAGCTCCGGGGGCACCACCACCTGGTCCGGTCGCGGAGCGATCTCCACGAGGGTGCCGTCGAAATCGAGAAAGAGGGCGAAATCCGTCACAGGCATCTTTCCAGGGTGTCTGGCTCGGGAGGGCCGGCTCACCGAGACGGCCGATCCATCAGAGCGGCCGAGTTCCTATCATCCGCGTCGCGAGCCGGGCTAGCATGGCCCGCGCCACGCGCAAACGCCGTGTCTCGAATATCGCCTCCGCGCCGGCCCCGTCGCGACAGCGGTCCCCCGGCTCCGGGGGGACGCCCGACCGACAACCCCCTGATAGCCCTTCGAATTTGGATGAGTCCGATGCACCCGACCCCCCTGCCCTGCGGTCCCGGCCAGGAAAGCGTGTGGGATTATCCCCGCCCGCCGCGGCTGGAGCGCGTCGCCCGGCGCCTGCGCGTGGTCCTCGCCGGCGTGACCGTCGCCGAGACGGTGGCGGGGTACCGCGTGCTGGAAACCAGCCACCCGCCGACCTATTACCTGCCCCCCGGCGACGTGGCCGACGGCGTGCTCGGACCGGCCAGGACGGCGGGGATCTGCGAATGGAAGGGCCGCGCCGTCCTCTTCGATGTCGTGGCCGGCGGCCATCGGGCGCCGGGCGCGGCCTGGGCCTACCCGGCGCCCACACCGGATTTCACAGCCATTGCCGGCTTCGTCGCCTTCTATGCCGGGGCGATGGAGGCCTGTTTCGTCGATGACCTCAAGGTCGAGCCGCAGCCCGGCGGCTTCTATGGCGGCTGGATCACGCCGGAGGTCGTCGGCCCGTTCAAGGGCGGCCCGGGAAACATGGGCTGGTGAGCGCCACGGCCGGCGGTTTCCATGCGCCACGCGACGGGCCTTCGATGCGCCATGCGACGGGTCTTCATGCGCCATGCGGCGGACCTTCGGCGTATCACCGACAGCCGGCAAATACCGGTACCCATGGCGCCGAGCGATGCTCTAAAGCCCGAGGTCAGGTTCGACGAGACGGCCGCCCGATGGCGGTGAAGACGGAGTGGCGCGCATGCAGGACATCTCGGTAGCCGACCCAAAAACCCTCGGCCTCTGCCCCGAGCGGCTCGAGCGGGTCGATGGCTGGATGCGCAGGCTGGTGGCCGAGGGCAAGCTCGCCGGCCTCTCGGTGATGCTGTCGCGGCGCGGGGAGACCGCGTTCTTCCGCGCCCATGGTCTGGCCGACATCGCCCGCGCGACGCCGTTTGCCGCCGATACCATCACCCGCATCTACTCGATGACGAAGCCGCTGACCTCGGTGGCCGTGATGATGCTCTACGAGGAGGGGCGCTTCCAGCTCGACGACCCGATTACCCGCTTCCTGCCCGAATTTGCCGAGATGCGGGTCTTCACCGGTGGCAACCGGGTGAAGGCCGAGACCGTGCCCGCCGAGCGCCCGATCACCATCCGCGACCTCCTCACCCATACGGCGGGCTTCACCTACGGTTTCATGGAGGCGACCCTCGTCGACGCGCTCTATCGGCAGAACGGCGTCGATTTCGGCGAGAACCAGGATGCGAGCCTCGCCGAGGTGGTCGCCCGGCTGGCGCGTCAGCCCCTCCTCGCCCAGCCCGGCGCGGAATGGAACTACAGCGTCGCCACCGACCTCCTCGGCCACCTCGTCGCGGTGGTCTCGGGCCAGGATTTCGGCGACTTCCTCAAAGCCAAGGTCATCGACCCGCTCGGCATGGTCGACACGGATTTCTTCGTGCCGGCCGACAAGGTCTCGCGGCTGGCGGCCAATTACAGCCTGTTCCGCGACCGCAGCCTCAAGCTCTACGACGACGCGGTGGGAAGCCGCTTCGCCGCCAAGCCCGCGATCGCTTCCGGCGGCGGAGGACTCGTCTCGACGGCGTCGGATTACATGCGCTTCTGCCGCTTCATCCTCGGGCGCGGCGCTCTCGACGGCGTGCGGCTCCTCGGCCGCAAGACGGTGGATTTGATGCTGATGAACCATCTCGGCGGCGACCTCGCCTCGATGGGACAGCCCCGCTTCTCCGAATCCTCCTATACCGGGATCGGCTTCGGGCTCGGATTCTCGGTGATGCTCGACCCGGCACGGGCGCAGATCGTCGGCACGCCGGGCGAGGTCGCCTGGGGCGGATTGGCGAGCACCGCGTTCTGGATCGATCCGGCCGAGGACCTTGCCGTGGTGATGCTGGCCCAGCTGATCCCGTCCTCGGCCCTGCCGATCAGACGGGAATTGCGGGTGCTGACCTACGCCGCCCTGACGGAGTGACGGCGGGGCGCGAAAACCACCCTCCCGGATCTCGCATCCGGGAGGGTGGCGCTTTCAGAAGCGACGTCGACGGGCGCGCCGTGGCGCTGGCCTACTCGGCGGGCTTGGCCGCCGGCTTCGGTGCGCTCGAGGCGGGTTTCGGGGTCGGGGCAACGGTCGCGCCGGTGGCCGAGGCCGGCGCGGGCTTGGGCGCCCATTCCGGATCGGAGCGGGGGCCGCCGGGGCCGTTGGTCGGGCCGGTGATCTGGCCCGGCACCGTATCGGTGACCTTGGCCCAGGCCTGCGACATGCACATGAAGCGCAGCATGCAGCCGCGCACGGTGAGCTCGCCGGGCTTCTCGCTCCAGATCGTCACGTCGTAGAACGACCCGTCCTCGGCGTTGTAGATCTTGCCTTCGTAATGGTTCTCGGCGTTCGGCTTGATGCCCATGACGAGCTGGTGGCCGAGCGAGGGGCGGGCCTGCTTCTTTGGGTCGGGATTCTTGAAGTCGATCCGCGGCTGGCCCTTGTCGTTCAGCGGCACCTTCAGCCAGACGACGTAGCCGCACAGGTGATCGTTCTTCGCGCCGCATTTCTCGAGGCGGACGCGAGCCCGCCCATCCTCGGTGAGCCAGGTTCCGCTCGGATCGTTGGGAGCCGCCATGGCGAGCCCGGATATCGCGCTGAGCGCAAGACCGGCCACCGGCGCCAGGAGGCGCCCGGCCATGGCCGAAATGGGTCGATACGTCATCAACAACATCCTTAACCCGCCCCGAAACGCGACCGTCCGTGCCCATGCCGTCCGCCCGTCCGGGGCGCGTGGTCAAGCACGCGGTGGCGGGAGCCGCCCCTCGTCTGAAGGCCCCGGCTTCGGATGTGAACGTGACCGGATCATGACCGGCTCACGGCGTCCTAGCGGATTTCGCGAGGGCCGCGACAGAATTCTTCGTGAGGTTCGGCGCGTCTCGTCGCAGACGATGCCGCATGAAAAAGGGCCGGCGCTTACGCACCGACCCTGATCCCGCCATCGACGAGGAAAGCTGTCTTACTCGGCCGCCGTCATCTCGGAGGTAAAGTGGCCGCACCAATCCTTGGATGCCACCACTGGCCACAGGCCCGGCGACTTCGGCTCGGGCTGGCTCACCGGCGGGTTGTAGCGGCAGAGACCTTCGTCGCCGGCCGAGAGACCGCCATTGATCTTGTGATCGTCAAAGAAACGGCAGCTCTCGCAGGCCGCGCTGGTGCTGTGTGCCATGTGTATCTCCCACAGTTCCGGTCCAGGCAGAGGGGGCATCCCGGCCCCCGCCGCCGCATAGTTGTTAATTAGAATAACTCCAGACTGAGGTCAAGGGCTGGTTCGTCGTCCATGAAGCGGTCCGCCCGGTGGTAAGGCTTTCGAGCCTCGAGGACGGACACGATGGCAAAGCACCCGAAGCCTGAGGAGGGTGCTGCCACGCCAAGGCAGACGGATGTGCCGATCTCACAGGGCGAGAGCGTCGTAGATGCCATCCGAACGCTCGGCGTGAGTTCAGCGACGGACTATCGGTGGCGGCGTGAGTGCGGCAGCCCGACGTCGGATCAGGATCGGCGCCGTATGGCCGGCGCCGGCGAGGGAGCACTCGACATGTGCCGCCCCAGCACCGCCTTGCGGTTCTCCAGCCCGTCCGCCAACCCGAGAGCTCCGGTTGCGGAGACCTTGCTTCAGTGCCGGCCGAGGAAGGCGCCGAGATGGGCGGCCACCATGCCCGGATGCTCGACGGCGAGGAGGTGAGCCGCTCGCGGCAGGAGGACGAGTTCCGCCTGAGGGATGCCGGCGCAGATCTCTTCGGCCATGGGCGGGGGTGTGGACGGGTCGTCGCGCCCTGCGATGACGAGGGTCGGCGCCTGGATGCGCCCAAGTATGGGCCTCAGATCCATCTCGCCGATGGCCTCGCAGGCGCGGGCGTAGCCGGTTCGGTCGCAGGCGACGAAGTCTTCTCTAATCGTCGCGAGGACAGCGGGTGATGCCTCGCGGAAATCGGCGGTGAACCACCGCCCGAGAGTGGCCTCCACGATCGCTGCCGTCCCCTGCCTCCGCACCGTCGCGGCCCGCTCGCTCCAGCTTTCGCGGCTGGGGAGATGGGCGGCGGTCGCCATCAGGCCGAGGCTGAGAACCCGCTCGGGGGCCTTCGCCGCCACGGCCTGGACGGTCATGCCGCCGAGGGAGAGCCCCGCGAGATGCGCCTTCTCGATGCCAAGGGCGTCGAGAAGGCCGATGAGATCGGCCGCCAGATCCTCGATCCGGGTCTCGGTATCACGGGCCGGCGAGGCGCCGTGGCCGCGCGTGTCGTAGCGCAGGATCCGATAGAAGCCGCGCAGGTCCGTCGCCATGCCGTCCCACATTGCGAGCGTGGTGCCGAGAGAGTTCGACAGGGCGAGGACCGGCGCGCCCGGCGGTCCGGACAGGTCGACATTGAGGTCGGTGCCGTTGGCTCGGATCAGAGGCATGCGCGGTCAGACTCTGGCTTGGGAAATCGTATCGCCTTCCAGGTCGCTGGCGCGCAGTGCCGTGGTTGCGAAGAGAGGCCCGAGCAGGTCCGAACCGAGGGCCGAAACGCTCATCCGTCAGGTTCCCAGTCCGAGGGCGGTGCGAGCCTCGGCCGGGTTGGCCACCCGCCTGCCATGGCGAGTCACCGCCTCCACGGCGCGGCCGACGAGTTCGGCGTTGCTGGCCGCCAGGCGGTCCTTCGTGATGCGGATATTGTCCTCCAGGCCGGTGCGGACCGCGTCGGCCCCGCGAGCCAGGGCCCATTCCATGACGACCGCCTGATTGCGGCCGATGCCGGCCGCGGTCCAGGTCGCCTCGGGCAGGATGCGCCGCATCTCGCCGAGTAATATGTCGAGCAGGCGTTCGTCCGCCGGCATGGCGTTCTGGACGCCCATGACGAACTGCACATGCGGGCGCGCATCCATGAGACCCGACTCCACGAGGCGCCTGGCGCCGTGCAGGTGCGAGAGGTCGAAAATCTCGATCTCCGGCCGGACGCCATACGTCTTCATCTGGCTGGCGAGGGCGGTCACGAGGCTGGCGGAGTTCTCGTAGACGATGGTCGGGAAGTTCACCGAGCCCGTGGACAGCGACGCCATGTCGGGCCGATGCTTCAGCGAAAGGCCGCGCGCGGCCGGGTCGCGCCCGCGTCCTCCGGTGGAGAACTGCACGATCATTCCGGGGCAGTGCCTGCGCAGGCCTTCCTGCACGGCGGCGAACCTGTCCGGGTCGGAAGACGGGCTCTCGTCGTCGTTGCGGACGTGGATATGGGCGAGCGTCGCACCGGCCTCGAAGGCCTGATGCGTGGATTCGATCTGCTCGGCGATCGTCACCGGCACAGCCGGGTTGTCCTTCTTGCGCGGCACCGAGCCGGTGATCGCCACGGCGATGACGACGGTGTTGCTGCTCATGTCTCTGTCCTCCCGCGGCAGGTCGAAGAACACGGTTTCGGCCTCGGCGCACAGCACGATTTCGAACTGTATACGAGGGCGCGGTGGCGTCGTCTCGATGTCGCGGCGCGCGACCGGTCGGTTACGGCAGGGGCATCGGCCCGGCATCGGCCATCGGATCGATCTCAATCAGCGTGTCGCCGGGGAACGAGAGCCGCGTCCCTGAGCAGGTTTCGCAAACGTCGTCGCCGGTTTTACATCCTGAAACCCGCGACACTCGAACGACCTGAGCGAGGTGGGGCGCTGGCATGCCGATGCGAACCCGCTTCGGCGTCAGGCGCTGTCGGGATCCTCGTCGTCCTCGTCGATCAAGCTCAGGGTGCGCAGGATCGCCAGGGCGACCACCTCGGCGTCGATCTCCCCCTCGGGGGTCGCCGGGAGGATCGCCACGGTGCTGACCTCCTGCCCCGCGAGGCGGCCGACCACGACCTTGTAGACATCCCCTTCCGGGGCCTCGTCGTCGCGCACGAGGCAGACGCGATGGTCGCCGGCCTCGCCGTAGACGCGCTGGGTCGTCACCTCGACCCGGTCGTCGTCGGCGCGCGCCGGCTTGCGCGGCTGTCCGAAGGTCGGACGGATGATATTGCTCATGTCGACCCTCCCGGCCGCATTCATTCAGACGTCGAGATTGGCGACGCTGAGGGCGTTTTCCTGGATGAACTCGCGGCGCGGCTCCACCACGTCGCCCATCAGCTTGACGAACAGGTCGTCGGCATCCTGGGTGTCCTTGATCCGAACCTGGAGGAGCGAGCGGACCTCGCTGTCGAGGGTCGTCTCCCAGAGCTGCTGCGGGTTCATCTCGCCGAGACCCTTGTAGCGCTGGAGCTGGAGGCCCTTACGGCCGAAGGCCATCACCGCCTCGAACAGGCCGACCGGCCCGTGCAGCACTGTCTCCTCGCCCTTGCGGGCGTAGGTCACCGGCTCGCCGTAGATCTCGCGCAGGGCCTCGGCCCGGTCGGCGAGGCGGCGCGCCTCCTGCGAGGCGATGAGCGAGGCGTCCAGGGTCACCACCTGGCGCACCCCGCGCAGGGTCCGGCTCAGGATGTAGCCGCCCTCGCTGACGGAGCCCTCCCAGCCCTGCTCGATATCGTCGGCGATGACGTCCATGCGCCGGGCGATCTCGGTGGCGCGCTTCGTCGCCTCGGCGGGGTTCTCGTCCACGTTGGTGCGGAAGGCCCCGGCGATCATCGCCTGTTCCACCGTGGCGCGGTCGTAGCGGGTGTGGAGCGCCTGCATCAGGCCGCGGAACTGGCGCGCCTCCTCCACCAGGACCTTCAATTGCGGGCCGCCGAACTCGGCGCCGGAGGCGAGCCGCAGCACCGCCCCGTCGACGCCGGCATCGATGAGGTAATCCTCGAGCGCCCGCTCGTCCTTGAGGTAGATCGCGGTCTTGCCCTTGGCGGCCTTATAGAGCGGCGGCTGGGCGATATAGACGTAGCCGCGCTCGATCAGCTCCGGCATCTGCCGGAAGAAGAAGGTCAGGAGCAGGGTGCGGATGTGGGAGCCGTCCACGTCCGCATCGGTCATGATGATGATGCGGTGATAGCGCAGCTTGTCCGGGTTGAAGCCCTCGCGGTCGGTGGAGGACCGGCCGATGCCGGCGCCCAAAGCCGTGATCAGCGTGCCGATCTCGGCCGAGGACAGCATGCGGTCGGCGCGGACGCGCTCGACGTTGAGGATCTTGCCCCGCAACGGAAGCACCGCCTGGAAGTGGCGGTCGCGGCCCTGCTTGGCCGAGCCGCCGGCGGAATCGCCCTCCACCAGCAGGATCTCGCATTTCGACGGGTCGCGCTCCTGGCAATCGGCGAGCTTGCCCGGCAGGGACGCGATGTCGAGGACGCCCTTGCGGGTCACGGTCTCGCGGGCCTTGCGCGCCGCCTCGCGGGCGGAGGCCGCGAGGATGACCTTGCCCATCACGGATCTTGCCTGGGACGGGTTCTCCTCGAGCCAGTTGGAGAGGCCCTCGTTGAGGACGTTCTCCACGGCCGGGCGGACTTCCGAGGAGACCAGCTTGTCCTTGGTCTGGGACGAGAATTTCGGGTCCGGCACCTGCACCGAGATCACGGCGGTGAGGCCCTCGCGGCAATCCTCGCCGGTGAGGGTGATCTTCTCGCGCTTGGTGATGCCGGTGGATTCGGCATAGCCGGTGATCTGCCGGGTCATGGCGGCGCGGAAGCCCGCCATGTGGGTGCCGCCGTCGCGCTGCGGAATGTTGTTGGTGAAGGGCAGCACGGTCTCGTTGAACGAGTCGTTCCACCACAACGCCACCTCGACGCGGATGTTGTCGCGCTCGGCCCGCACGAAGACCGGCTTCGTCATGCCCTCGATGGGTTTGCGCGAGCGGTCGAGGTAGCGCACGAAGGCTTCGATCCCGCCCTCGTAGAACAGCTCCTCGCGCTTGTGCTCGGCATGGCGCGCATCGGTGAGCACGATGCGCACGCCCGAATTGAGGAAGGCGAGCTCGCGCAGGCGCTTTTCCAGCGTCGCGTAATCGAACTCGATCATCGTGAACGTGTCGGTGGAGGGCAGGAACGACACCTCGGTGCCGCGCCGGCCGTTGCCGTCGCCGACGATCACCAGCGGCGAGACCGCATCGCCGTGGCGGAACTCCATCGCGTGCTCCTTGCCGCCCCGCCAGATGCGGAGCCGGAGCCATTGCGACAGGGCGTTGACGACGGAGACGCCGACGCCGTGCAGGCCGCCGGAGACCTTGTAGGAGTTCTGGTCGAACTTCCCGCCCGCATGGAGCTGGGTCATGATGACCTCGGCCGCCGAGACCCCCTCCTCCTTGTGGATGTCGGTGGGGATGCCGCGGCCGTTATCGGACACCGTCACCGACCCGTCGGCATTGAGGGTACAGGTGACGATGTCGGCATGGCCCGCGAGCGCCTCGTCGATGGCGTTGTCCACCACCTCGTAGACCATGTGATGCAGGCCCGACCCGTCGTCGGTGTCGCCGATATACATGCCGGGCCGCTTGCGCACGGCATCCAGGCCCTTGAGCACGCGGATCGATTCCGCGCCATAGGCCGTGGCCGCCAGGTTGCGGGAGGTGTCGTCGTCGGTCATGTCGGACATCAAGTTCCCCAGGCAGGCGGGTCTTTGCTTGATTTTCGTGCCACGGCTGGAGCCCCGGGCGCGCCTGCGATTCGTTCAGTGGGCTATATATAAGCGGTGCGCCTTGAAAATGCACCGCATGAGCACAGGCGGTCCCCGTGTCTTCCCGACGACTCCGAGGCTTGCCGCCACGCTGGAGCTCCCTGCAATCTCGATCTGCAACGAGGGTCGTGTCGACCCTTTCGAAAACATACCATGCAGGGTATGAAAAATGGTCCGGCAGGTCGAGCTACACCATGAACTCCGGCGCGAGTTCGATGAACTGCAAGAGGCGGTCCAGGACGAGTTGCTGGCCATGATCGAGCTGTTGAAGGTCGCGGGCCCTCGATTGAGACGGCCCGGGGCGGATACGCTCAACGGTTCGAAGCATGCCAATATGAAGGAGCTTCGCTTCGAGGCGGGTGATGGTGTCTGGCGGGTGGCCTTCGCCTTCGATCCCGCTCGAACACGCATTCTCCTCGTTGCCGGGGACAAGTCCGGTGTTTCGGGGAAACGTTTCTACACCGCGTTGATCAAGCGGGCCGACGCTCGGTTCGACCAGCATCTAAAGGCCATGCACAGGGATGGGAGCTCCCGGTGACCGATGACCATCACCCTATCTCGGCGGACGACCTCCTCGCAGCGCTTCCGCCCGAACGACAGGCGCGGATCAGGGCGCGCGGCGCCGAACTGATCGCCGAGGAGTTCGCGTTGAGAGATCTGCGACGTGCCAAAGAGATCACCCAGGCAACCGTCGCCGAACGGCTGGGTGGCCGTCAGGTCTATGTTTCGCGCCTCGAGAAGCGCGCGGACATGAAGCTGTCGACCTTGCGTGCCTATGTGCAGGCGATCGGCGGTGATCTCCAACTTTTGGTGACGTTTCCGGAAGGCCGCGCCGTACGTCTGAAAGACATCGGCGCGGACGTTCCTCGTACCCGCAGAAGCCCGGCCCGGAAGATCAAGACCGCCGAGTGACATCCCCGGCCGGTGTTCGATCTCACTCCTGCAAGAGCTTCACTCCTGCAAGAGCCTCACTCCTGCAGGAACGGGTTCGTCATCCGCTCTTCGCCCAGCGTGCTGGTGGGGCCGTGGCCGGGGATGAAGGCGATGTCGTCGCCCAGCGGCAGGACCTTCTCCTTGATGGCGCGGATGAGCTGGTCGTGGTTGCCGCCGGGCAGGTCGGTGCGGCCGACCGAGCCCTTGAACACCACGTCTCCCACCAGGGCGAAGCGCGCGTCGCGGCTGACGAAGACGACGCTGCCGGGCGAATGGCCGGGCGCATGCAAGATGTCGAAGGCGAGATCGCCCACGCTCACCGCGTCGCCCTCGGCGAGCCAGCGGTCCGGCGTCACCGCGCGAGCCCCGTCGATGCCGTAATTCGCCCCCGTCTCGGGAAGGCTGTCGAGGAGGTAGCGATCGGCCTCGTGCGGGCCTTCGATGGGCACGCCAAGACGCTCGCGCAGCTCGTCGGCGCCCCCGGCATGGTCGATATGGCCGTGGGTGAGCAGGATCTTCTCGATGGTGATGCCCTGGTCGCGGATCGCGGCCTCGATCCGGTCGAGGTCGCCGCCGGGATCGACCACGGCGCCGACCTTGGTCTCGTCGGACCAGATCAGGGTGCAGTTCTGCTGGAAGGGCGTCACCGGGATGATTCCGGCGCGGGGCGTGCCTGCCATCGGGACCGTCTCTCCGTCGATTGTGTGCGCGAGGATCGCGCGGGAGCCGCCTGTCTAAGCGGGTTCGCCTCGGCAAGCCAACGCTACCCCTCGCTCAGGCCTTGGGAGCGTCGCGGGGTCCGGCACGCAAAACCGGTCGCGGGGGCCGGGTGCCGACGATTGCCGCTGCGCCGCCAAAATTCGGCCTCGCCGGCTTCCTAGACGTGGCCTATCTGGACACCGGCACCGTCCAGGACAGGCCCGCCGGCCTGAGACGACGACACGGCCACCCTCACGCCAGCCGGGGCAGTCCCTTGAGCACATGCTGAAAACCGCTTTCGTCGCCGCACGCGACCGGCAGCGCCTGAGCGAGATCGCCGCCGTCCTGATCGGCTTCGGCGTCACCAAGGTGGTGGAACGCCTCGGCCTCGGCCATCTGGCGCGGTTCGCCAAGCGCCGCCGGCCGCAGGTCGACGTGGCGCGCCTGTCTCAGCCGCAGCGCGTGCGCCGGGCGATCGAGGCCCTGGGGCCGACCTTCATCAAGCTCGGCCAGATCCTGGCGAGCCGGCCGGACCTGCTGACGCCGGAATGGACCGAGGAGCTGGAGAAGCTCCACAGCCAGGTCCGGCCCATCGCCTGGGACAAGATCCGCCCGCAATTGGAGGCCGATCTCGGGGCGCCGCCCTCGGAGATCTTCGCCGAGTTCGACACGGTGCCGTTGGCCGCGGCCTCGATCGCGCAGGTCTACCGGGCGCGGCTGATGTCCGGCGAGGAAGTGGTGGTGAAGGTCCTGCGCCCGGGCCTGCGCAAGATCATCGAGGCGGATCTGCGCCTCCTGGCGCATGCGACCCGGATCGTGGTTCAGGAATGGCCGGAATTCGGTCGCTACCAGCCCCATGAGCAGATGCGCCATCTGGCCAGCGGCCTCTACGGCGAGCTCGACCTCATCAACGAGGCGCGCAACTGCGAGACCATCGCGGCGATCTTCGCCGACCGGGACGACATCGTCATCCCCAAGATCCACTGGGAGTTCACCTCCGAGCGCGTCCTCGTCCAGGAATTCATCCACGGCATCCCGCCCAACGACCATGCCCGCCTGGACGCGGCCGGGGTCGACAAGGTCAAGGTCGCTCAGAAGGGCACCGACGCCTTCCTCAACATGGCGCTGATCGAGGGCGTGTTCCACGCCGATCCGCATCCCGGCAACATGCTGGTGATGCCCGGCGACCGCATCGGCTTCATCGATTTCGGCATCATCGGCCGCCTGTCCGAGCGCCGCCGCACCCAGCTCCTGATGCTCATCGGCGCGATGCTGAAGGAGGATTCCGACGGGCTGATGGCCGTGCTGCTGGACTGGACCGGATCGAGCAACCCCGACCTCACCAAGCTCGAATCCTCGTCGCAGGCCTTCATCAACCGCCATGCCGGCTCGGTGCTGAATTTCGGCGACCTCCTCACCGACTTCATGACCATGGCCCGCGAGAACGACCTCGCCATGCCCACGGATCTCGCCATCCTGTTCAAGGGCCTGGTGACGGCGGACGGGGTGATGCGCCATCTCGACCCGAAATTCGACCTCTTCACCGCCGCCGGACCCACGGTGAAGAGCAAGCTCGCCTCGCAATTCTCGATTAAGGGCATCACCCGCAAGGTCGAGGCGGTGGGCGCCGGATTGTTCGGCGCGGCCTCCGAACTGCCGACCCTGATCCATCTCATGTTGGTGCGCCTGAAGCAGGGCCGCGTCACCGTCGAGATCGAGCTGAAGGGCATCGACAAGCTCACCCGCGGCATCGAGCGCGCCGCCGCCCGCGTGGCCGTGGCGCTCATCGTCGCCGCCTTCGCGACGCAGCTCGCCCCCCGCTTCATGGACCTCGGCACCCCGGCCTTCGTGACGGTGGGCGCGATGGTCTGCGTGATCGGAATCGGGTGGCTCGTGCTGCTGGGGCGGAACAAGTAGGGGGAGCCTCGGCTCCCCTCTACGGCACCGGAACGGTCTGGGGTTCGCAGGAGCGGGTGGTGGAGTAGTCCATCGTCGCGCGTGCCTTGGACAGATCGTGCGCGTTCTGGAGGTTGAGCCAGAACTGGGGCGATGTGCCGAAGCGGACACCGAGCCGGATCGCCGTGTCGGCACTCACACCACGTCGTTCGCGGATGATCTCGGACAGGCGGTTGGGGGGAACACCGATCTCGGCCGCGACCTGCCGGGCGGAAAGCCCAAGTGGGGCGAGGTATTCTTCGGCCAGAACTTCACCCGGATGCGTGCGAATGCGAGACATGTTCGATCTCCTTCGTGTCTCAATGGTAATCGACGATGTCGACCTGCTCCGGTCCTTGTGCTGTCCATCGGAAGCAAAGGCGCCACTGGTCGTCGATGCGGATGCTGTACTGCCCGGCACGATCACCCCTGAGACGTTCGAGCCGGTTCCCGGGGGGGACCGCAGATCGTCCAGGGTCGTTGCGGCATCGAGAATATCGAGCTTGCGTTTGGCCGCGGCCTCGAAAGCACGCCAGGGCCTGTAGCTCGTTCCATCGTCGAACAAGGCTTCGACGCGTTTGTCTGCAAAGCTCTGAATCATGCGCGCACTACGTGATACGTTATGTGTATCATCGGCGACGCGATTGGACAAGGTATGGGTATCGAATCCCCTTCGATCTTGTTCCTACACGAAGGAGCAAAGCGCCACCGACTCGATGGGACGCGACGCTGGATATCCCCCCTCCCATCGGTTTACCGACGTCGCGGGATATCGAGGGTCTCCTTAAATCAGCCGCGTTGTGCATCGCATTTCGGCTGCGGGATGGCGCCCTTCCCTCCTCACCAAGGGGGAGGAGCTTGCCTCAACAGACCCTGCGTGATTGAACCTCCGGTGCCCTCCCCGCGATGAACATCATCCTGATCAAGCTGTTCGCGACGGCGCTGACGCTCAGTCAGGTGACGACGCGGCCGGATGCGGTGAAGACGCAGTTCGATCCGGTGGCCGACAAGGGCCAGGTGGTGCAGATCCTGCGCGACGGCTGCGCCCATATGCGGAAAGCCTTCGACATCGAGGACATCAACCTCGACGAGCTGATCTCCACCGCGATGGAGGACCCCTCGGCCATCGCCGGTGCCTCGGCCCCGAAGCTCCTGCACGGGCTCGATATCGGCGAGCTCAACACGAGCTACCGCCAATTCTGCAAGGGCGAGGACCCGGCGAACTCGCCCTTCGACGCGAGCGAAGTGATCGCCTTCTACAACAAGGCCGTGGCCGACCTGCCCTCGGCCCAGGACCTGAAGGACCGTAAGCTGCCCGGCGCGAGCCTGATCCTCGACGGGGCGGGCAAGCGCTACGCCGAGGCGTTCGAGGCCAACGGGCGCCGTCTAAGCGTGCCGATCTCCGACGTGCCGGTGATGGTGCAAAAGGCGTTCGTGGCCGCCGAGGACAAGCGCTTCGAGACCCACAAGGGTATCGACGAGCGCGGCGTCATCCGCGCCTTCATCGGCAACCTCGCCTCCCCCGGTCGTTCGGCCGGCGGCTCCACCATCACCCAGCAGGTGGTCAAGAACCTGTCCGTGGGCGACGACGTCACCTACGAGCGCAAGATCCGCGAGATGATCGTGGCCTCGCGCCTGGAGCGGATCCTCGGCAAACCGCAGATCCTCGAACTCTACCTCAACGGCATCTATCTCGGCCGCGGCTCCTACGGGATCGAGATGGCCGCGCGCAGCTATTTCGGCAAATCGGTAGGGCAGCTCACGGTGCCGGAGGCGGCGTTGCTCGGCGGCATGCCGAAGGGGCCGAACTTCTACAATCCGGACAAGTATCCCGACCGCGCCAAGGAGCGCCGCGCCTATGTCCTGGCGCGGATGAAGGACGAGGGCGTCATCACCGAGGCGCAACTGAGCGAGGCCGCCAACGCCCCCCTCGGGTTGAAGCCGATCGAGACCACGCGGCGGGATTCGGGGTTCTACTTCGTCGATCACCTCACCCGCGAGGCGCGCACCTTCGCCGGCATCGACTCCCTCACCTCCGCCTCCCACGTGGTGCGTTCCACCATCAATGCCGGCCTCCAGACCGCGGTGGAATCCGCCCTGCAGGACGGGCTCGCCACTTACGAGCGCGCCACCGGGCGCCAGCGCTACGAGGGACCGGAATTCAACCTCGCCGACAGCGTCGCGAAGCTCGGCGGGGCCGCGCCGGCCGTGGAGGGATCGGTCCAGTCGGTTCCCCTCGTCGTCGGCGGCGAGGCGAAACCGAAAGCTGCGCCCGTCAAGCCCGCCCCTGCGGCGGCCGCCGGGCCGAAGCCGGTGGCGCAGAAACCCGTCTGGCAGCGCGCCCTGGAGAGCGCGCGGCCGGTGCTCTACGACGTGCATTGGCCCCTGGCCGTGGTGCTCGAACCGGGGCGCGGTCCGGTGAAGGCCGGGCTCGCCGACGGGCGGATCGTCAGCCTCGATCCGGGCATCGCCAAGGGCCGCCTGCAGCTCTACGACGTGGTACGGGTGAAGCTGCGCGACCCCAAGGCCAAGGTTCTCCGTGCGGATCTGCGCGTGCGCCCCTCCGTCCAGGGCGCGGCCGTGGTGCTGGAGAACCGCACCGGGCGCATTCTCGCCATGGACGGCGGCTTCTCCTACCCGCTGAGCCAGCTCAACCGGGTGACCCAGACCGTGCGCCAGCCCGGCTCGACCCTGAAGCCGCTGACCTATCTCGCCGCGCTCAATGCCGGCCTCCAGCCCAACACCCTGGTGATGGATGCCAGCGTGACCCTGCCGCCCATCGGCGGTGTCGGCCAGTCCTGGAGCCCGAAGAACTACGATGGCGGCGGCTCGGGCGCGACGACCCTCCGGCGCGGCCTCGAATTCTCGAAGAACCTCGTCACCGCCCGGCTGCTCCAGGGCGGCATCGCCGACACCGCGCCGGCGAGCCTCACCCGCATCTGCGACCTCGCCCTCGAAGCGCAGCTCTATGCCGAATGCGAGCGCTACTACCCGTTCGTCCTGGGCTCGCAGCCGGTCCGCATGGTCGATCTCGCCGCCTTCTACGGCGCGATCGCCAATGAGGGCGCACGCCCCGCGCCCTACGCGCTGGAGGCGGTGGAGCGCGATGGGACGGTCCTCTACAAGCGCGAGCCGAAGGAGCCGGTGCGGATCGGCTCGGCCGACAGGGTCGCGTTCTACCAGTTGAAGACCATGCTGCAGGGGGTCACAAACCACGGCACGGCGGCGGCCCTCGCCCGCTTCTCCGGCTCGATCGCCGGCAAGACCGGCACGTCCGAGAACGAGAACGACGCGTGGTTTGCCGGCTTCACCAACGAGATCACCATCGTGGTCTGGGTCGGCTACGACAATGCCGACGGCACCCGCCGGACCCTGGGGCGTGGCCAGACCGGCGGGCATCTCGCCGTGCCGATCGCCGGCACGATCCTCCAGGCCGCCTGGGCCAACGGCGTGGCGCGCACCCC
>NZ_VMOA01000015.1 GCF_020662345.1 Methylobacterium sp. W2 | reverse complement strand
CCGCCCCACCCGTCCGCGGCCGCCGACCATTGGGGAGAGCCAGCGCTCCTACACGAAGCGGCCTCGCCCGGCCCCGGTGATCGCCCAGCCGAAGCCGGTTCAGCCCAAAGCGGAGCCGTCGATCCGCATCGCCGTGTTCGGCGATTCCCTGGCGAGCTATCTCGGCCGTGGCCTCGACGACGTGTTCGAGGACAATGCCGATGTGGCGATCCTCGACCGCACGAAGGCCGATAGCGGTCTCGTCCGGAAGGACGTGGTCGACTGGCCGAAGGCGGCGGAGGATTTCCTCAAGACGAGCCCGAAGGTCTCCTATGCCGTGGTAATGCTCGGCGCGAACGATCGCCAGCCCATCCGTGAGGGAACGGAGACTGTGGACCCCGGGACGGAACGCTGGCGCGAGATCTACCGCGACCGCGTGGACGCCCTGGCCAAGGTCTTCGCGAACCAGAAGATTCCGTTGATCTGGGTGGGCGCGCCGCCCATGCGCAGCGAGCCGCTGACGAAAGACATCGCGACGATCAACGATCTGATCCGCGACCGCGTCGCGAAAGCGGGTGGGAACTATGTCGACATCTGGCCGGGCTTCGTCGACGACCGCAACCGCTTCACCATGACCGGCCCCGACCTGGAAGGGCAGGAAGCCAAGCTGCGGACGTCGGACGGCGTGCATTTCACTAAGGCGGGCGCCCGCAAGATCGCGCATTTCGCCGATGTCGAACTCAAACGTCTCATGGGCGCCAACCCCGCGGAGGCGCCGGCCGTCGCGCCCGTGGCGACGGTTCCCGGCCCCCTTCTCGATGACGAGGCGCCGAAACTCGACGATACCGCTGCGATCGACCGCCAGATCACCGCGATGCTGCCGAGCCTGCCGGAGCCTCCCGGCATCCCGGCCCTGCCGGTAAAGCCCGCGTTTGGCCCGGTCCTACCCCTCGGCCGCGCCGAAGTGACCCCCGGCGGCACGCTCATCAGCGGACGGCCGCGCGACGGCGACGCATCGGGGAACGTGGAGCGAGTGCTCCAGCGTGGCTCGGCGCCCATGCCTCAGCCGGGCCGGGCCGACGATTTCAAATGGCCGCCGGGCTGATCCCGGCGTGGCGGCGCCGAGCTCGATAAGAGCTTCAGTCGCCGGGGCCTAGCATTAAGCCGGCCCCGGATCGTTACCTCAGCGCGGCAGGACACTCGATCCCATCAGCGCCTCGTCGATGGAGCGCGCCGCCTGACGGCCTTCGCGGATCGCCCAGACCACGAGAGACTGGCCACGGCGCATGTCGCCGGCGGCATAGATCTTCTCGTTGGACGTCCGGTAATCGAGCTCGTTGGCGGTGACATTGCCGCGCTTGTCCATGACGACGCCGGATTCCTCCAGCAGGCCCTTGCGGAGCGAGCCGGCAAAACCGATGGCGAGGAAGACCAGATCCGCCGGCAGGGTGAACTCGCCGCCGGGGACCGGCTGGCGCTTCTCGTCCACGCGGGTGCAGACGACGCCCGTGAGCTTGCCCTTCTTGTTGCCCTCCAGCCGCAAAGTCGCGGCCTGGAACTCGCGCTCGGCACCTTCCGCCTGGCTCGACGAGGTCCGCATCTTGGTCGGCCAGTAGGGCCAGACCGAGAGCTTGTCCTCGCGCTCGGGCGGGCGCGGCCGGATGTCGAGCTGCGTCACCGACAGGGCGCCCTGGCGGAATGAGGTGCCGACGCAATCCGAAGCCGTATCGCCGCCACCGATCACCACGACGTTCTTGGCGGTGGCGAGGATCGGCAATTCGCCGTTGCCCGGCATCGGCTCGGCGCCGACCCTGCGGTTCGATTGGACGAGGAACGGCATCGCGTAATGCACGCCGGCGAGTTCCTGGCCGGGAAGCTGCGGATTGCGCGGGTCCTCGGCGCCGCCGGCGAAGAGCACCGCGTCGAACTCGGCGGTGAGTTCGTCGAGCGGCTTCGTCACGCCGACATTGACGCCGTAATGGAAGGTCACGCCCTCCGCTTCCATCTGCTTCACGCGCCGGTCGATATGGCGCTTCTCCATCTTAAAATCGGGGATGCCGTAGCGCAGCAGACCGCCGGCCTTCGGCTCGCGCTCGAAGACATGGACGTTATGGCCGACGCGGGCGAGCTGCTGCGCCGCGGCCATTCCGGCCGGTCCGGAACCGATGACGGCGACCTTCTTGCCGGTGCGGGTGGCGGGGATTTCCGGCTTCACCCAGCCGTTGTTCCAGGCGCGGTCGGCGATGGCCTGCTCGATCGTCTTGATCGCGACGGGCTGGTTCTCGAGGTTGAGGGTGCAGGCTTCCTCGCACGGCGCCGGGCAGACGCGGCCGGTGAATTCCGGGAAGTTGTTGGTGGAGTGGAGGTTGCGCGCGGCCTCCTCCCAATCCGATTGGAAAACGAGTTCGTTCCAGTCGGGGATCTGGTTGTGCACGGGGCAACCGGTCGGCCCATGGCAGAACGGGATGCCGCAATCCATGCAGCGCGCCGCCTGCTTCTTCAGGTCGTGCTCATCGAGGGGCAGCGTGAACTCGCGGAAGTGCCGCACGCGGTCCGCTGCGAGCTGATACTTCTGCTCCTGCCGGTCGAACTCGAGGAAACCCGTGATCTTGCCCATGACCTAAAGCCCCACTCACCCAAAGCGCTCCGCACGAAGCGGAGACCAATTCTTCTTTCGCGAGCGAGCTCGCTACGGTCTCAACCAGTTCTCGACGTCGAGCATCGGCACCCACGAGAACTCACCGACATTGTCCGTCACCAAAATACTGCCATCGCAAATCGCGTGCGACGCGATCAGCAGGTCGTTCGCTCCGATCGGTGTTCCAGCCGCCTCGAGAAGTCGGCGCAGTTCGCCATAGGTGTGATCGATGGGCACAGAGAGGGATGCGACGGTGATCGCACCCAAAACCGCATCCACCTGCCGGGTCAGGCGTTCGGATCCTTTTTTTGCAGCACCGAAACGCAGTTCCGAGGCCACCACCACACTCGTATAGACGTTCGACTCCCCCACCCGCGCAATCGTGTCTCGCAAGAGCCCATTGGGAGCGCGAACGAGGGCCGACAGGATGTTCGTGTCGAGCAGGTAGCGCACTAGAGATCAACCGGCTCCGGAAGACGGTCCTCGATCTCGGGCCACGCATCGTCCAGAGGCATGAGGCGCGAAAGGGTCGACAGGAGGGAAAGTTGTCCGACGGCTTCGAGCGTCAGACGGCCGGCCTCCAAGCGAAGGATCGCCTCGTCGCCGGGCAGAGCGAACTCATCCGGGAGCCGGATGGTCTGCTCGTGCCCCTCGCGATGAAGCTTGATCCTCCGTTCGATCATGTATCCCTTCTCCTCAGGCACGGTCCGACGCGAAACGAGTGTCCGCATCGATCCCCTCGACGACGTCGGATCGAAACCGATCCTATGTCTCAGTGCTATTCCGCCGCCACCGGCATCCGCGCCATCTCCATCTCGCGCAGGGCACGGCGGTATTCCACCGGCATGACCTTCACGAACTTAGTGCGGTAGCTGACCCAATCATCGAGGATCGCCTTGGCACGCGGGGAGCCCGTGTACTTGAGGTGATTGGTGATGAGCTGGCTCAGGCGCTCCTCGTCGTGACCGGACATGTCGGCCAGGATGTCGACGCGCCCCTTGGTCTCGAGGTCGCCATCCTGGTGGAAGCGGCGCATGACGTCGTCCTCCTCCTCGATGGGTTCGAGATCGACCATGGAGAGGTTGCAACGGGCGGCAAACGAGCCGTCCGCGTCGAGCACGTAGGCGATGCCGCCCGACATGCCGGCCGCGAAGTTGCGCCCGGTCTCGCCGATGGACACCACGACACCGCCGGTCATGTACTCGCAGCCATGGTCGCCCATGCCTTCGACCACGGTGATGGCACCGGAATTCCGCACGGCGAAACGCTCGCCGGCCGAACCGCGGATGTAGCATTCGCCCGCGATCGCCCCGTAGAGCACCGTGTTGCCGGCCATGATCGTCCGCCCGGCGGGCGACCGCAGCGCGTCGCTCGGGCGAATGATCAGCTTGCCGCCCGACAGCCCCTTGCCGACGTAATCGTTGGCGTGGCCCGTCAGAACCACGGTGATGCCGGCCGCCAACCATGCCCCGAAGCTCTGACCGGCGGTGCCGGCGAGGTTCACCGTGATGGTGTCGTCGGGCAGGCCCTCGTGGCCGTAGCGCTTGGCGACGACGCCGGAGAGCATCGCACCCGCCGTGCGGTCCGAGTTCCTGATGACCTCGTTGAGCACCACCGGCTCGGCGGTCTCGATGGCCGACTTCGCGCCTTCGATGAGGCGACGGTCGAGCACCGTGTCGATCGGATGCTTCTGCTTCTCCGTGTGCCGGATGGCTACGTCGGGGCCGACATCGGGGCGATGGAACAGCTTCGAGAAATCGAGCCCCCGCGCCTTCCAATGGTTGATCACCTCCAGCGTGTCGAGGAAGTCGGAGCGGCCGATGAGGTCTTCGAGCTTGGTGTAGCCCATCGTCGCCATCAGCTCGCGCAACTCCTCCGCCACGAAGAAGAAGTAGTTGACCACGTGCTCGGGCGTGCCCTTGAAGCGCTTGCGCAGGACGGGGTCCTGCGTCGCCACGCCCACCGGACAGGTGTTCAGGTGGCACTTGCGCATCATGATGCAGCCGGCCGCGATGAGCGGCGCAGTGGAGAAGCCGAACTGATCGGCTCCGAGCAGAGCGGCGACGAGAACGTCGCGTCCCGTCCGGATACCGCCATCGGCCTGGAGCACGACACGGCCACGCAGGTGGCTGAGCACCAGGGTCTGCTGGGTCTCCGCGAGACCCGTCTCCCAGGGGCCGCCCGCATGCTTGATCGAGGTCAGCGGCGCGGCGCCGGTGCCGCCGTCGAAGCCCGAGATCGTGATGTGGTCGGCGCGTGCCTTGGCGACGCCGGTGGCGACAGTGCCGACACCGACCTCCGAGACGAGTTTGACAGATACGTCGGCCGCGGGGTTCACGTTCTTCAGGTCGAAGATCAGCTGGGCGAGATCCTCGATCGAGTAAATGTCGTGATGCGGCGGCGGCGAGATCAGGCCGACGCCAGGGGTGGCGTAGCGGACCTTGGCGATCTTGGCATCGACCTTGTGGCCGGGCAGCTGGCCGCCCTCGCCGGGCTTGGCGCCCTGCGAGACCTTGATCTGCATCATGTCGGCATTGACGAGATATTCCGTCGTCACGCCGAAGCGGCCGGAGGCCACCTGCTTGATCGCCGAACGGCGCGAACGACCGTCGGCCATCGGCTTGAAGCGCTCGACCTCCTCGCCGCCCTCGCCCGAATTCGAGCGACCGCCGAACGAGTTCACCGCGATAGCGAGGGTCTCGTGGGCTTCCTTCGAAATTGAGCCGTAGGACATCGCGCCCGTGGCGAACCGCTTGACGATGTCGACGGCCGGCTCGACCTCGGAGATATCGACGGGGGCCCGGCCGAGCTCGGCCGCCTGCTTGATCCGGAACAGGCCGCGGATGGTCTTGAGGTGGTTCTCCTGCTCGTTCACGAGTCGGGCAAACTCGCGGTAGCGCTCGGGCAGGCCGAGGCGCACCGCGTGCTGAAGGGTCGCTACCGAATCCGGCGTCCAGGTATGGCTCTCGCCGCGCAGGCGGTAGGCATACTCGCCGCCGACATCGAGGGCATGGCGGAAAACCGGGGCATCGCCGAACGCGTCGGCATGGCGACGCGCCGTCTCCTCGGCGACCTCGGCCATGCCGATGCCTTCGATGGTGGTCTTGGTGCCGAAGAAGTCGCGGGCGACGAAGGACGAGTTCAGGCCGATCGCGTCGAAGATCTGGGCGCCGCAATAGGATTGATAGGTCGAGATGCCCATCTTGGACATGACCTTGAGCAGGCCCTTATCGATGGACTTGATGTAGCGGTAGACGATCTCGTCGTCGGTGAGATCCGGCGGGAACTCGGCCTTCATCGCGATCACGGTCTCGAAGGCGAGATAGGGGTTGATCGCCTCGGCGCCGTACCCGGCCAGACAGGCGAAGTGATGCACCTCACGCGGCTCGCCGGATTCGACCACGAGACCGACCGAGGTGCGAAGTCCCTTGCGGATTAGGTAGTTGTGCACCGCCGCCGTGGCCAGCAAAGCGGGGATCGCGATGCGATCCGGGCCGACGCCGCGGTCGGTCAAGATGATGATGTTGTAGCCGCCGCGCACCGCCGCCTCGGCCCGGTCGCAGAGCCGGTCGACCGCGCCTTCCATGGCGACGGCGCCGGACTCGGCCGGGAAGGTCATGTCGAGGGTCTTGGTGTCGAAACGGTCCTCGAAATGCGAGATCGAGCGGATCTTCTCGAGATCGCCGTTGGTCAGGATCGGCTGCCGGACCTCGAGACGCTTCTTGCGGGAGGCGCCCTCCATGTCGAGCAGGTTCGGCCGCGGCCCGATGAACGAGACGAGGCTCATCACGGCCTCCTCGCGGATCGGGTCGATCGCCGGATTGGTGACCTGGGCGAAGTTCTGCTTGAAATAGGTGTAGAGGGGCTTGGGCTTGTCGGAGAGGGCCGAGAGCGGGGTATCGGTCCCCATGGAGCCGACCGCCTCCTGGCCGGTGACGGCCATGGGCGCCATCAGCAGCTTGAGGTCTTCCTGGCTGTAGCCGAACGCCTGCTGGCGATCGAGCAGCGACACGTCGGAGCGCGAGGCGCGCGGGATGACGGGCTTCAGGTCCTCAAGCACGATCTGGGTGTTCTTCACCCATTGCGCGTAGGGATTGGCCGCCGCGAGCTCGCTCTTGATCTCCTCGTCGGAGATGATGCGGCCCTTCTGCAGGTCGATGAGCAGCATGCGGCCCGGCTGCAGGCGCCAGGATTCAACAATGCTCTCATCGGGGATCGGCAGCACGCCCATCTCAGAGGCGAGCACGACGAGGCCATCTTCTGTGACGATGTAACGGGCGGGGCGCAGGCCGTTGCGGTCGAGGGTCGCGCCGATCTGGCGGCCGTCGGTGAAGCAGACGGCGGCAGGGCCGTCCCACGGCTCCATCAGCGCGGCGTGATACTCGTAGAACGCCTTGCGCTCCTCACTCATGAGCGGATTGCCGGCCCAGGCCTCCGGGATCAGCATCATCATGGCATGGGCGAGCGAGTAGCCGCCCTGCACGAGGAACTCGAGGGCGTTGTCGAAACAGGCGGTGTCGGACTGGCCCTCGTAGGAGATCGGCCACAGCTTCGAGATGTCGTTGCCGAAGAGGTCGGAATCGACGCTGGCCTGGCGCGCCGCCATCCAGTTCACGTTGCCGCGCAGGGTGTTGATCTCGCCGTTATGGGCGACCATCCGGTAGGGGTGCGAGAGCTGCCAGGTGGGGAAGGTGTTGGTGGCGAAGCGCTGGTGCACGAGGGCGAGGCCCGAGACGTAGCGCTCGTCCTGCAGGTCCTTGAAGTAATGGCCGAGCTGCGTGACCAGGACCATGCCCTTGTAGACGATGGTCCGGGTCGAGACGGAGACCGGATAATAGGCCTTCACGCGCGGATCGTTGAGGCCGTAAACCTTGTTTGAGATCACCTTGCGGGCGATGAACAGGCGACGCTCGAACGCGTCCTCGTCGGTGATCGCGGCCGGACGGCCGATGAAGACCTGCTTGTGATGCGGCTCCGTCTCCTTGACGCGCACGCCGAGGTCGCTGGAATCCACGGGTACGTCGCGCCATCCGAGGAAGGGCAAGCCCTCGTCGTGCAGAGCCTTCTCGACGATCTCCTCGACGATGCGGCGGCCTTCTTCGTCCTTGGGCAGGAAGAACTGTCCGACGCCGTAATGGCCGGGCTCAGGCAAAGCGATGCCGAGGCTCTCGCATTCCTCCTTCAGGAGGAAATGCGGGATGTGAGTGAGGATGCCGCAGCCGTCACCCATCTTCGGATCGGCGCCCACGGCGCCACGATGATCGATGTTCTCGAGGATGAGGAGGCCCTGCGCGACGATGGCATGGGTGCGCCGGTCATGCATGTCCGCAACGAAGCCGACGCCGCAGGCATCGCCCTCGCGGGCGGGATCGTACAGACCCTGCTTGGGCGGGAGAGCGTGATCGCGGACGACGAGCGGCGCGACGCCGTCCCGCGTGGCGGGGATCGGGTTCTGGACGACCCCGGCAACCTCAGATGCGGCCATGTTCATAACCCCTCAGCCTCGTTCGTCCGTGCCCGCATGCGAGCATGTTTCATGCCCGAATGCCATCCGGCACTCAGGCTCCGTCCTCGACGCGGTCGGATTCGGGCAGGGTCTTCGGTGAGGAAGCGCCCGCTCTCCGCGGGCTCAGCGCCGGCTTGAATTCAAGCCGTGCGGGCCCGGATCGCCGCAATGGCGACCGGCTTGGAATCTCGTTTTTTCGTGAGATTCGACACCCGCTCAAGACCTTCCACGTTTCTCGAAGGCACCTCGTCCGCCGAGATCGCTCACCGCCGGACGCCCTGCCGAAAATGGGACAGCCGTACTGTCCTAATTACGGAAGGTGACAGATTTTAAACGCTCCAGCAAGAGGCTCGCGCGCGAGTTGGACAGGTTTGATGCGCCATGCGGCGTCGCGACCGGCCGAGGTGTCCCGTCCATCGCGAAAAGCGGTCGCCCGCGACTTGCCGCGCTTCACCCGCAATCCCGCCCCATTCGGGCGATCTACAGGGCTTGCCAAGCACAAGCGGCATGCGGGGTGATGGACCGCACGGAGACCTCCATAGACCTGCGCCAACAGTGGGCTACGGAACGACGACACATCATCGAGACGAGGCACCATGGAATCGAGCCGCAGGGCGCCTGTGCGCTCCCATACGATCAGCCTGACCATGCTGGCGGGGTTCATCACCCTGTCGGCCCTCGGGACCGGCGCCGCCCAGGCACAGTACGGCTACGAGCCCGATCTGCTCCTTCCCCCCCGCGCCGTGGTCTGGCGCCTCAACGACCGTGGCTTCACAGAGGTGACACGGCCGCGATTCGATGGCCGGGCCTATATCGTCGAAGCGACGGGCCCCTATGGCGACAGGGTTCGGCTGTTCGTGGACGCACGGGACGGCGCCGTGCTCAACCGTCAGCGTCTCGGTGTCCCGATGCAGCCCGCACCGGTTCCGGTCACCCGTCCGGCGGCGCCCGGCTATGGCTGGACCGAGGCGGACGAGCAGCCCCGTCGACCGATGCGCGAGGCGGAACGGCTGGTTCCTCCCGGCAGGATCCCGAACGGAGATGGCATCGGCCGGCAACCGCGCTACGACGTGGCGGTGCGTCCCGAGTCCACCACCCGCGTTGAACCCTCCGACCGCAATCCGTTGGGCCTGAACCCGGATGCCCGCACCGGCGAGGCGAGACGCCCGGCGGAAGCACCGCCTGCCCGCAAAATCACCAGATTGGCCCCGCCGGCGAAACCGGCCGCGCCCCGGCTCGCGCCGGAATCCCCCTCGCCGTCCGCCCCGGACGCAGCGTCCGGCACTCGGACCACCACGCCGCCGGTCGCCGCCATCGAGCAGCCGAAGGCCGAACCATCGACGCCCGCCGCGAATCAGCCCCGCCGCGACGCCGCGCAGGCGCCATCCGCCAAGGCTCAGACCTGGAGCGACCCGCCGGCGGACAGGAAGGCCGTTCGGGTCATCGGCGGCGCAACGGTGGTGCCGGGGTCGACCGACAAGGATCAGCAGGGCGACCGTCCGGCCGAGTAGCCGGCACCTCGATCCCCCACCATTTCGAAGGAAAGCGTCGAGCGAGGAAGGCTCGGCGCTTTTTTGTCAAGCTTGCCCGAAGAGCCGTTTTAGCCGGCGTCGCTGGCGCCTGCACCCTGGAGGTGTGGATCGTTCGTGGCCGCCCGAACTGGGCTGTCGCTCTGGTCGGGGGACGTCGTGATCGCCTTCAGCGCCAGCGGATCGAGACCGCTTCCCTCCGTGGGGCCATGCGCTTCGAGGGCACGCCGCATCTTCGGCGTCCAGAACGCGACGATGTGCTTGTGAATGCCAGCGACCGCCTCGTCATCCGGATAGGATCGGAAGAAGCCGGAGATCTGGTTCGCCATGCGGACGAGCTTGTCGTTGGTGGTCAGGGCGCTCATGGGACTGGCTCTGGTCGACGGGTGAAGGGGGCCGGGTGCGCCTCTAGCGCTCGGCGGCAAGGAGAAGGCGTTCCCGGCCGGTGAAGACCGTGAGGGTGTCCGACCGGGCGATGGCGCAGAGCGTCATGTCGTGCAGGCGCGCCCGGTCGATGGCCAGCGATGTCGGGGCCGAGATCGCCACCAGGACCGCAGCACCGAAGGTCGCGGCCTTCTCGACCATCTCGAACGAGCAGCGGCTGGTGATGACGACGAACCCGCCGCGCGAGTCGGTCCGCTCCCGCATCAGCGCGCCGATCAGCTTGTCGAGCCCGTTATGGCGGCCGACATCCTCGCGCACGGCGAGAAGGTTGCCCCCGAGATCCGCCCAGGCCGCCGCGTGAACCGCGCGGGTGGCATGGTTGATTACCTGCGCGTCGCCCAAGGCGAGCAGAGCCCGCTGGATCGACCCGATCTCAACTTGAGCAGCCTCGTGCACGCGCGGCTCGGCCCTGGGCAGGGATGCGAGATCGTCGATGCCGCAGACACCGCATCCGGTACGCCCGGAGATGGCGCGTTTCCGGGCAAGGTGCTCGCGCAACCGCCCCGGTGCGAGATCAACCACGAGACGAAGACCGCCCTCGCCGTTCTCGACCTCCACCGACCGGATCTCGTCGGCGGCTTCGACGATGCCCTCGGTGAGGCTGAAACCGTAGGCGAAATCGACGAGGTCGGATGGCGTCGTCATCATGACGGCGTAGGGCACGCTGCCATAGACGAGGTTGACCGGCATCTCGACCGCGAGATCGCGATGCCCCTCGCGGGCCGCGGGATCCTCGTAGGCCACGACCAGGGTTGGGACGCGCCGGCTCGTGGGAGCCGACGCATCGTGTTGAGCGATTTCGGATTCGTCTCGTCTACTCGGCAGCATTCAGTTGGGTCGCGATTCTCGTGAGCGAGAAGTCTTCCTCGAAGAACTTCGCCTGCCAATCCGACGGCCGGTTGGTCCGCCGCACCTGCACCGCCGTCACCTTATACTCGGGGCAGTTGGTAGCCCAGTCCGAGAAGTCGGTGGTGATGACGTTGGCGCCGGTCTTAGCGTGGTGGAAGGTGGTGTAGACCACGCCCGGCTGCATCCGCTCGGAGACGATCGCCTTGAGGGCGATGTCGCCGGAGCGGCTCTCCAGGGCCACCAGATCGCCGTGGACGATGCCGCGCACTTCCGCGTCGAACGGGTGGATCTCCAGGACATCCTCCTCGTGCCAGCGCGAGTTCTCCGTGCGGCGGGTCTGCGCGCCGACATTGTACTGCGACAGGATGCGGCCGGTGGTGAGGATGAGCGGGAAGCGCGGGCCGGTGCGCTCCTCGGTGGCCACGTATTCCGTGATCATGAACTTGCCGAGGCCGCGCACGAAGCGGTCGACGTGCATCATCGGCGTGCCGTTGGGGGCGGCGTCGTTGCACGGCCACTGGATCGAGCCGAGTTCGTCGATCTTGGCGAAGCTCACGCCCTTGAAGCTCGGGGTGAGCGAGGCGATCTCGTCCATGATCTCGCTGGGATGCGAGTAGTTCATCGGGTAGCCCAGCGCGTTGGAGAGCAGGATCGTGCCCTCCCAATCGCCGTAGCCGGCCAGCGGCGGCATCACCTTGCGCACGCGGCTGATACGCCGCTCGGCATTGGTGAAGGTGCCGTCCTTCTCGAGGAACGACGCGCCCGGCAGGAAGACGTGGGCGTACTTGGCCGTCTCGTTCAGGAAGATGTCCTGCACGACGATGCATTCCATCGCCATCAGGCCGGCGGTGACGTGGTGCGTGTCCGGATCGGACTGGGCGATGTCCTCGCCCTGGATGTACATGCCCTTGAAGGCACCATCGACGGCCTCGTCGAGCATGTTGGTGATGCGCAGGCCCGGATCCTTGTCGAGCTGGACGCCCCACAGGGATTCGAAGGTCTCGCGGGTGGCATCGTCCGAGACGTGTCGGTAGCCCGGCAGCTCGTGCGGGAACGAGCCCATGTCGCAGGAGCCCTGGACGTTGTTCTGTCCGCGCAGCGGGTTCACGCCGGCGCCCAGCATGCCGATATTGCCGGTGGCCATGGCGATGTTGGCCATGCCCATGACCATGGTCGAACCCTGGCTGTGCTCGGTGACGCCGAGACCGTAATAGATGCCCGCAGCCCCGCCGGTGGCGTAGAGGCGGGCGGCGCCCCGGATGTCCTCGGGATTCACGCCGATTTTGTCGGCCTGGGCCTCGGGCGAGTGACGCTCCTCAGCAATGAATCGAGCCCAGGATTCGAAGTCGCCGAGGTCGCAGCGCTCGCGGACATAGGCCTCGTCGATGAGCCCTTCCGTGACGATGACGTGAGCCATGGCGTTGATGAAGGCGACGTTGGAGCCGGGCTTCAGCGGCAGGTGGTAATCGGCCTCGATATGGGGCGACTTCACGAGGTCGATCCTGCGCGGATCGGCGACGATGAGCTTGGCGCCCTCACGCAAACGCTTCTTCATCCGCGATCCGAAGACCGGATGGCCGTCCGTCGGGTTCGCACCGATGACGAGGATCACGTCGGAATGCGCCACCGAGGCGAAGTCCTGGGTGCCGGCCGAAGTGCCGAGCGTCGACATCAGGCCGTAGCCGGTGGGCGAGTGGCAGACCCGGGCGCAGGTATCGACGTTGTTGTTGCCGAAGGCGGCGCGCACGAGTTTCTGGACGAGGTAGGCTTCCTCGTTGGTGCAACGCGACGAGGTGATGCCGCCCACCGAATCCTTACCGTACTGGGCCTGGATGCGCTTGAACTCGGACGCCGCGCGGTCGATCGCGACCTCCCACGACACTTCCTGCCAGGGGTCCGTGATCTTGTCGCGGATCATCGGCTTGGTGATGCGGTCCTTATGGGTCGCGTAGCCGTAAGCGAAGCGGCCCTTGACGCAGCTATGGCCCTCGTTGGCCTTGCCATCCTTGTAGGGGACCATGCGGACGATGCGGGTGCCCTGCATCTCGGCCTTGAACGAGCAGCCGACACCGCAATAGGCGCAGGTGGTGACTTCGGAATGGTCCGGCTGACCGTGCTCGATGATCGACTTCTCCTGCAACGTCGCCGTGGGGCAGGCCTGGACGCAGGCGCCGCAGGACACGCATTCGGAGTTGAAGAAGTCGGTGGGGCCGGCGGCGACGCGGCTGTCGAAGCCACGGCCCGAGATCGTCAGGGCGAAAGTGCCTTGCGTCTCCTCGCAGGCGCGGACGCAGCGGTTGCAGACGATGCACTTCGAGGGATCGTAGGTGAAGTACGGGTTGGATGTGTCCTTGGCCAAGTACTGGTCCGAGGACGGCTTGACGTGGTTGGCACCGTCATAGCCGTAGCGCACGTCGCGCAGGCCGACCGCGCCAGCCATGTCCTGCAATTCGCAATCGCCATTGGCGGCGCAGGTCAGGCAGTCGAGGGGGTGGTCGGAGATGTAGAGCTCCATCACGCCCTTGCGGAGCTTGGCGAGCTTGTCCGTCTGGGTCGAAACCACCATGCCGTTCTCGGCCGGGGTGGTGCAGGAGGCGGGCGTGCCGCGCCGCCCCTCGATCTCCACGAGGCAGAGGCGACAGGAGCCGAAGGCTTCCAGCGAATCGGTGGCGCAGAGCTTGGGGATCTGCGTGCCGGCGTGCATCGCCGCCGCCATCACCGAGGTGCCGGCAGGAACGGTGACGTTCATGCCGTCGATGGTGAGGGTGACGGTCTGCTCGTTCACCCGGATCGGGGTGCCGTAATCGATCTCTTTGATGAGGGCCATGGGTCGCGCCTCCTTATTCAGCGGCCACGGACATCGGTCCGCGCTGCTGGAAATCCTCGGGGAAATGGGTGATCGCGCTCATGACGGGCATCGGCGTGAGCCCGCCCATGGCGCAGAGCGACCCATCGGTCATGACGTCGCAAAGGTCGGCCACGACGGCGAGATTCTCGGTGGGACGGATGCCGGCGATGACCTTGTCCATGGTCTCGACGCCGCGCGTCGCGCCGATGCGGCAGGGGGTACACTTGCCGCAGGATTCCACCGCGCAGAACTCGAAGGCGAAGCGGGCCTGCTTGGCCATGTCCACGGTGTCGTCGAACACCACGATGCCGCCATGGCCGACGAGGCCCTTCTTGGCCGCCATCGCTTCGTAATCCAGCGGCGTATCGAGGAGATGGTCGGGGAAGTAGGCCCCGAGCGGGCCGCCGACCTGGACCGCCCGGACGGGACGGCCGCTCTGCGTACCACCGCCGAAATCCTCGATGATCTCGCGCAGGGTGATGCCGAAGGCGAACTCGATGAGGCCACCATGCTTGATGTTGCCGGCGAGCTGGATCGCCAAAGTGCCCAGCGAGCGGCCCATGCCGTAATCGGCATAGGCCTTGGCGCCGTGCTCCAGGATGTAGGGCACGGCGGTGAAGGTCATCACGTTGTTGACGAGCGTCGGCTGGCCGAGGAAGCCCTTCAGCGCCGGGATCGGCGGCTTGGCGCGCACGATGCCGCGACGGCCCTCCAGACTCTCCAGCAGCGAGGTCTCCTCGCCGCAGATATAGGCGCCCGCCCCTAAGCGCACTTCGAGGTGGAAGGCCTTGCCCGAGCCCGCCACGTTGGCGCCGAGATAACCGGCGGCATTGGCGTTGACGATCGCTTCCTTCAGCGTCGCGAAGGCCTGGGGATATTCCGAGCGCAGGTAGATGTAGCCCCGCGTGGCGCCCGTCGCGATGCCCGCGATGGTCATGCCCTCGATGAGGTTGAAGGGATCGCCCTCCATCATCATGCGGTCGGCGAAGGTGCCGGAATCGCCCTCGTCGGCGTTGCAGACCACGTATTTCTGCTCGGACTGGGCGAGCATCACCGTGTTCCACTTGATGCCGGCGGGGAAGCCGGCACCGCCGCGACCGCGCAGACCGGAATCGCGCACCTGCGCCACGATGCCGGCGGCATCGAGCTTCAGCGCGGCGTCCAACCCGTTATAGCCGCCATGCGCCCGGTAATCCTCCACCGAGACGGGATCGATCACGCCGCAGCGATGGAAGGTCAGGCGCTGCTGTCGAGCGAAGTAAGGCATCTCCTCGGGCTTGCCGAGACGAAGGGCATGCTCACCGCCGTTCACAAGGCCGGCGTCGAGGAGGCTGTCGACATCGCCGGGAGTGACGGGACCGTAGGCGATGCGGCCCTCCGGGGTCGCGACCTCGACCATGGGCTCCAGCCACAGCATCCCGCGCGAACCCGTGCGGACGATGGTGACGTCGAGGCCGCGGCGCTCGGCACCGGCAAAGATCGCGCGGGCCACACGGTTGGCGCCGAGACCGAGGGCGACGGCGTCGCGCGGGACATAGATGGTGATGCTCACGACTTCATCTCCGTGAGGGCCGATTCCAGGGAGTCGGCGGTGAGGCGCGCGAGCGGCTCGTCGTCGACCAGAGCGCCCGGACCGTTGGCGCAGAGGCCGAGGCAATAGACTGGCTCCACGGTGATCTGACCGTCCGGCGTCGTCCCGTGCCAATCGATGCCGAGGCGGGCGAGGATGTCGGCGTGGAGCGCATCCGAGCCCATGGCCTGGCAAGCCTCGGCCCGGCACAGCTTCACCTGGTGCCGGCCGGAGGGAGCGCGGCGGAAGTCGTGATAAAAGGTGATGCAGCCGTGGACCTCGGCGCGGGACAGGTTCAGCGCATCCGCGATCAGCGGCACCGCACCCTCGTCGACGTAGCCGAAGGTCTCCTGCAAGGCGTGGAGAATGGGGAGCGTGGCGCCTTCGAGATGCGTATGGTCGGCGATGATGCCGGCCGCACGCTGCGCGCTCCAGGGCTCGTGCTGCAGCATTGTTCCTACCCGGTGAACTTCTTCTCGTTCCAAGGTGGTATATCTCCGACCGTGAATCAATCGCGCGGTTCGGTCGTTCGACAATGCTTTTTTGTTATAATTCTATTGTGCACTGCAAAAGGGCAGTGTGACGAGTGAGTTGAGAGGAAGAGATTTAGAGCGAAGCGATGTCGTCGGCGACGGTCGGGGCGATCGCCTGGGCCTCGACGATGAGGGCGGCGCAGAGAGGCGTCATGGGGTCCCGTTCCGGCACCACGAGCCCGATCATATGGCTGACGTCGGGCTCCCCGATCGGGACGGAACGGACTCGCTCGCTCAGGCGGAAGCTGTCGGCGAGGACCGCCGGCATCACGCTCGCCCATTTCGCGGTGCGGACATGGGTGAGCAGCACGATCATCGAGTTCGACTGAAGCAGGGGCGCGGCGTCCCGCCCGGCATTGTGGAGATGGCCGTCGATGATGCGGCGGTTCTGCATGTCCGGCGTGAGCAGGCACAGGGGCAGACGACCGACCTCCTCCCAGCTGACCGAATCCCTCTTGCCGTAGACGCCGTCGATGGCCGTGAGCAGGCGGTAGCGCTCGCGGTAGAGCGGCACCGCGATGACCTTCCCGAGCGGCTCGTTCTCCAGATAGGTGATTCCGGCATCGATCTCGTGGTCGGCGATCAGCCGGCCGATCTCGCCGGAGGTCGTCGAGTGGACGGAGAACCGCACGTCGGGGTGGCGGGCACGGAAGGGCGTGGTCAACGAGGCGACGATGGGCGTCGCGGTGGGAACCGCAGCGAGCCGCAGGGTACCGGACAGCCCCCGGCGCAAGCTGGCGACTTCCTCCCGCATGGCGCGCGCGTCGCCGACGATCCGGCGCGCCCAATCGAGGACGCGCTCGCCTTCGGGGGTGAACCCCTGGAAGCGCGATCCGCGCTCCACCAGCAGGACGCCGAGCCGCTCTTCGAGCTGCTTCACCCCGGCCGAGAGGGTTTGCTGAGACACGTTGCAGAATTGCGCCGCCCGGCCGAAATGCCGCTCGCGGGCCAGGGCAAGGAGGAATTCGAGACGCTCGATCACCGCCGGGACCTTGTCGTGTTCATCCCGAAATCCGGCCTCCGGCGCGTTCGACACTTGGCGTGAGCAAGGCATCCCCGCATAGGATCAGGCCCTCTCCATAGCGGGAACGGCGCTATACTGGCGAGGGATTCAGCCCCGAGGACGGCGGTAAGATCAATTTAAGTTCGCCGCCCGGCAAAATCACTTTGAACCCCGCCGGTCATTCGGGCTCGCCTGAGCCTGGACTAAGGGGAAAGCTCCATCCATGCGACGCTGTTGCGGTTGCGCCGCCGACCTCCATGTGGTCTGACACCGGCAATGCCGGCCCGAATTTCGTGATCGAGGCTTGCCTTTCCCGTTGAGCGAGGACTTGCGCGCGACGTCAAAAGTCGCAAGACGCTGCGGGACGACGTAGAACGATACCAAAGGGGAGCCACGAGAGGCACATGCGGACCACGCAGGCGCAACACCGGTCATCATGGGGACTTGCTGCGGGCGCTCTTGCTGCGCTCGGCACCACCCTCGTTTCTACAGCCGCTCTGGCGGCCGGCATCGGCCAGCCCGAGCCGTGGCAGATGGACCGTCAGGTCGCCGTCACCGAGAACGCGCGGGACATCCACACGTTCGAGCAGGGGATGCATTGGCTCTCTTTCGGCATCTCGGCCTTCGTGCTGGGCCTGATCGTCTACTGCATCTTCAAGTTCAACGCGAAGGCGAACCCGGTCCCGTCCAAGACCACCCATAACACCATGATCGAAATCGCCTGGACCATCGTCCCGGTGCTGATCCTGGTGGCGGTCGCCATCCCCTCGTTCCGCCTGCTGCGCACCCAGCTCTCCGACCCGAAGGCCGACGTCATCATCAAGGTGATCGGCCATGCCTGGTACTGGTCCTACGAATACCCGGCCGTGGAGAATGGCGGCGGCTTCACCTTCGACGCCAACATCGACGAAGAGAAGCAGCCCAAGCTTCTGGGCACCGACAACGACATGGTCGTTCCGGTGAACAAGATCGTGAAGATCCAGGTGACCGCGGCCGACGTGCTGCATTCCTGGGCGATGCCGTCCTTCGGCTTCAAGATCGACGCGATCCCCGGCCGCCTGAACCAGTTCTGGTTCAAGGCCGAGCGCGAGGGCACCTATCACGGCCAGTGCTCGGAACTTTGCGGCGCCCGCCATGCCTACATGCCCATCACCGTCCAGGTCGTGAGCGACGAGGCCTATGCCGCCTGGCTCGCCGAGGGGAAGACCAAGTTCGCCCGCCTCGACGACGGTTCGAAGTTCGCAGAAGCCAAGTAGCGGCTCTTTCCGGCGCCGCCCGACGGCACCGGCTGGACCGGCCCCTGATCGGGCCGGTTCATTCGCAAATCGAGAGATTTAGAGAAACCTGAACAGGGTCTGCAACGATGGCAACCGCCACAGCACAATCAGGGCATCACGACGCCCACGCCTCCCATACGCCGTCCTTCTTCGCCCGTTGGTTCCTGTCGACCAACCATAAGGACATCGGCACGCTCTACCTCCTGTTCGCGTTCTGCGCGGGCATCATCGGCGCGTTCCTCTCCTTCGGCATCCGCATGGAGATGGAAGAGCCCGGCCTGCAGTACTTCTCGAATCCCGGCACCTACAATGTGTTCGTGACCGGCCACGGTCTCATCATGGTGTTCTTCATGGTGATGCCGGCGCTCATTGGCGGCTTCGGCAACTGGTTCGTCCCGCTCATGATCGGCGCGCCCGACATGGCGTTCCCGCGCATGAACAACATCTCGTTCTGGCTCACCGTCGCCGGCTTCGCGAGCCTCGTCTGCTCGCTGTTCGTCGAAGGCGCCCCCGGAACCAGCGGTGCCGGCACCGGCTGGACCGTCTACCCGCCGCTCTCCACGTCCGGCCATCCCGGCCCGTCAGTGGATTTCGCGATCTTCGCCCTCCACCTTTCGGGCGCCGGCTCGATCCTCGGCGCCATCAACTTCATCACCACGATCCTGAACATGCGCGCGCCGGGCATGACCCTGCACAAGATGCCGCTGTTCGCCTGGGCCGAGCTGGTGACCGCGTTCCTGCTGCTCCTGTCGCTCCCGGTCCTCGCCGGCGCGATCACGATGCTGCTCACCGACCGCAACTTCGGCACGACCTTCTTCGATCCGGCCGGCGGTGGTGATCCGGTGCTCTATCAGCACCTGTTCTGGTTCTTCGGCCACCCCGAAGTCTACATCATGATCCTGCCGGCCTTCGGCATCGTCTCCCACATCATCTCGACCTTCTCGCGCAAGCCGGTGTTCGGCTACCTCGCCATGGCCTACGCCATGGTCGCCATCGGCGTCGTCGGCTTCGTCGTGTGGGCTCACCACATGTACACGGTCGGCCTGTCGCTCCAGACGCAATCCTACTTCGTCTTCGCCACCATGGTCATCGCGGTGCCCACCGGCGTGAAGATCTTCTCCTGGATCGCCACGATGTGGGGCGGCTCGATCCGCTTCACCGCGGCCATGCACTGGGCCGTCGGCTTCATCTTCCTGTTCACCGTCGGCGGCGTCACCGGCGTCGTGCTGGCGAATTCGGCGGTCGATAAGTACCTGCACGACACCTATTACGTCGTCGCCCACTTCCACTACGTGCTGTCGCTCGGCGCCGTGTTCATCATCTTCGCCGGTGTCTACTACTGGTTCCCGAAGATGACCGGCTACGTCATCCCGGAATGGGCCGGCAAGCTGCACTTCTGGCTGGCCTTCATCGGCGCGAACATCCTGTTCTTCCCGATGCACTTCCTCGGTCTCGCCGGCATGCCGCGTCGCTACGCTGACTATCCGGAAGCCTTCGCCGGCTGGCACAAGGTCTCCACCTGGGGCGGGCACATTTTCGCTCTCGGCATGGTGGTGTTCTTCATCGGCGTCGTCCTCGCCTTCCGGTCTAAGGTCCGCGCCGCCGACAATCCCTGGGGCGAAGGCGCCACCACCCTCGAGTGGACGCTGTCCTCGCCGCCGCCCTTCCACCAGTTCGAGACGCTGCCGACCATCGTCGACGACCACGGTCACTAAGACGCTGCCGTCTCCACGATCGCGATCGCCTTCGAAATTGCGATTGTTCTAAAATGACACTAGGGATTGCGAGGATCGCGCGAGCGGTCCTCGCTCTTTACCGGATGCCCCTCTTCACCGAGCGACATCCCGCAAAGGGCGGCGCCAGAGACGGCGTGATCCGAATTCCGGCCATACCGACAACAGTATCGGGACCCCATGACGAGCCTGTCGAACAGCGTCTCCGCTGCCGCCGAGCCGCACGATTTCGCGCCGACCCCGATGATGGTCGGTGGTGAGGTCGCGGATTTCTTCGCACTCCTGAAGCCGCGCGTGATGGTACTGGTGATCTTCACCGCCCTCGTCGGCATGGTGGTCTCGCACGTTCACATCCAGCCCGTCGTCGGCGTGATCTCGCTCCTGATGATCGCGGTGGGTGCCGGCGCCTCCGGCTGCCTCAACATGTGGTGGGACGCCGATATCGACGCGGTCATGACCCGCACGGCGACCCGCCCGATTCCCGGCGGCCGCATCCAGCCCGGCGAGGCTCTCGCTTTCGGCATCGTCCTGTCCGTGGGCTCGGTGCTGGTGCTCGGCCTCGCCTCGAACTGGCTCGCCGCCTCGCTCCTGGCCTTCACGATCGTCTTCTATGCCGTCGTCTATTCCATGTGGCTGAAGCGGGCGACGCCGCAGAACATCGTCATCGGCGGCGCCGCCGGCGCCCTGCCCCCGATGATCGGTCAAGCCGCCGTGTCGGGTTCGGTGGGCATCGAATCGACGATCCTGTTCCTCATCATCTTCATCTGGACGCCGCCGCATTTCTGGGCGCTGGCCCTGATCAAGGCCGGCGAATACGCCAAGGCGGGCATCCCGATGATGCCCAACGTCGCCGGGCCGCAATCCACACGCCGCCAGATCATCTACTACTCGATCGTGCTGTTCCCGGTGGGCCTCGCCCCGGTGTTCCTCGGTTTCGGCGGATGGCTCTACGGCGTCACCGCCTTCATCGGCGGCCTCGGAATGCTGGCCTTCAGCGTCCATGTCTACCGCAACCGCGAGGGCGAGGCGGAGCGCAAGGCCGCGCTCGGCATGTTCGGCTTCTCGATCCTCTACCTGTTCCTGCTGTTCTCAGCGGTCCTGGCCGAGCAGGGCCTCGGGCTCTACCGCGCGGTGCTCGCGTGACCGCGATGCCGGAGAAATCCACGCCGCCGCGGCGTCTGACGCCCGAGGAGCAGCAGCGCCAGCGCAGGCGTTCCATCGCCATCGCCACGGTTCTGTTCGTGCTCGTGGCAATCTTCTATGCCCTGACCATCGCCAAGCTCGGACCGCAGATCCTCAATCGCCCGCTGTGACCCGATCGACCGAACGGTTCAGCGAAGAGAGTCGGACGTCATCATGACCGACATGCCAACCAAGCGAAGCAGCACGCCGAACCGCAAGGCTTCGGTCACCGCCCTCGCCTGTGCGGGTCTGGCAGTGGGGATGGTCGGCCTCGCCTTCGCGTCGGCGCCGCTCTACGACATGTTCTGCAAGGCCACCGGCTATGACGGCACGCCTCGGGTCGGGCTCGCTCCGACACAGGTCGCCGTGGACGACAGCATGGTGGTCCATTTCGACACCAACGTCGCTTCGACCCTGCCCTGGCGCTTCGTCGCCGAAACGCCGAAGATCGAGGCGCGTCTGGGCGAGACGAAGACCGTATTCTTCCGTGTCAAGAATACGGGCACGACCCCCTCGACGGGGATCGCGACCTACAATGTCCAGCCGGGGCTGATGGGCAGCTTCTTCGTGAAGATCCAGTGCTTCTGCTTCAATGAGCAGACGCTGCAGCCCGGCGAGACGATGGACTTCCCGGTGGTGTTCTACATCGATCCGACCGTGCGCGCCGATTCGAACACGGCGCACCTCCAGGAACTCACCCTCTCCTACACCTACTTCGCGTCGAAGAACGGCCAGCCCTCGGCCGCCCTCGCGACGACGGACGGCAAGGGTGCGAAAACCAATTTTTGAGGCCGTCGCATAATTTGGCGGGACGCGTTTTCGACGCGCCGGATTTTTTGCGGTCTCAAGCGTGACAACACTGCGCCGTCCCGATTAAGGGTTCCGGTGTAGCCGAACGTTCAGAAGGTCAAAGCCGCTCGCGGCATTGGGCCCGGGGTGAGGAGAAGAGTTCAGATGGCCGAGGCGCACGCCAAGAATCACGACTTCCATATCTTGAGCCCGAGCCCTTGGCCGCTCTTGGGTGCCTTTTCCGGCTTCCTCATGGCGTTCGGCGCCGTGTTCTGGATGAAGAGCCTGCAGATCGGCACGCTCAGCCCCGGTCCCTACATCTTCGGCGCCGGCACGATCGGCGTGCTCTACGTGATGTTCTCCTGGTGGCGCGACGTCGTTCACGAGGCCAATGCCGGCGACCATACCCGCGTCGTCCAGCTTCACCACCGCTACGGCATGATCATGTTCATCGCCTCCGAGGTGATGTTCTTCGCCGCCTGGTTCTGGGCCTATTTCGAGGCGGCGCTCTACACCGCCGACCCGATCCAGACCACGCGCCTGGATTTCACCGGGGGCACCTGGCCGCCGAAGGGCATCGAGGCGTTCGATCCCTGGCACCTGCCGCTCCTCAACACGCTGATCCTGCTGACCTCCGGCACGACGATCACCTGGGCTCACCACGCCCTGCTGCACAACGACCGCAAGGGCCTGAAATACGGCCTGTGGCTGACGATCATCCTCGGCGTGCTGTTCACGGCCTGCCAGGCCTACGAGTACAGCCACGCGCATTTCGGCTTCTCGGGCAGCATCTACTCGGCGACCTTCTTCATGGCGACGGGCTTCCACGGCGCGCACGTCATCATCGGCACGATCTTCCTCGCGATCTGCCTCTACCGGGTCTATCTCGGCCAGTTCACGGTCCAGCAGCATCTCGGTTTCGAGTTCGCCGCCTGGTACTGGCATTTCGTCGATGTGGTCTGGCTGTTCCTGTTCGCCTCGATCTACGTCTGGGGCGCCGGCACGGCGGCTCACTGACGCTGATCACGCCTCATTGGGGCGAAGCGACACAGGTATGAGAATCAGGGCGGCGCGAGCCGCCCTTTTTCGTGCCATGACTCGCCGCGAATCCCATATGGGGCGGATGGCGGATTTACCCGTCGCCGAGGAGCAAGCATCGTGAACTCACCTCGGCCGCTACCGCCGCCAGTTCCCACCGGATTGCGCTGCCGCTGCCCCCGCTGCGGCAAGGGCGCGATGTTCGACGGCTTCCTGACGTTCCGGCCGTCCTGCGAGGTCTGCGGCCTCGACTATTCCAACTTCAATTCCGGCGATGGCCCCGCCTTCTTCGTCATGTCCATCGTCGGCATCGTCGTCGTCGGACTGGCCCTGTGGATGGAGATCACCTTCGAACCGCCGATCTGGGTCCACGCCCTTGTGGCCATCACCCTGTCGGTGGGCCTGAGCCTCGCTCTCGTGCGCCCCCTCAAGGGCATGCTGGCGGCGCTTCAATTCGCCAACAAAGCCGAGGAGGGGCGCTTTCGCTGATGCCGAAGCCTGTTCGTCCGGGCGCCGTGCGGGCGCTGGCCGCGCCCGCCATCGCCTCGCTGATCTGCCTCGCCATCCTGCTGAGCCTCGGCGTGTGGCAGTTGCAGCGCAAGGGCGAGAAGGAGGCCCTGATCGGCCGCATTGTCGCCCGCTCGCGCTCCGAGCCCCCTGCCCCTCTCCCGACTCGGGACGATTGGAATCCCGCGCGGGACGAGTTCGAGCGCGTGCGGGTGACGGGGATGCTGTTGAACGACCAAGAGACGTTGGTCCATGGTCTCGCGGCGGGTGCCGTACCGGGCAAGGCGCTCCAGGGGTTCTACGTTCTGACCCCGCTGAAGCGGGACGATGGCGGCAGCCTCGTCCTCGTCAACCGGGGCTTCGTGCCCACCGAACTGAAGGACGCCGCGCGGCGTGCGGCGGGACAAGTCGCGGGATCGGTCACGATCACCGGGATGCTGCGCGGTCCGGAGATACGGACCATATTCGTGCCGCCGCCGGAGCCCGCCAAGGGCGAGTGGTTCCATCGCGACGTCAACGGCATCGCCGCCGCCAGGGGCATCACCGTGATGCCCTATCTGATCGAGGCGGATGCCACGCCGAATCCCGGCGGCTGGCCCAAGGGAGGACAGCTTCGCGTCGATCTTCCCAACAACCACATGCAATATGCCTTCACGTGGTTCGGCATCGCCGCCTGCCTCCTCGGTGTCTTCGGCGTCTTCGCGTGGAAACGTCTGTCGGAAGAGCGTGACGGCACCGCGAGGAACGCGGGTGCGTAGCGGAAGCCGACAGAGTGCGCAGGATGGTCGGCTCTTGCCGGCCGGAAGCACCGCGCTATCCTGCGTCCGGTCGCCCCCTTCGCGGAGTGTGGTCCATGCGCACCGTCCTCTCCCTCCTGATCGCCTGTTTCTGCCTATTCTCGCTTGAGTGGGTCTCACCGGCCCGAGCCGCCGACGATGCGGCGAAGTCGGAGGCGCGGGCGACGGTGGAGCGGCAGATCGAGGCGTTCCGCAAGGACGACGCGGCCACCGCCTATGCCCAGGCCGCCCCTTCGATCCAGGGGATGTTCGCCTCACCGGAGACGTTCATCGAGATGGTGCGGAAGGGATATGCCGCCGTCTACCGCGCCCGCAGCTTCAGCATCGACCGTGTCGAGGAGAGCGGAGAGGACGGGCTTACCCTGGGGATGAAGCTGCAGGACGAGAACGGCGTCGACTGGATGGCGCTCTACAGCCTCGAGAAGCAGAATGACGGCGCCTGGCGGATCAATGGCTGCCGCCTCGTCAAGGCACCCGGCGACAACGCCTAGGCAACGACGGGCGCGGATGGCTTTGGCCCCTCCCTCCCGAAAACACGACATCCCATGGATGCAGGGCGCCCCGTTCGCGGCTAAGAGTGCCTCACGAAACTGACCGTGACCACCTGCCCTCGCTCCGGGCACGACGGCCCGGCAGGAATTCTGTGGGAGACGTTGCGCTCTTGCCGGATCGAGGGAGATGAGGTCGAGATGAGCGGAGCACAGCCGGTGGATCCGTATTGGGCGGCCCTCATCGCATTCCTGGACGAAGACGAAGCGCTGCTTGCCGCAACGGCGGCACCGGACGGGCTCAAGGAATATCGCCCGGACCTGATCGCCTTCTCGGACCTCGACGACATCCCCTCTGTCCAGCAGGTGGTTTGCCACAAGGGCCTGATCGAGCAGATTCCGGTGCGTCTGCTCGCCGCCAGTTTTGGAAGGGCCACGCTCGCCTTCTCGAACGAGGTATTCGTCGTCTTCCGTCTCGGGCACAGCGAGTCGGATCACGTTCGGTCGTTCGAGATCGATCTCGCCAACCATCTCTCCAGTTCGGATCTCGATGCCGGGCAGCCCGCCGCTCGGCGCAAGGAGGTGACCCGGCCGCTCCTCCGACGTCCCATCGCGTCTGAGAGACGCACGGGCGTGCCACGCGTCGTCGCGGCGCTGCAATCGCCGACGCTCCTCAACAACTGGGCATCCGCCGCCGGGTGGCAAATGGAAGCGGCCAAGCTCGGCGACCATGACGGCTTGGCGGAATCGGCCCTGCTCCAGGTTCCGTCCTGGGACGGAAGCGACGAGAACGTCGCGGCCGTCCTCGTGACCACTCCACTGCAGCTCGAGGAAGCCAGGAGGCGGCTACCCGATGCCGCCCATATCTGGATCATCCACAATGGGCGTGCGGGGCTTCTTCCGCCGAAGCTCATCGACGAGGTGGACGGCGTCATCACCTTGTCCCGTAAGGTCCTGGCCCTTCAGCGAACCCATCATCCGGCGCTGCTGCACAAACCGTCCTGGGTAATCGCCCCCTGGTACGAGGCCGAGCGGCGCTACCGATGGAGCGCGGATCGTGCCTGGACGATGAAGTCCCGGCCGAACACGCGCGATCGCTACGATCTGGCTTTGACCCATCAGGTCATCGAATTGGCCAAGCAGCGATCCGTCGACATCGTCATGTACGGGCAAGATACGGTTGGGGGCTTTCTCGACCGGCGTGCAAAGGACGAGTTGCAGAGCTCGTGTTCCTGCTACGTCAGTCCCCTCCCGCCCTGGGCCGGGTTCGGCCTGGCGCAGCACGAGTGCCTGTCGGCCGGCGTTCCGCTGGCGGGCCTGCTCTGGGGCGACCTGGAAGAGGACCTTCCGGCCCCGTATCCGGCTCTCACCGAGACGTTGGACGATCTGGCCGAGACCATCCGACGCCTCTGCACCGAGGAAGCCTATGCCGAGGCGGTGTCGGAAGCGGGGTTAAATTACATCGCGGAGGCGCGGACGAAGGCTCGGACGGAGCGCGCGATCGAACGGTTCCTCGACGAGGTCGGCGGAGCTTGATCGATTAGGGCTTCGCCAAAGCGGCGCCGCTTCCTTCGCCTATCGGCGAAGCGTGATCCCGGATGTCGGGAATTTCCGGCTTTCGACAGCGCCATCCACTTCGTGTAGACCGACCCCCTTCCCGGAGGCCCCTTTGCTACACGTTTCGACCCGCGGCGCCGCGGCGCCCCTCAGCTTTTCTGATGCTCTCCTCGCCGGCCTCGCCCGCGACGGCGGTCTGTATCTGCCCGAGAGCTGGCCGCAGATTTCCCGCGACGAGATCGCCGGGCTCGCCGGACAACGCTACGCCGACGCGGCCAAGCTCGTCCTGCGGCCGCTGATCGACGGCGAGATCGCGGATGCCGATCTCGACCGGATGATCGAGGATTCCTACGCCACGTTCCGCCACCCGGCGGTGTGCCCGCTGGTGCAGCTCGACGACAACCTGTTCCTGCTGGAGCTCTTCCACGGTCCGACGCTGGCGTTCAAGGACGTGGCGATGCAGCTCCTCGGCCGGCTGATGGACCACGTCCTGCGGTCCCGCCGCTCGCGCGCCACCATCGTCGGTGCCACCTCCGGCGATACCGGCAGCGCCGCCGTCGAGGCCTTCCGCGGCCTCGATCAGGTCGACATCTTCATCCTATTCCCGCATGGCCGCGTCTCCGAGGTGCAGCGTCGCCAGATGACCTCGGTGGGCGCGGACAACGTCCACGCCATCGCCATCGACGGCAATTTCGACGATTGCCAGAACATCGTAAAAGCGTTGTTCCAGCACGCGGATTTTGCCGATGAGCTGCGGCTTTCCGGCGTCAACTCGATCAACTGGGCGCGGGTCGCCGCGCAGGCGGTCTATTACTTCACCAGCGCCGTGGCCCTGGGCGCGCCGCATCGCCCGGTCTCCTTCGCGGTGCCGACGGGCAATTTCGGCGACATCCTCGCCGGGTGGGTCGCCAAGCGCATGGGCCTGCCCATCGAGCGCCTGATGATCGGCACTAATGCCAACGACATCCTGGCCCGCACTCTCGAGCACGGTGCCTACGAGGTTCGTGGCGTCCAGCCGACCACTTCGCCGTCCATGGATATCCAGATCTCCTCGAATTTCGAGCGCCTGCTGTTCGAGGCCCTGGGCCGCGACGCGTCGAGCCTCTCGCGGCTGATGGCCGGATTGAAGCAATCGGGTGGATTCCATCTCGACGAGGCGTTGCTCAAGACCGTCCGCGACGAGTTCGACGCCGCGTCCGTTCCGGAAGAGGCCGTCATCGCCGAGATCGCACGGGTGCACCGGGAGATCGGCATGGTCATCGATCCGCATACCGCCATCGGCGTTCATGCCGGCCGGCGCCTTCTCGAGAAGGACGCCAGGACCCCCGTCGTCGCCCTCGCCACCGCCCATCCGGCGAAGTTTCCGGACGCGGTCGCGCAGGCGACGGGCGGCCTTCGCCCCGTCCTGCCGCCGCACCTCGCCGATCTGCTGGATCGGAAGGAGCGTTTCACCCGCGTCGCCAACGATCAGGCGGCGGTGGAAGCTTTCATCCGCAGCCATTCGCGCATCACGGCGGGGAACTGAGAACCCATGAACCAGCATTTCGCGACCCATGGCGCGTCTCCCGGCCTGAAGGTGTCCCGCCTCTCCAACGGCATCACCGTCACCACGGAGACGATGCCCGGGGTCGCCACCGCGACCCTCGGCGTCTGGGTCGGCGCCGGATCGCGCCACGAGCGGCCTGACGAGGGCGGCCTCAGCCACCTCATCGAGCACATGGCGTTCAAGGGGACCGAGACCCGCTCGGCCCGCCGGATCGCCGAGGACATCGAGAATGTCGGCGGCGACATCAACGCCGCCACCAGCGCGGAAGGCACCAGCTACACCGCCCGCGTCCTCGGCGAGGATGCCGGCGTCGCCTTCGACGTCATCGGCGACATCCTCACCCGCTCGGTCTTCGACGCGGGCGAACTCGCCCGCGAGAAGGGCGTGATCCTGCAGGAATACGCCGCCATCGAGGATACGCCCGACGACGTGGTCTACGAGGCCTTCACCGCGGCGGCCTTTCCGGACCAGCCGATCGGCCGTCCGATCATCGGCACGCCGCAGACCATCGCCAGCTTCGACCGCAACGCGATCGAGGCCTATCTCGCCCGCGAATACACCCCGGACCGCATCGTCGTCGCCGCAGCGGGCGCCATCTCCCATGAGGCCATCGTGGAGGCGGCCGAGCATCATTTCGGCGGCATGCCGGCGACGGTCGCTCCCGAGATGGTCCCCGGCACTTATGTCGGCGGCGAGAAACGGATTCAGAAGAAGCTCGAACAGGCCAATCTCGTTCTCGGCCTGCCCGGCCTCTCCTTCCGCGACGAAGGCTACTACGCCCTGCACATGTTCGCGCAGGTGCTCGGTGGCGGTCTCACCTCGCGGCTCTGGCACGAGGTGCGCGAGACCCGTGGCCTCGCCTACGAGATCCAGGCGTTCCACTGGTCCTTCGTCGATTGCGGCCTGTTCGGCATCGGCGCCGGCACGTCCGGCTCGGATCTCGCCGAACTCGTCGACGTGACACTGGCCGCCACGGCCACGGCGGCGCGCGATGCCGATTCCATTGAGGTCGCCCGCGCCAAGGCGCAGGTGAAGGTGGCGCTGCTGTCCGCCCTGGAGACCCCCGGCGGCCGGATCGAGCGCAATGCCCGGCAGATGCTCGCCTGGGGCCGGGTGATCCCGCCACAAGAGGTCATCGCCAAGATCGATGCCGTCACCGTGGACGACGTCAGGGCGGCGGGATTGCGCCTGCTCTCGGGCGCCCCGACGCTCGCCGCGATCGGCCCGATCAAGAAGCTGCCCTCCCTTGAGAAGATGAAGGGCGTGCTCCAGGCAAAGTGAGGAGCGCTTCCGCTCCGGTGGCCTGGCATCGAGGGTCAGGCCACCGGACGACACATCGGACGGCCGGCACATTGCCGTAGGTCTGCTTTCATACCGATCATTGTCGCCCCTGGCAGTGTTTCGGGCTCCGGCTCCCAGCCTCAGGAGCGTGTCCGGCTTGTTTTGGCCGCAAAAGGACGCGATCCAAAACTTCTCGGCGCTACGCCAAGAAGCAGTGGGTGCCTCGAAGTCGGGCAGACCGCTCGCCTTGTCCGTGGACCCCCCCGCCGGTACGACTGGGCCACAAGCTGAGCCGTATTCCTCGTCAGTGCCCGCCCGGCCGGAACACTCGCCCGTTGCGCAGATCCTTCCTCGTCCTCACCGCGTTTGTCTCGGTCCTGATCGGCCTCCTCGGAACGGGGGCGCCGGCTTCGGCCGTGGAAGCCGTGCGCGTCACCCTCGACGCTCCGGCGATCGACCTGACACCGATGATCGAGCGCTACCGCTCGGACGGCGACCTGATCCAGATCTCCACCGCCCCCGGCAAGGACGGCATCGTCCGCCGCATCGTGGTGAAGGCCCGCGACAGCGGCGCTCGGCCCGACTGGATGGTGTTCGCGCTCACCAACGACACCGACGAGCAGATCGACCGGGTCCTCGTGGCGCCCCATTTCCGTCTCGTCGGCTCGGGCGTGATCTGGCCGGATCTCGGCGGCTCGCGCATCGCGGCGATCACGGCGAGCCAGGGCATCAGGCCCGAGCGTGACGAGAACCCGGAAGCCGACCAGTTCGTGATCACCCTGGATCCCGGCGCCACCGTCACCTTCGTCGCCGAGTTGAACGGACCGAACGTGCCCCAGGTCTATCTCTGGGACCAGGAAGCCTACCGCAAGAAATCCACCGGCCTGACGCTCTACAAGGGCATCATCATCGGCATTGCCGGCCTGCTCGCCCTGTTCCTCACGATCATCTTCGTGGTGAAGGGCGCGATCATCTTTCCCGCGGCCGCCGCCCTCGCCTGGGCCGTGCTCGCCTATGCCTGTATCGACTTTGGCTTCCTGCAGCGGGTCTTTCCCGTCACCGAAGTGGCCGAGCGGGTCTACCGGGCCTCCGCCGAGGCGGTGCTGGGTGCGACGCTCCTCGTCTTCCTGTTCGCCTATCTTAACCTGAGCCGCTGGCACGTGCGCTACGGCCATGTGGCCTTCTTCTGGCTCGCGTTCCTGGCCGGCCTCGTGGGTCTGGCGGTGTTCGATCCGCCGGTGGCGGCGGGTGTCGCCCGCATCTCGATCGCTGCCGTCGCCGGCGTCGGCCTCCTGCTGATCGTCTATCTCGCCATTCATAACGGTTACGACCGGGCGATCCTGCTGGTGCCGACCTGGTTCCTGCTCCTCGTCTGGGTCGTGGCCGCGGGCTTCGCCATCACCGGCCAGATCGGCAGCGACCTCGTCCAGCCGGCCCTCATCGGAGGTCTCGTCCTCATCGTCATGCTCATCGGCTTCACGGTGATGCAGCACGCCTTCACCGGGGGCGGCATGACCCATTCCCTGGTCTCGGACACCGAGCGGCGCGCCCTCGCCCTGACGGGCGCCGGCGACGTGGTGTTCGATTGGGACGTGCCGGCGGACCGGGTCTTCGCCGGACAGGAGATCGAGAACCAGCTCGGCCTGAAGCGCGGCACCCTCGAAGGGCCGGCCTCGAACTGGCTCGGCCTCGTCCATCCCTTCGACGTGGACCGCTATTCGGCCGCCCTGGACACGGTGATCGAGGAGCGGCGCGGCCGCATCGTCCACGATTTCCGCCTGCGCTCTACGGAAGGCCTCTATGTCTGGTATCGGTTGAAGGCCCGGCCGGTGATCGGCCCGGACGGCGAGGTCATCCGCATCGTCGGCACCATCTCGGACGTCACCGAGGTGAAGACGGCCGAGGAGCGCCTTCTCTACGACGCGATCCATGACAGCCTCACCGGCCTGCCCAATCGCGAATTATTCAACGACCGCCTCGACGCCGCCCTCGCCTTCGCGAGTCAGGACGCGCGCCTGAAGCCGACGACGATCCTCCTTGACGTCGACCGGTTCAAAGCGATCAACGACGCCATCGGTCTCTCGGCGGGCGATTCGATCCTGCTCACCCTGTCGCGCCGTCTCGGCCGGCTCCTGCGTCCGCAGGATTCCCTCGCCCGCATCGCGGGCGACGAGTTCGGGCTGATCCTGCTCTCGGAGCGCGAGCCCGACCGCATCATCGCCTTCACGGACATGATCCGCCGGGCCATCGCCACGCCCATCACCTATGCCGACCGCGAGATCTTCCTCACCGTCTCCATCGGCATCGTCCTGCACGAGGCCGGTGCCGCCCTGAAGCGCGAGGACGTGTTCAAGAACGCCGAGATCGCGATGATCCAGGCCAAGCGCAACGGCGGCGACCGCACCGAAGTGTTCCGCGCCTCCATGCGCAACGAACGCAGCGACCGGCTGATGCTCGAGGCCGACCTGCGCCGCGCCCTGGACCGCAACGAGATGAAGGTGCTGTTCCAGCCCGTCGTCCGCCTCGAGGATCGCACGGTGGCGGGGTTCGAGACGGTTCTGCGCTGGGACCACCCCAAGCTCGGCCGTATTCCGCATTCCACCTTCATGCCCATCGCCGAGGAGTGCGGATTCGTCGTCAATCTCGGCATTTTCGCTCTGGAGCGCACCGCCCTCGAACTCGCCGCCTGGCAGCGCTCCCTCGACGTCGATCCGCCGATCTTCGCCTGCGTGAACGTGTCCTCGCGCCAGATCCTCCGACACGACCTGCTTCACGACGTGAAGACGATCATGGCGCGGTCTGGGGTGCTTCCCGGTTCGCTCAAGCTCGAACTCGGCGAAGGGCTGGTGATGGAGAACCCGGAATACGCGGCCCAGATGCTGAGCCGCATCCACGATCTCGGGGCGGGCCTGTCCCTCGACGATTTCGGCACCGGCTACTCGGCCCTGTCCTATCTCCAGCGTTTCCCGTTCGACACGATCAAGATCGACCCGACCTTCGTGCGCCAGATGGCGGCCGGGCACTCGGTGATGCTGCGCTCCATCGTCAAGATGGCCCAGGAACTCGGCCTCGCGATCATTGCCGACGGCGCCGAGAACGAGACCGACGCGCAGGCCCTGGCCGAGTTCGGCTGCGAATACGCGCAAGGGACCGCCTTCGGCGATCCGATGTCGATGCTTCAGGCCCGCCAACTCGTCGGCGCGGCACCGGAAGCGGCCTGATCGCGAAACCGCGACGGTTGAATTAAACCTCCCTTAACCATGATCGCTCATCGTGACGATCGAGATGGATCGAGCGGCGCGGCACGGTCTGCCGTTCGACAGGAGGCGGGCGTGATGGCCGAAGCGGCATTGCGATTAAGCGACGAATTCGGCCACGGCGAGGATTTCGGCTCGGATATCGTGAAGCGCCTGATGGCGCGCCCGATCCGCACCAGCCCCACCCCGAAGCGCGTGGACATCGCACCGGTGGCGTTGCCGGTCGAGCCTCGGGCGGAGGTGATCGAGGAGACCGCCCCCTCCGATGACCTCGCGCGCCTGCGCTCCGAGATCATGGTGATGAAGGCGGTTCTGCGCGCCGAGCGGGAAGAGGCCGCCAACGTCCGCGCCAGCATCGAGCGCCTCGCGGGGCCGGCACCGCTCTCGCCCGAAGCCTGCGCGGTGCGCGACCGCTGGGCCGCCCTCGTGGATCAGCTGCTCGACGGACACCGGTGAGGTCTCCGCCATCGGCCGGCGCACGTCACCCGATTCCGGCTTCCTTTCGACTTCTCTCACCTCTCGAGGCTCGACCATGAGCGCGCGCTGCTCGCTTGTCGTCAACGGCAAGGCCGTGCGGGTCTCGACCGGCGATACGCCGCTCGAAGCCGCCCTTGCCGATGGCGTGATCGCCCCCACCACCGGCCTGCACGGCTCCCATCTCCTCGGCCAGGGCGCCAGCCCTTCCTCGCGCCGTGCCCAGGCCCGCCTGCACCGTGCGGAGCCCGTCAAGCTCTCCACGCCCCGCGCCTCCAAGGCGGCCGAGAGCCTCGTCTTCGCCGAGGTGAAGCCGGCCGCCCAGGCACGCCGGGTCGGCACGGTGACTCAGATCGTTCCGCTCGGTGCCCATGTGGTCGAGGTGGTGGTCACGATCACGCGCCGTCTCGCCATCGAGCCCGGCCATCAGGTAACCGCCACGTTCGAAGGCTTCGACCCGATCGACGTGAGCCCGACCCTGCGCCTCGACGGCACGACGGAGCTCAACGAACTCGTCTTCCACCTGCGTGTCGGGCATGCCTGCGACGCGGTCGCCCATGCCCTCGGCGAGGAGATCCTTCTCGGCCATCCGGTCAAGATCAAGGGTCCGGTCGGCCGCGGCTACTATCGCCCCGGCGGCGGTCGCCTGCTACTCGTCGGCCGCGAGACCGGCTTCGCGCCGATCTGGGCGATCGCCCGGGCGGCGCGCTACATCGAGCCACAGCGCGAGATCGTCGTGGTGATCGGCGCCAGCGACCCCCTCGACCTCTACATGCGCCCGTCGCTCGACTGGCTCAGGGCCACCGGCGTCTCACGGATCACCCTCGTCGCCGACAGGACGCGGCAGCGCCCCCCGGATGTCCGTCCGGGTCCCCTCACCGCGCATCTCACCGGCCTGAAGACCACCGACGTCGTGCATGTGGCCGGCGACTCCTCCACCGTGGGTGCGGTCGAGGTCCTGGCGGCGGGTGCGGGGGCGCGATGCTACCCGATCCTGATTCCGCAGGGACTGTAGCCGCGCCGCCTCAGACCGAGCAGCGCGGTGCAGTCGCATGGGCAGACGGCCATGAGACAACTCATCGCCGTCCGGTATCAGGCGTCGTCCTCGGCGGTTTCGGCGACGGCACCGCGAAACCCGGTGGCCAGCACGTAGAGTTCGCTCGAATCGGCGCGGCTCGCCGAGGGCTTCACGTGCCGCACCAGGGTGAAGTCGCGCTTTAGGTCGGCGAGCAGGGTGCCCTCCGTCCCGCCCTGGAAGACCTTGGCGAGATAGGTGCCCCCCGGCGCCAGCACTTCGCGGGCGAATTCGGCGGCGGTCTCGGCCAGACCGATGATCCGCAGGTGGTCCGTCTGCTTGTGCCCGGTGGTGTTGGCCGCCATGTCGGACATGACGATATCGGCCTGCCCGCCTAGAAGATCGATCAGCCGCTTCGGCGCATCCGGATCGAGGAAGTCGAGGGTGATGAACTCGACGCCGACCATCGGCTCGATCTCGAGGAGATCGATGCCGACGATCCGGCCGCTCGGCCCGACGATCTTGGCGGCGACCTGGGACCAGCCGCCGGGTGCTGCGCCCAGATCGATGATCTTCTGGTTCGGCTTCAAGATCTTGAAGCGCTCGTCGATCTCGAGAAGCTTGAAGGCCGCGCGCGAGCGGTAGCCCTCGCGCTTGGCCCGCGCCACGTAGGGATCGTTGAGCTGCCGTTCGAGCCAGCGCTTCTGAGAGGCGGTGCGGCCGCGCCCCGTCTTGACCCGCTGCTTGAGATCGCCCCGCAACCCGCCGCCCGCACCCCGCCTGTCGGTCAACGGTAGCCTCCGCGGCGCCAGACGCCGTCTTCGCGCATCATGTTCATCAAAAGACCTTCGCGCAGCCCCCGGTCGGCGATGCGTAGCCGTTCGGAGGGGAATGCCCGGCGGATTGCTTCCAGGATAGCGCAACCCGCGAGCACGAGATCGGCCCGATCCCGGCCGATGCAGGGATTGTCTGCCCTCTGGTCGAGGCGCGTGTCGAGCAGATCGTCGATGGCGTCGCTCACCTCGCCGTCGCTCATCCACAACCCGTCGACGCGGCGGCGCTCGTAGCGTGCCAGTCGCAGATGCATGGCGGCCAGCGTCGTCACCGTTCCGGACGTACCGAGGAGATGGAAATGCCGGGCATTGGCCGCCGGCGCGGCGCGGATGGCGAAGCGCGACAGCATGTCGGCGACCTCCTCGACCATGCCCTCGAATGTCAGGCGGGTGACATCGGCCGCTCCGTGCCGCTCGGCCAGGGTGACGACGCCAACGGGGAGCGAATCCCAGGCGCGGATCCGTAAGGTGGGGTCCGCCGAAGGGTTGGTGGCCGCACCGTCGAGCCAGGCGATCTCGGTGGAGCCGCCGCCGATATCGAAGATGACCACCGATTCCGAGTAGGGGTCGGCCAGGGCCGCGCAGCCGGTGACGGCGAGATAGGCTTCGGTCTGCCGGTCGACGATCTCGAGATCGAGCCCCACCTCGTCGCGCACCCGCGTGACGAAATCCGCCCCGTTGACGGCGAGCCGGCACGCTTCCGTGGCGATGATCTTGGCGCGGGCGACGCCGCGTGATTCCATCTTGGCGCGGCAGACGCGCAGAGCCTCCAGCGTGCGCTCCACCGCGGCTTCGCTGAGACGGTCGGACGTGCCCAGCCCCTCACCGAGGCGGACAATGCGGGAGAACGCATCGACCACGCGAAAGCCGTGGGAGGCGGGTTCGGCGATCAGCAGGCGGCAATTGTTCGTGCCGAGGTCGAGGGCGGCATAAGTGTTGCGCCGCCCGGGACGGTAGCCCACCACGGGCGGTCGACCCGCATCCGGCAGGGCGGGAGCGCTCGGTGAAGGCGGGCCGGCCATGGGGCGGGCCGGCATCATGGCGGCGCTCTCTTCCCTCATCGGCCTAGCCGGCATCCTCGATCGTGGCCCGACCGGGATAGATCGGCCATCATGCAATAAGAAGCCTACAGGCCTTGGGCGTCAGTGCAAAGCCTCGATCCGAGATCGCGTCAGAGAGCTTTGCCGGCTGCCGTCGTTCTCGGGACCGGGCGCAGCAGGCTCTTCACCTGGGAAAACGGCCGCGGCCGGTTGATGACTTCGTCCAGGCGCGACCACAGGGTCTTGGGCGAGAACGGCTTGGCGATGATCTCATTGACCCCGAGGGAGATGGCGCGGTCGACGACGTTGCGGCGCGGCTGCGCCAGCATCAGGATGATCGGAACGGTGGGCGACGGCGACGTGGTGGGCGTGCGGGCAAGGCGGATGAACTCCTCCCCGGACAGGATGGCCAGATCCCAGTCGAGGATCGTGATGTCCGGCTTGCTCTCCGCCAGCACGCCCAGCGCCTCGGCACCGTCCGGTGCTTCGAGGACGCGTTTGATTCCCACGCGCATCAGCATGTCGCGAACGATTCGGCGAATATAGAGACTCTCATCCACGACGAGGGCCGAAAGATCCGGAAATGACGGGGTTGCGATCATCGGCCAGGGGTTCCGGGCCACCGGCTTTCGCAGGCGCCTGCGCGCATCCTAGCGGCCATCGATGTGCATTCTCCTAACGCGACCGGGAAAATTTCGGAACGCGAAGTCGTTCATCCGCATGGCGTTTGCGCATCCTGTACGCAATGGCCCTCTGCGGCGAAGGCAAGCCGGAGGCAAAACGGAGCACGTAAATTGTCGCAGGAAATCCGCGGAACCTTGCAGAGTCCGGCGAGAAGAGCCTTGCGAGAGAGCCAAGATTCAGTCAGGACTAAGGCGTTATTCTTGGTCACCGCTGCTGAGAGTGATGATAGTGTGGTGAAGTGCCCGTCTGGGACGGCGCGCACCCGGTATTCAAAGACAGATGGTCGGCGGACGGTTTTTGCGAGCTTTCGATGGGACGTGGTCGTGATTTCAGGGGGCCGCAGAAGCGCGGCTTCGATGAGGGTGGTGCCGAGCCTCGCTGGCCGGATCAGGCACCCCCGAGCGGTGGCTTCGGCGGTGGATATGGCGGTGGCGGCGGCGGTTTCGATCGTGGTCCGGCCCGTGCAGCAGCCGCTCCCTCTGGACCGGAGCGCGACGCGACGGTCAAGTGGTTCAACAAGGAGAAGGGCTTCGGCTTCGTCGAACTGGCTGACGGTTCCGGCGACGCGTTCCTTCACATCCGCGCAGTCGAGGCTGCGGGCCATGCCGACCTGCTTCCCGGCACGCGCCTGACCGTTCATACCGCGCAGGGCCAGAAGGGTCCGCAGGTCACGGACGTGACCAGCGTCGATACCTCGACGGCCGAGGCCGAGGCCCCGCGTCGTGCGCCCGCACCCCGCGCCGGTGGTTTCGGTGGCGGTGATCGCTTCAGCGGCGGCGGTGGCGGCAGCTACGGCGGCGGCAACGATCGCTTCGGCGGCGGTGGCGGTGGCGGTGGTCGTTTCGCTAGCGGCCCATCGGTCGAGATGAGCGGCACCGTGAAGTGGTACGATCCGGCCAAGGGCTTCGGCTTCGTCTCCGTCAATGACGGCGGCAAGGACGTGTTCGTCCATCGCTCGGCCCTGTCGCGCGCCGGACTCGAGTCCCTCGCCGAAGGCCAGCAGGTCACCCTCAGCGTGATCGACGGCCAGAAGGGCCGCGAGGCCCAGAGCATCAACGCCGATTACTGATCGGTGAGAAAGCTTTTAGGGAAGACCGCGGTTACGCGGCCTTCCCGATTGAGAGACGAATCGACGGCGGCCTTCGGGTCGCCGTTTTTCGTATCCAGCGTCATCTGGGGAAACCGTATGACGGTCTCCGAACGAGACGATCCGAAGGGACGATGCCGGGTGCAGGGAACAGCGATGCGTGCCGTCTTCGTGACGATCAGCCTGTGCCTGCCGATGGCTTTCGTCGGGCAAGCGCAGGCCGAGGATTTCACCGGCTTCTATGCCGGCGTGAATGCCGGCTACGCTTTCGGACGCGACGAGGGCACCAGAAGACCGGACATGCCGTCCCTGTCCTCGACACGCGGGGCGGACGACCGGGCCCTCCCGCCCAGTGCCCTCCAGGCCTCGGAAATCATGCGGGGCGCCAGGATGAAAACCACTACGTCGACGACGGTCCGCTGACCGCAGGGCGAGCCGCCGACAGCACGATTCTCGCCGCCTTGCGGCTCGGCTCGTCATCGCCCGCGAGGCGCATCGAGCCATCGATGCGCTGAAGCGAACGCACCTGCGCGTCGCGCGCGGCGCCGCCCTTGAGGAGCGGAAGCAGGGCCTCGCCCAAGCGGCCGGGGGTACATTCGGCCTGGATGAACTCGGGCATGGCATTCTCGCCGAGGATCAGGTTCGGCAGCACGATGGTCGGCACCTGGATCAGACGCCGCGCTACCGCCTCCTCCAGACGCGAGACCTTGTAGGCCACGACCATCGGCACGCCGGCCAGGGCGAGTTCGAGGGTGACCGTGCCCGAGGCCGCCAGGGCCGCGCGGGATCGCCGGAAGGCCGCGTATTTCGCAGCCTCGCCATGCACGATCGTCACCGGACGAGACCACGAGAGGGCCGATCGCTCGATCATGGCGCGATGCCGGGTGACCGCCGGGAGCACGGCGTCGATCGGCCCGTATCGCTGCACAAGAAGGTCCAGGGTGGCGCCGAAGACCGGCATCAGCCGTTCGATCTCCGAACGGCGTGAGCCCGGTAGGATCACGAGGGTCGGCGGCATCCCCTCCCGCACCGCAGCCTCTGCGGGATCCGGGCGCAGCTCGGCCAAGCGCTCGATCAGCGGATGCCCGACATAGGTGCAGTCCGGGCCGCCGAGCCGGCGATGCGCCTCTGGTTCGAAGGGCAGGAGCGCCAGGACATGGTCGATGAACGGCCGCATCTTCGCCGCACGCCAGGGCCTCCACGCCCAGACGCTGGGGGAGACGTAATCGACGATGGGCAGGCTCGGCAGACGCTTGCGCACCCGCGACGCGACCGCATGGGTGAAACCGGGACTGTCGATGATGACGAGGACGTCAGGGCGCGATTCGACGATGTCGCGCACGGTCTGGCGGATGCGACGCAGGAGAGTGCGCAGGCGTGCCGCCACGGGCAGGTAGCCCATCACCGCCACGTCATCAAGGGGAAACAGGGAGACGAAGCCCTGCGCCGCCATGGCTTCGCCGCCGACGCCACCGAACGTCACCTGCCCGCCGGAGAGGTCCGACAGCGCCCGCATCAGCTTGGCGCCGAGCTGATCGCCTGAATCCTCTCCGGCGACGAGCCAGATTCGTTTGGACGGATGCATGGTCATGCCTCGATCCGCAAACCGATGAGGAACAGTCCCGCACGGTCGGCCTCGGCCACCGTGGCGTCCCTGTCGATGATGAGGGTGTAGCCGGCCTGGATGGCGATGCCGGCGCAGCCTGCCGTCGCGGCGGCCTTCACCGTGCGCGGCCCGATGGCCGGCAGGTCGACCCGCAGATCCTGGCCGGTCTTGGCGAGTTTCACCAGCACGGTACCGGGCTGGGCCGCCCCGAGCCCGAACGGCTTGCGCCCGAGGGCACGCGCCCGGGCGAGCATCCGGTCGGTGCCCTCCGGCCCCTCTACCGCCAGCGCGCGTTGGGCCGCGACGACGATTGCCTGGCCGACATCGTAGGCGGCCAGCGCCGCGAGGATGCCACAGCCGGTAGCGATGGAGGCCTGCGCCGCGAGATCGGGCGCGAGGCGGCCGAGCTGCCCCTCCGGGCTTAGCAGGTCCGGCGCCACATCGTGGATGCCGACGACGCGGTGGCCGTTATCCTCCAGCAGGACGAGGGCGCCCCGCAGAAGCCGATCGTCCCCTCCCCCCGAAATGGCTTGGAGCGCATCGCGATTGCGCAAGGCCGCCGCCGCGTTGAGGATGGCGGCGGGATTGGGGCGCGAGACTCCGCCCACCGGTATGACGCAGGCCGGCCCCCAGGCCTCCAGGATCTTCAACGCGCCGGCGATATCGAGGAGATCCACCGTGGCGTCGGCGCGTGCGCGCATCGGGCGCTCGGCGAAGCCGCGGATGGCGAGCACCCGGAACGCGCGGCCCGACCGGTCGAGGGATTCGGCCACAAGTTCGGGGAGCCGCCCTGCCCCCGCGATGAGAACCAGACGTTCTTCCGGATGCGGATCGACGAGGGACGCCGGCTGGAGAGACGCGGTCAAGCCGAGCCCGGATTCTCGCGCGGGGTGCAGATCGAGCGCTTACCGCCCTCGCGGATGAAGGCGATGATCTCGGCCACGGCACGATGCGATTCGAACTCCGCCGCCACGTCCTCCACACGCTCCATCAGCGTGCCCTCCTGAGCAAACAGCAGGCGATAGGCCCGGCGCAGGGCATGGATGTCCTCGCGGGCGAAACCCCGGCGCTGCAGGCCGATGATGTTGAGGCCCGAGAGATAGGCGCGGTTGCCCAGCGCCATGCCGTAGGGAATGCAATCGTTCTCCAGCCCGGAGAGACCGCCGACGAAAGCATGGGCTCCGACACGGGCGAACTGGATCACGGCAGCACCGCCACCGAGGATCGCATAGTCGCCGACGCTGCAATGGCCAGCGAGCATGACGTTGTTGGAGAACACGACCCCGTCACCCACCCGGCAATCGTGCCCGACATGGGAATTGGCGAGGAAGGTGCATTTGTCGCCGATGACGGTCTCGAGGCCGCCACCGGCCGTGCCGGGATTCATCGTGACGCCTTCGCGAATCAGGCAATCGGCGCCGATGGAGAGCGTCGAGGCCTCGCCGCGAAACTTCAGATCCTGCGGCGGGTGACCGATGGAGGCGAAGGGATAGAGCTTGGTACGGGGACCGATTCCGGTGCGCCCGGCGACGACCACGTGGCTGATGAGTTCGCAGCCTTCGCCCAGGACGACATCCGGCCCGATATGGCAGAAGGGACCGATCCGCACGCCTTCGCCGATCGTGGCTCCAACCTCGATGACGGAGCTCGGGTGGATTTCGGCCAAAGCACTCACTCCGTCACCAGCATGGCGCCGATCTCGGCCTCGGCCACGAGGGTGTCGCCCACCCGCGCCTGGCCCCGGAACCACCACATGGTCCGGCGCTGGTTCATCTTCGTCATGTGGTAGCGCACCGTATCGCCGGGCACGACGGGCTTGCGGAACTTGCACTTGTCGATGGTCATGAAGAACACCTGCTTGGCCTGCATCTCGTCGGTCTTGATGTGCTGGCAGCAGATGGCGCCGGCGGTCTGGGCCATGCCCTCGATCAGCAGGACGCCGGGGAACACCGGCAGGCCCGGAAAATGCCCGGTGAATTGCGGCTCGTTGAACGAGACGTTCTTGATCCCGATGCAGGAGCGGTCCCCATCGATCTCGATGATGCGATCAATCATCAGGAACGGGTAGCGATGGGGCAGAAGTTCCAGGATCTTCTGGATGTCGGCCGAGCCCAGATCTTTCGGCATGTCACTCATCGATCGAACAATCCCATGGCGCCCCGGCGCCCCTGACGCCTCGCCTCAAACTTTGGAAGAAAACCGAACGTCGTCATCGGCATAAACGCCAACGGATGCAAGTCTCGGAGAGTCGTGCGCCGGTCAACCCGGGCCGGAAACGGTTCCGGCTCAATCCTTGGCGCACTCGTTCCCGTCACGGCCCGATTGTTCCGCCAGGCGCGCGAGAGCGGTGAGTTCGCGGAACCAGGTGCGCACGGGTTTGGCCGGCGTGCCGCCCCAACGGCTTCCGGGGGGTACGTCGCGGTTGACGTTCGAGGATCCGGCGATCTGCGAACCCATGCCGATCCGCAGATGCCCGACCACACCGACCTGACCGCCGAGGACCACGTAATCCTCCAGGGTGGTCGAGCCGGAAATGCCGACGCCCGAGACGATGACGCAGTGCCGGCCGATGACCACGTTATGGGCGATCTGGACGAGGTTATCGATCTTGGTCCCCTCCCCGATCATGGTATCGCGGCCCGCGCCGCGATCGATCGTGGTGTTGGCACCGATCTCGACATCGTCCTGCACGATGACGCGGCCGGTCTGGGGCACCTTGAGATGCCCGCCCGGCCCCATGGCGAAGCCGAACCCGTCCTGGCCGACGCGCGCGCCCGGATGAAGGATCACGCGGTTGCCGACGAGGGCGTAGGCAAGAGTCGCCCCCGCCCCGATGGAACAGTCGCGGCCGATGCGGACATGGGGGCCGATGACGGCGTTCGGGCCGATGACCGTGCCCGAGCCGATCTCGGCCCCGGGACCGATCACGGCGCCGGGATCGACAATCACGCCGTCTTCGAGACGCGCCTTAGGGTGGACATGGGCTCCGGGCGAGACGCCCTCGGTGGAAAATTGCGATTGGGGCCGCATGGCCTCCGGATGGAAGCGCGCCAGCAGACCGGCATAGACCCGGTACGGATCGCGCGTGACCAGTGCCACCGTGGTCGGCGGCACCTTGGCCGCGAAGCGCGGCGAGACGAGGCAGGCCAGCGCCTTCGTCTGCGCCAAAATATCGCCGTAGCGGGCGTTGTCCATATAGGCGAGGTCGCCGGGGCCTGCGGTCTCCAAGGGGGACGCGCCGCCGACCATTGCGTGAGGGTCCGCGCCTTCAGGGAGCGAAATGCCTGCAGCCCCGGCGATGTCGCCGAGGCTGAGGGCCGTGCTGGATGCGAAGAAGATGGGATCAGACATGATGCGACAACGCACGGGCTTCGGAAAAGGAAGCCCGTGCGTCTTGGCTCAGAAGCGCGAACCGCCGGAGAAGCGGAAGGCCTGGAGCTGATCCTTGCCGACGCGACCGAGGTAGTCGCCCTGAGCATTGTAGATCTTCTGGCCTTCGTCCTTGGTCAGAGCGTAGGCGTAATCGAAGCGGATCGGACCGAGCGGCGAGTTCCACAGGATGGACGCACCGATCGAGGAGCGGATCGTCATCTTGTCGCGGACGTTCAGGCATTCCGGCTCGACGGTGATCGCTCCGGCGCCAAGTGCCGTATAGGCACAGGCCCCGCCGGGGGCGATGCCGTTGATGATCGAGTCGCCGTTCACGTTGAACTGCGTGCGGCTGTTATAGCCGAACAAGGTACCGGCATCGGCGAAGACGGCGCCCTTCAGGCCCAGATCACGCGGAATACCGTAGATCGGGAACTGAACTTCGAGCGTACCGCCGAAATAGGTGGTGCCGCCGACGGCGTTCGAACGGGAATCGGCGCTGCCGACGTCGCGCGGACCGATACCGTTCGGCGCGAAGCCGCGAACGAGCGACGGGCCGAGGAAGTACTGATCGGTGATGCGCAGCTTCTCGTCGGTGAGCGGCGAGATATGGCCGCCCTGCAAGCGGGCGAAGCCGACCACGTCCTCGTAGAATTCCTTGTAGTAGCGCATGTCGCCGGCCACACGGAAGAACTTCGAGTCACCGCCGAGACCTGCGATTTCAGGCTTGAGTTCGGCATACAGGCCGTTCCGCGGCTGGGCGAGATTGTCCAGCGTCGAGTAGGCGAGCGTCACGCCGGCAAGCGAAGTGAGCGTGTTGCCGGTCGAGCCCTTCAATGCAATCGAGGCTTCGCCATTGAAAGCACAGTTGTTCGGGTAGGACGCCAGACCGCTCGTATTGAGGCCGGACACGGGATCGATCGTACCCGCCGGGTTCACGGTGGTGAAACCAGGGATCGGGTTCGAACAGTCGTTATACGGGCGCTTCGTGCTGTTCGGGATCGTCAGTTCGGTGTTGTAGAGCGAGTAGCGCAGGGTGATGCCGAACTCTTCCGTGATCGGCAGGCCGACGCGGATCTGACCGCCATAGACGGTGGTCTCGTAGCGCGAGTAACGGGTCAGGTCGCTGTACTTGTAGAAGGCGTCGAAGCCGGCGGCGAGACGGTAGCCGAGGAAGTACGGCTCGGTGAACGAGAAGTCGACGCCGCGCGAGTACTGGCCGCCGGTGCCGGCGACGCGGACATACTGGCCGCGACCGAGGAAGTTCGACTCGGAGACCGAGACTTCGCCGATGATGCCGTCCTGGGTGGAGTAGCCGCCCGCCACCGAGAACGAGCCCGTGGGCTGATCCTCGACATCGATGTTGATGATCACGCGGTCGGCCGACGAGCCCGGCTCGTTGGAGAAGCGGACCTTCTTGAAGAAGCCGAGACCGTTCAGGCGACGCTCGGCGCGATCGGTGAGAACGCGGTTATAGGCATCGCCCTCGGTGAGATCGAGTTCGCGGCGGATGACGTAGTCGCGGGTACGGGTGTTGCCGCGGATGTTGATGCGCTCGACATAGACGCGCGGGCCGTCTTCGACGACGAAGCCGAGGGCCACGGTATGGGTGGCGCGGTCACGCTGGCCGGTCGGGCGGACCTGGGCGAAGGGGAAGCCCTGGCGGGCGACCTGGTTGGTCACGCCGGAGAGGGTCTTCTCCACGTCCTCGGCATTGTAGACGTCGCCCACGGAAGCGCGAACCTCGCCGTCGAGGACCTGGGTGTCGACACCCGGCAGGCGCGAATCGATGGCTACGGCGCCGACGGTGTATTGCTGACCCTCGTCCACCGTCACGGTGATGACCCAGCCGGCATCGCCCTCGCCTTCGACGTAGCGCGCATCGGCATTCACAACCCGGAAGTCGGCATAGCCGTTCTTCAGGTAGTAGCGACGCACGAGGTCGAGATCGTTGGTGATCCGGTCGGGATCGTAGACGTCCGAGGTCTTGATGAACGACAGGAAGTTCATTTCCGACGAGCTCATCAGCTCGCGCAGCTTGCTCTCGGAATAGGCGCTGTTGCCGACGAAGTTGATCGCCTTGATGCCGGTCTTGTCGCCTTCCTCGATCACGTAGATCAGGTCGATGCGGCCGTTGGGCAGATCGACGGTGCGGAAGCTGACCTTGGCGGTGCCGCGGCCAGCGCGGCGGTAGATCTCGCGGATGCGCTGAAGATCGGCCTGGACGATGCCCTCGCTGAAGCCGCCGCGGGCCTTGGCCTCGACCTCTGCTTCGAGCGTTCCCTTCTCGACCTTCTTGTTCCCCTCGAACACGACGCGGTTGATAAGGTTGTTCTCGCGCACCGTCACCACGGTCCCGGCGCCGCTGCGCGAGACCTTGACGTCGGAAAACATGCCGCTCGCCAGCAGGTTGCGGCGGGCTTCTTCAGGGGATCCCGAGGCCGTACCGGTCACGTAGGAGCGGATCGTGTCGGCATCGACGCGCTTGTTACCCTGGACGACGATCTGCTGCGCCTGAGCCGTACCGCCCAGAACCAGCCCTGCGGCCGCGGCAGCGACTAGGACGATGGTCCGTTCGGCCGACTTCCGCCGGCGCTTCCCCGTCATCGACATCATGTAATCGCCCGTCTCTATTTATTAACAGTCCGGGTTTGCACCCGCAGACAGGCGGTCGTTATCCGACCGTCCCGTCACCTGGTCCCAAGCTCAGCTTCTACCGAGTTTCCCGAGCGAAGCAAACGCTCGGACCTGGGCTGTAGGGGGGATTTTGGGGAGACGTGGCCTTCCGGTCACTTAACGGTTCCCGTTCATCGCTCGATAAGGTGAATCAATCGTCAATTTGCAGCAAAAAGCCCGCCCCGAGAACCGGGCGGGCTTTTCGATTATCGAGTTCGATCAGGGCGTTACGGAGAAATCCACAACCTTGCGAGAGGTGCGCCCAGCGCCACCGCCGAGACGATAGCGCCCGGTCAGGAACCCCGTCCGGACCAGGACGCGCCGAGATTCAGGATGTCGTTCCAGGCCGCGAACAGCATCAGGAACAGCACCAGCGCGAGCCCGATCCGGAAGCCGATCTCCTGGGTCTTCTCGCTCAGGGGACGGCCGCGAACGGCCTCGAACGCGTAGAACAACAGGTGCCCGCCATCGAGGAGAGGAACCGGGAAAAGGTTAAGCAGGCCGATCGATACGGACAGCAGCGCCACGAGGCCGATGAGCCCGCCGACGCCGCCGACTTTGGCGACCTCGCCCGAGACGCGGGCGATCCCGATGGGCCCCGACAGCTGATCGGCGGATTCGCGCCCGGTCACCAGCTTGCCGAGGTAGTTCATGGTGCGATCGACGACGAAATAGGTCTCCGACACGCCGAGCCCGAGGGATTGAACGAGACCGTAATGCCGGACCTGGGCGTCGGCGCCGTTCGGTCCCTTGATGCCGAGGCGGCCGAGGCGGTGCTTGCCGAACGGCGTGCGCTCCTCCACCGCATCGGGAATTGCGGTCAGGGTCTTGGTCTCGCCGCCGCGGTCGACGGTGACGGCGAGGCTGGCGCCGGCGCTGCCGGAGACGGTGCGCTGCATGTCGAGGAAGTTCGTCACCTGCGTCCCGTCGATGGACGTGACGAGGTCACCGGGCTGGAAGCCCGCCCGCTCGGCGGCGCTGTTCGGCATCACGCCGTCGATGCGCGGCGGAAGCTCGTAGCGGCCGGAGACATAGATCGCCCCGGCAAAGAGCGCGATGGCGAGGAGGAAGTTGGCGATGGGGCCGGCGGCGACGATGGCCGCGCGCTTGCCCAGGCTCTGGGCCGGGAAACTCGTGGCGCGCTCTTCGGGCGTCATCCGGGCGAGGGCCGCAGGATCAGCCACACTGGCGCCGTTGGCGTCGCCGTGGAACTTGACGTAGCCGCCGAGCGGGATCGCCGACACTTTCCAGCGGGTGCCGTGGCGGTCGTTGAAGCCGAAGAGTTCGGGGCCGAAGCCGAGGGAGAAGGCGTGGACGCCGACCCCGCACCAGCGGCCGACGAGGAAGTGGCCCATCTCGTGGACGAACACCACGATGCTGAGCACGATGACGAAGGGGATCACCGACCCGAAGAAGCCGGAGGCCGTCCCCCCCATCGAAGCTAGAAAATCCATTCGTCGATCCTCAGGGCCCCGCGAGGGGCCAACATGCGTCCATAGCAGATCGGATCGCGGTGGAGCGAACGCAAACCGGCAGAGGCCGGCGAGATCGTCGCATGCGGCTCGCCCGTCCCCGATTTCCTCGGTGGACGGTTAAGGGCCCGGCCGGAGCAGTGGTTTCAATGGCCGCCGCCCGCCGGAGCGGCGGTGCGCGGCCGGCGGATCAGCGGCGTCGCGCAGGCCATGGCGAGAAACAGGAATGTGAGGACCAGGAAGACGTCGGTGAAGCCCATCACCAGACCCTGCATCCGCACCGTATTCATCATCGCCTTGAGGGCCATGGCGTTGCCGTCGAGGCCCAGCGCATCGAACTGGCGGCGCGTCGAGTCGAGCCGTTCCAGCACGGTGGTGTTCGTCCAGGTGAAGCGCTCGTGCAGCCGGGCGAGATGCAGGTCCCAGCGGTCGTTGAGCACGGTGTTGATGAGGGCGAGGCCCACCGCCCCGCCGAGGTTGCGGGTGAGGTTGTAGAGGCCGGACGCGTTCTTCATCCGCGCCGGCGGTAGCGTACCCAGGGCGATGTTGTTGATCGGGATCATGCACAGCATCAGCGAGCAGCCGCGCAGGATCTGCGGCAGCAGCAATTCCCAGAAATCCCAGTCCTTGGTCAGGCCGGTGACGATCCAGGTGCCGGCGGCGAAACCGGTGAAGCCGATCCCCATGAGGATGCGCGGATCGACCTTGCCGGAGAACCGCCCGGCAATGGGCGCGGTGGCGAACATGCACAGGCCCGACACGAACATCGTCTCGCCGATCTGCAGGGCGGAGTAGCCGCGCACGCGTCCGAGATAGACCGGGTAGAGATAGGTCAGACCGTAGAGTCCGATGCCGAGGACGAAGCTGAAGACGCAGCCCGCCCCAAAATTGCGGTCGGAGAAGGCGCGCAGGTCGACGATGGGCTCGGCCGCCGTGAGGGCGCGCCAGAAGAAGGCGATCCCGCCGCCGACGCAGATGATGGCGCAGGCGAAGACCGCCTCGTCCTGCAGCCAGTCGTGGTTCGGCCCCTCCTCCAACACGTATTCCAGGCAGCCGAGGAAGGCGGCCATGAAAGCGAGGCCGAACCAGTCGAAGCGCTTGAACAGGTCGAGGTTCGGCTCGTCAAAATCGACGAGCAGGTAGGTCGAGACCGTGACGACGATGCCGGGCACGACGTTGATGAGAAACAGCCAGTGCCAGTCGAACGCATCCGTGAGGTAGCCACCCACCGTCGGGCCGATGGTGGGGGCGAGCGTCGCCACGAGGCCGATCATCGGCGAGACGATGGAGCGCTTCGAGGGCGGGAAGATCGTGAAGGCCGAGGCGAAGACGGTGGGGATCATGCCGCCGCCGATGAAGCCTTGCAGCGCCCGCCACAGGATCATCTCGTTGATCGAGGTGGAGGTCGCGCACATCAGGCTCATCAGGGTGAAGCCACCGGCCGAGACCACGAACATCCAGCGGGTCGAGATCACCCGCGACAGGAAGCCGGAGAGCGGGATCGCGATGACTTCGGCGATGAGATAGCTGGTCTGGACCCAGGGGATCTCGTCGCCTGAGGCCGAGAGCCCGGCCTGGATCTCGGCCAGCGACGCCGAGACGATCTGGATGTCCAGGATCGCCATGAACATCCCGAACACCATGCAGACGAAGGCCACCATACGGCGGCGATCGAGGGGCGGCTCGGCGGCAGGCGCAGCGGCGACGGACGCGGCCATGCTCGGCGCCTAATGCCGGGAGGCCGTGCGGACGGGCTCGCCCCCGTCGCGGGTATCGACCCGTACGGTAACGGAGAGGCCCGGACGCAGCAGCCCCTTACGGGCGACGTCGGCCGGCACGTGGATGCGCACTGGCAGGCGCTGGACGATCTTGGTGAAGTTGCCGGTGGCGTTGTCCGGCGGCAGCAGGCTGAAGACGGAGCCGGAGGCCGGCGACAGGGATTCGACTTCGCCGACGATGTTCCGACCGGGATACGCGTCCACCGCGATATGGACCTGCTGGCCGGCATGCATCCGCTCGACCTGCGTCTCCTTGAAGTTCGCGTCGATCCGCACGCTCTCCAGGGGAACCAGGGCGGCGATGCGCGAGCCCGGCGCAACATAGGCGCCCGCCTCCACGGCCTTGTTACCGACGATGCCGTCGAAGGGGGCCTGGATCACGGTGAAGGCGAGATCGCGGACGGCTCTCTCCTCGGCGGTCTTCAGCTCGGCGGCGAGCCCCTCCGCCTCCCGGCCCTGAGCCCGCAGAACCTCGACATTGGCCTTCATCATGGCGAGGTTCGCCTCGGCGCCCTTTACCGTAGCCTCGGTGCGGTTGCGGTCGGCCAGCGCCTGCTCGATGCGCGACTTGGCGACGAAATCGACCTTCTCCAGCTGCTGCTGGCGGGCGTAATCGGCGGCGGCGCGAATGGAATCGGCCCTGGCCGCATCGATCTGCGCGGCACTCTGGAGGATCTGGGCCTGCGCGGCCTCCACCTGCCGGCCGATACGGACGATGCTCGCCTGCTGAGTCAGGAGCTTGTCGTGCGCCGCTTGGGCGGCGAGGCGGTAATCGCCGTCGTCGAGGCGGGCGATCACGTCGCCCTTCTTCACCGCCTGCCCGTTCATCACCGGCACGGCGGCGAGATAGCCCGGAACCTTGGCGGCGAGAATCGAGATGTCGGCCTGGACATAGGCGTCGTCGGTGGAGACGAAGAAGCGTCCCACATTCCACCATTCATAGCCCTTGTAGCCGCCGCCGACGAGGCCGAGGACGGCGAGGCTCGCCAGAACGGCCTTACGCAGCGGACGCCGTTTCGGAGGCGCTGCGACCGCTCCGGCCGGCGGCGCGACAGGCGGTCCGGCCACGACGGGGATCGCCGGCGACGCCGCCAGCGGCTCGGCATCGTCGGAGGGGACGGCACCCGAGGGCGCATCGCTGTGCCCGTCATCGTCACGCAGAGACATGATCCCGCCCCGAAAGATAAGAATTGACCGAACCGTTCGGTCAATTCTGGCCGCGGATTGACCGAGGCCGCGGATTGCCCCTAGGTAGAATGACTGAACGGTTCGGTCAATCGGGGGGCGTGATGGTAGCAGGCGAGGAAAGCCTGGCGGGCGATAAGGCGAGCGTACGATCCGTGGCGGAAACGGATAAGCGCCGGCAGATCCTCGACGGTGCACGCTCGGTCTTCATGGCCTCGGGCTTCGACGGCGCCAGCATGGGCGAGATCGCCAAGGCGGCGGGCGTCTCCAAGGGCACGCTCTACGTCTATTTCGACAGCAAGGAGGCTCTGTTCGAGGCGCTGACACTGGAGGAGAAGCGCGGCCTCGCCGAAGCCCTGTTCCAGCTCGATGCCGACGATCCGGACGTGCGCGGGGTCCTCACCCGGCTGGGCGAGACCTACCTCGTCCACATGATCCGCCCGGACCACGTGGCGATCATCCGCATGGTGATCGGGGCGACGGAGAAGTTTCCGCGCTTCGGGCAGGCTTTCTACGAGGCCGGGCCGGCGCAGGGGGTGGCGCGGCTCACCGCCTATCTCGACCGGCAGGTCGCCGCGGGCCGGTTGCGGCAAGCGGATACCGAGCTCGCCGCCAAGCACTTCCTGCATCTGTGCCAGGCCGGGCTGCTGACGCGCCTGCTTTTCGCGGCGGGCGGGCCGGTGACGCAAGCCGAGATCGCACCGCGCGTGAGCGAGGCCATCCGCGTGTTCTTTGCGGCCTACGGAGCCGAGGATTGACGGGCCGGCGCATTACGGACTGTCACGCTTGATTCAGGCGCGCCGGGCAAGGGTGGCCCGAGACGCGACCGGAGCGGCAGGTCACCGAGAGATGCGAATCCTGGTTTTGGGAGGCTACGGCCTCATCGGCTCGGCGGTGGTCCGCCGCTGCCTCGCCGCCGGGCATGCGGTGACGGGCCTGGGACGGGACGTCCGGTCAGCGCGACACCGTCATCCCGATGCCGACTGGATCGAACGCGATATCGCGAGGCTCGCCGAGCCGGCGGATTGGACCATGGTCCTGACCGGGTTCGACGCCGTGGTGAACTGCTCGGGCGCCCTGCAGGACGGCCCGCGCGACGATGTCCGCGCCGTTCAGGCGGTCGCCATGCGCGCCCTGTTCGCCTGCTGCCAGCAAGTAGGCATCCGGCGAATCGTCCAGATCTCGGCCGTGGGAGCCTCGCCCGATGCCCCCAGCGAATTCATGCGCAGTAAGGCCGGGGCTGACGCGGCCCTGGCCGCTCTCGATCTCGACTGGGTGATCCTGAGGCCCGGCCTCGTCCTCGCGCCCGTTTCCTACGGCGCCACCGGCCTGATCCGCGGGTTGGCGTCACTTCCGGTGGCCTTCGTAGGCATGCCCTCTCTCCGGCCGATTCAGACCGTCCATGTGGAGGATGTGGCGCGGGCGGTCCTCCTCGCGGTGGAGGGAGGGATCGCCGCGCGGGCGCATTACGACCTCGTCGAACAGCAAGGGCACACCCTGCCGGACATCGTGGCGGCCTACCGCGCCTGGCTCGGGCGCCCCCCGGCCCTGCTCGCGCTGCCGGTCCCATCCGGGTTCCTGCGGGTCGGTTTCCGTATGGGCGATCTCGTCGGCCGCCTCGGCTGGCGGACTCCGATCCGCACCACGGCTCTGATCCAGATCGAGACCGGCATCGGTGGAGACCCGTCCGCCTGGGAGCGGGTCGCGGGCTCGCCGCTCTCTTCCCTGTCGGAGAACCTTCGGCGCATGCCATCCGGGGTGCAGGAACGCTGGTTCGGGCGGCTCTGGCTCCTGAAGCCGGCGATCCTCGCGACGCTCTCGCTGTTCTGGCTGCTCTCGGGGCTGATCGCCCTGACGCATCTCGACGCCGCCATGGCGGCGATGACCGCCCACGGTATCGATGTGGTGACGGCGCGGGTCACGGTGCTCGCCGGCATCCTCGTCGACCTGGCGTTGGGGGCCGCGATCCTGGTGAGGCGCACCATGCCGCTCGCCGCCCTCGGCATGGCGGCGATGACGGGGATCTACCTCTTCTTCGGCTCCGCCATCGCCGCCGGCCTCTGGCTCGATCCCCTCGGCGCCTATCTCAAGACCCTGCCCGGGGCGATGCTGGCCCTCGTAGCCTACGCGCTGGCCGACGAGCGTTGACCCCAATGGAGCATGTCGACCTCCTGCGCTGGCTGCACGTCATCGGTGCGACGATCCTGCTCGGCACCGGGACCGGCATCGCCTTCTTCATGACGATGGCGCATCGCACGGGACGGCCCGACCTGATCGCCCATGTGGCGGGGACGGTGGTCGTCGCCGACGCACTCTTCACGGCGACAGCCGCCGTCATCCAACCACTGACGGGCTGGCTCCTGGCACGCGCGGTGGGCTGGCCCCTGTCCGAGGGATGGATCGCCCTGTCGCTCGCCCTCTACGTGGTCATCGGCCTGTTCTGGCTACCCGTCGTCAGGATCCAGATGACCTTGCGCGATCTCGCCGGGGCTGCGGCGGCATCGGGGATGCCCCTGCCGCCGCGCTATCACAGGCTGTACCGGATCTGGTTCGCCTGCGGTTTTCCCGCCTTCGCCGCCATACTCGGCATCGTCTGGCTGATGACGGCGAAACCGCGCTTCGCGTTGTTCTGACGGACGCTCAGGCAGCCGATGGGAGCGCCTTGGCACTCCAGGCGCGGACATGGGCGTCGATGGCCAAAGCCTCGTCCACATCGGCGGGGGCATTTCGGTACTCGGCCGCGAAATGCTCGCAGGCCCGCTCCACCAGTTCGGCGATGCCGTAGAAGCCGATCTCGCCCCGGATGAAGGCGGCCACGGCGATCTCGTTGGCGGCGTTCATCACCGTCGGTGCGGCGCCTCCCTCCGCGAGCGCGGCGCGGGCGATGCGCAGACAGGGGAAGCGCGCCTCGTCCGCCGCCTCGAAGGTGAGGCTGCCGACGGAGGCGAGATCGAGGGAACGTCCCCGCTCGATGGTCAGGCGGTCGCCGAGGCCGAGGCAATGGGCGATGGGGACGCGCATGTCCGGCATGGCGAGACCGGCCGTGACGGCGCCGTCGCGCCAGGTGATGAGGCCGTGCACGATCGATTGCGGATGCACGATCACGTCGAGGCGCTCGGCCTCGATGGCGAACAGGTGATGCGCCTCGATGAGTTCGAGGCCCTTGTTCATAAGCGACGCCGAATCGATGTTGATCTTCATCCCCATCGACCAGGTCGGATGCGCCGCGGCCTCGGTGGGCGAGGCGGCCGCGATGCGTTCCCGCGTCCAGGTGCGGAACGGGCCGCCGGAGGCGGTGATGGTCATCTTGGTCACGTCCGAGACCCGGCCGTCGCCGAGAGCCTGCGCCAGGGCGTTGTGCTCGGAATCGACGGGCAGCAGCGTCGCCTTGAACCGCGCGGCGTCGCGCATGAAGGCGTCGCCGGCGCAGACGAGGCTCTCCTTGTTGGCGAGCGCCACGGTGCGGCCGAGGCGCAGGGCCGCATGGGTCGGGCGCAGACCCGCCGCGCCGCTCACCGCCGCCATGACGATGTCGGCGTCACGAGCGACCGCTTCGAGGACGGCGCCCTCCCCCGCCCCGTTGGCGATGCCGGTGCCGGACAGCGCCTCGCGCAGGGCCGACCCCTGGCTCTCGTCGGCGAGCGCCGCGAAATCGGCCCCGATCTCGCGGGCGAGCTTGGCGAGGGCCACGACGTCGCGACCGCCCACGAGGGCGCCGATCCGGAACCGCTCCGGGTGCTGCGCGAGCAGATCCGTTGTGGAACGACCGATGGACCCGGTGGCGCCGAGAATGGTGACGGTATGGGTCAACGGATCGATTCCTTCAGACCACGGCGTAGCGGTGGGCGATGAGATAGAGGCCGGCGAGGACGGCCACGGCGAAGAAGCCGTCGAGGCGGTCCATGACACCGCCATGGCCCGGGATCGAGCGGCCCGAATCCTTCACGCCGTAATGTCGTTTCAGCGCCGATTCGGCGAGATCGCCGGCCTGGCTCAGGATGGAGGCGGCGGCGGCGGTGAGCGCGACTACGGCGAGGGGGGCGTCGGCGAGACTGCTCCACCCCTGCGAGCGCGCGGCCATCGCCAGCAGGGTGCCGGCGGCGATGCCCGCCGCGAGGCCGCCGAGGGAGCCCGACCACGTCTTCTTGGGGCTCACCGACGGCATCAGCTTCGGCCCGCCGAAGGTGCGTCCGGTGATGTAGGCGACGATGTCGGTGGACCAGACCACGGCGAACATCCAGGCCGGGCCGAAGATGCCGATGGCGGGGTCGTCGCGCAGGGCCGGGGGAACCAGGACCAGCACGGCGGCGCTGAGGAAACCGATGACGACGCGACCCCGCCCGCCGGAATCCCGCACGGTGACGAGGAGCGCCACGAGGGCGGCTATGGTGACCGCGAGCCAGATCGGCAGCGACGCATCCAGACGCAGGCAGAGGGCGAGGCCGGCCAACCCCAGGCCCGTGAGCGCCACGGTGAGCCTGAGCGGCGCGATCCGGCTGATCGTGATCCATTCGCCCGCGAAGACGATGCCGGCGATGAGCCAGATGGCTGCGAAGGCCCAGCCGCCAAGGAACAGCGTGGTGAGCACGATGGTCGCCAGCACGATGGCCGACGCGGTCCGAAGCTGGAACTCGCGGCCGCCGAGGGGGCCACGCCTCGGCGCGGATGCCGCGTCGCCGGGCGACACCATCACCCGGCCTTGCCGCTGAGGCCGCCGAAGCGGCGGTCGCGGCGATGGTACTCGTCGATGGCCGCATGGAAGCAGGCGTGATCGAAATCCGGCCAGAATTCCGGCACGATGACGTATTCGGCGTAGGCCGTCTGCCATGTGAGGAAGTTCGACAGGCGTTGCTCACCGGAGGTGCGGATGACGAGGTCGGGATCAGGAATGCCGGTGGTATCGAGGGCCTGGGCGATGGCTTCGAGGCCGATTTCGGCGGGGCTCATCCGCCCGTCGGCCACGGCCTGGGCCAGGGTCCGCACCGCCCGCAGGATTTCCTGGCGCCCGCCGTAATTGAAGGCGATGATCAGGGTGAGACCGGTATTGCCGCGGGTCCGCGCCTCGGCCTCATCGAGTAATGCGGCGATATCGGCGCTCAAGCCCTCGCGGGCGCCGATGATCTTGACGCGCACGTTGTTGCCGTGAAGCTCGGCGAGGTCGCGCCGCACGAACAGCTTCAGCAGGCCCATGAGATCGGCGATCTCGGCCGGCGGCCGGCGCCAGTTCTCGGAAGAGAAGCTGTAGATCGTCAGATAGGAGACGCCGAGGTCGATGGCGGAGCGGACCGCGCGGCGGACGGCCTCGACGCCGCGGCGATGCCCCTCGACCCGCGGCAGACCGCGGCGCGCGGCCCAGCGGCCGTTGCCATCCATGATGATGGCCACATGGGCGGGCGTCGCCGGACGGGTAGCGGGAGACGAGCCGGACCCCGACGGCGCGGCATCGCGCGAGGCGAGGCCGACCGTGGCGGCGGCCGCATCCCTATCCCCGGCCGCAGATACCTCGATCTGACGCGCGCCCTCTGAGCGACCCAACGCGCTTCTCCCCGTCCGTGATTCCGTCGATTCCATACCCGTCCGAAACTTAGACCTGCATGATTTCCTTTTCCTTCGTGGCGAGAACGCCATCGATCTCGGCGATGTGCTGGTCGGTCACCTTCTGCACCTCGGTGGCCTGACGCTTCTCGTCGTCTTCGCTGATGGCGCTGTCCTTCTCGAGCTTCTTGAGATGGTCGAGCGCATCGCGGCGGACGTGGCGGACCGCGACGCGGGCCTCCTCGGTGTATTTATGGGCGACCTTGACCATTTCCTTGCGGCGCTGCTCGTTCATCTCCGGCACGCGCAGGCGGATGGTCTGGCCTTCGGTCTGAGGGTTCAGCCCGAGATCGGATTCACGGATGGCCTTTTCCACGGCGGCGACCATGCTCCGGTCCCAGACCGAGATCGACAGGAGGCGCGGCTCGGGCACGCTCACCGTGGCGACCTGGGCCATCGGCATCGACGACCCGTAGGCATCGACGTTGATCGGATCGAGAATGCTCGGGGTGGCGCGTCCTGTGCGCAGGGAGCCGAGATCCTTCGACAAGGCGCTCACGGCGCCCTGCATCCGGCGCTTGATATCGTTCAGGTCGAACTCTGGGGTCGCCATACTGTGTGTCCCGACGAAATTGGGGAGAAAGGGCGTGGGGCCGCCGGGGCCCGTGCGTGCGGCCTCAATGAACCAAAATCCGACAGGTCGCAAATGGCGTTCGCAGCCGCGGCGGATCAAATCGCCGGTGCGAGCCGGGTTCGGGATCGGACTATCGCGCGACCGGCTTGATCGCCACGATCCCCGGCTGGCCGGAGCGCTGGACGAAATGGCTCGCATCGAGCTCCGTGAACGCCCGGAGCAGGGCGATGATGGCCGCCGCCGACATCTCCGTGGGGTCGAACTTCGCAGTGGGACCGTATTGGAGATAGAGGGCGTTGAGGACCTCCGAACGGCCGGCATAGCCCACCGTCCATCCCCCCAACGAACGCTGCTGCACCGGGGCGGCCGAGACGAGGACCATCCCGCTGTGACGGCTGTCCGCTGCCAGATTCCAGAGCTGCTCCGAGATCGTCGATGACTCGCCCTCCATGGCCTGGAGGAAGAAATCCTCGTTGAACACGAGGGCTCCGGTCATGCCCGACGCACGATCGTAGCGACTGCAGGAGGCTAGGATGTCCCTGACCATGTCGCGCATCGAACCGCCCGTCAGCTTCACGAGATTCCGGCTATAGAAAACGATCTGCGACAGGGGCATCGACTATGCTCGGTAGCCGCTTCGGGCGAGCGGCAGGCGTTCCCTTTCACAGGACGAACTAAAATCCTCAAGAAACCCTGATGGCGAATGCAAGCGATCGACTGAAAGACCGCCGCGCATCAACTCGGCACAGCCAGGCCGATACTTGAGATGAGGTGCCGTCAGGGCACGACATGCGTCGAAGGGGCGTTCCCGGTGAGGATCGCGGTCACCGAACTCGGAGCGTGGACCGAGCCAACCACGATGGAGATGCGGCTCTCGCGGGCCAGGGCGAAGGCGGCGGTATCCATAATCTTCAGATCGCGGGCGATGGCATCGTCATGGGTCAGGCGATCGTAGCGCACCGCCGACGGGTCCTTCTTCGGATCGGCTGAATAGACCCCGTCCACCTGCGTCGCCTTGAGCACGGCTCCGCAGCGCAGTTCGGCCGCGCGCAGGACGGCGGCGGTGTCGGTGGTGAAATACGGGTTGCCGGTGCCGCCGGCGAGGACGACCACCTGGCCCTTGTCGAGATGGTGCAGGGCCGGCTGGCGCGCATAAGTCTCGCAGATCGTCGGCATCGACACGGCGGACATGGTGCGGGCGGGCACGCCGGCGGCATTGAGCGCCGTCTCCAGGGCGAGGGAGTTCATCACGGTGGCGATCATGCCCAGCGAATCGCCGGTGGCGCGGTCGATCCAGCCCGCCGACGAGATGCGCGCGCCCCGGATCATGTTGCCGCCCCCGACCACCAGGGCGACCTGGAAGCCGGCCTCCAGGGTCTTGGCGATATCGTCCGCCAGGGCCGCCAGGAGCGGGGGATGCAGCCAGTACCCGTCGGGGGCGGCCAGAGCCTCGCCCGACAGCTTCACGAGCACGCGGCGAAACGGTTTGGTCTGCGGCATGGCGCCAGTCCCCTCGAGCACCGGCGCAAGGCCGAACGATTCAATCGGAAGCGCCCGCTGTCTATCGCAAGGCGGTCGCGAAGGTCGAGGGGCAGGACGGTCTTAGCTGTCATCCTGTCGGGTGCATTCCGGTCCTGTGGAGAGACGAGGCACGATTGTCGTCCGGGAAACGCAGAACGGGCGGCGGCATCGCTGCCACCGCCCGTTCCACGAGATGAGTATCGATCCAGCTGGAAGACGGCGTCAGCCGCGCGCGGCAGCCGCGACTTCTGTGGCGAAGTCGGGCGCCTCTTCCTTCTCGATGCCCTCGCCGAGGGCGTAGCGCACGAAGGCGGTGAGCTTAACCGGCGCGCCGGCCTTGCCCTCGGCTTCCTTCAGCACCTGCGTGATCGTCTTCGAGCCGTCATGGACGAAGGGCTGCTCCAGGAGGGTGACCTCCTTGTAGTAGCTCTTCAGGCCGCTCTCGACGATCTTGGCGAGGACGTGGTCCGGCTTGCCGGCGTTCTTCTCGCGCAGGATGTTGCTCTCGCGCTCGAGCACGGCCTGATCGACGCCGGCCGCGTCCAGGGCCACCGGGTTGGTGGCCGCGACGTGCATGGCGATCTGACGGCCGAGGGTGGAGAGGACGTCCACGTCGCCCTCCGATTCGAGAGCCACCAGCACGCCGATCTTGCCGAGGCCGTCGGCGACCTGGGCATGGACGTAGGACGCGATCACGCCCTTGGTCACGTCGAGCTTGGCGACGCGGCGCAGGGTCATGTTCTCGCCGATGGTGGCGATGAGGCTCGACAGCGTCTCCTTGATCGTCGTGGAGCCGCCGGGGAAGTGCGCGGCCTCAAGGCCTTCCAGCGAGCCGTCGGTGTCGAGGGCAAGCTTGGCGGCCTCGCGGGCGAAGCCCTGGAAGCTGTCGTTGCGGGCGACGAAGTCGGTCTCGGAATTCACCTCGACGATGGCGGCGTGATGGCCCGACGATTCGACGGCCACGAGGCCCTCGGCGGCGACGCGCCCGGCCTTCTTGGCGGCCTTGGCGAGGCCCTTCTTGCGCAGCCAGTCGACCGCGGCTTCGATGTCGCCGTCCGTCTCGTTGAGTGCGCCCTTGCAGTCCATCATGCCCGCGCCGGTCTTTTCGCGGAGCTCTTTCACCAATGCGGCGGTGATGTTGGCCATGGCGAGTCCTTTCTTCGGGTCTGTCTCAAATGATAAAGGAGCCCGACGCTAGGGGGAGCGCCGGGCTTCGTGGATGGGTTCGACGTCTGCGGCGGCATCCCGTTGCCGGGATGCCTGTGCGATCAGGCGGCGGCAGCTGCCTCGGCGAAGCCACGGGCCTGATCGACCCAGCCGTCGCGGCTGATGCGGCCGTTGAGCTTCAGGTCGGCATCGACCTTGGCGACTTCCGCGTCGGTCATCGCGGCGATCTGCCAGTAATGGTACACGCCGGCATCGTTGAGCTTCTGCACGATCTGCGGACCGGCGCCGTGGAGCTTGGACAGGTCGTCCGGAGCGCCGCGGGGAGCGGAGAGCAGTTCGAAATGCTCGGTGGACTCGACGAGGGCGGCCACGTCGGCCGGATCGAGAGCACCGGACTCCACCGAGAGGGCGGCCTCTTCCTGGGGGAGCTCTTCGGCGACGGGGGCCTCGGAGGCGCCGAGATCGACGCCGCTGGAGCCCTGGCCACGCGAGATACCGTCGATGGCGGCGCGGGCGATGAGGTCGCAATAGAGCGAGATCGCGCGGCCGGCATCGTCGTTGGCCGGGACGACGTAGGTGATGCCGTCAGGGTTGCAGTTGGTGTCGACGATGGCCGCCACCGGGATCCCGAGGCGCTGGGCCTCCTTGATCGCGAGCTGCTCCTTGTTGGTGTCGATCACGAACAGCAGGTCGGGCACGCCGCCCATGTCCTTGATGCCGCCCAGCGCCTTCTCGAGCTTGTCCTTTTCACGGGACAGCATCAGGCGCTCCTTCTTGGTGAGGCCCTGGCCACCACCTTCGAGGGTCTCGTCGACCTTGCGCAGACGGGCGATCGAGCCCGAGATGGTCTTCCAGTTGGTCAGCATGCCGCCGAGCCAGCGGGAGTTGACGTAGTACTGGGCCGAGCGCTTGGCGGCCTCAGCGATCGTGTCGGCGGCCTGACGCTTGGTGCCGACGAACAGCACGCGGCCGCCCTTGGCGACGGTGTCGCTCACGGCCTGCAGGGCCTGGTGAAGGGCCGGCACGGTCTGGGCCAGATCGATGATGTGGATGTTGTTGCGGGTACCGAAGATGTAGGTCTGCATCTTCGGGTTCCAGCGGTGGGACTGGTGTCCGAAATGGGCGCCCGCTTCGAGGAGCTGACGCATCGTGAAATCAACGGCCATGATCTTGTTTCTCTTCCGGTTGATGCCGCCGCGGAGGAAGCGAACGCCCCTCGAAAGGAACGATCACCGGAAACGCCTCATTCAGGCATGAGGCCGGCTCCGCGTGTGGAATGGGCGGGGCCTTAGCAGAGGATATCCGCCGAGGCAAGACGATGGGAGTTCAGTCGCGCTCGCGGCGCTGGTCAATCGATCAGGCTAGCGAGGGCGCGCCCAGGACGGCACGAATGTCGTCCTCGGTGAGGATGCGATACGCGCCGGCTTCGAGGTCGTCCGGCAGGGTCAGGCCGCCGATCCGGTCGCGATGCAGGGCGGTGACGTGATTGCCGAGGGCCGCGAACATGCGGCGGACCTGATGGTAGCGTCCCTCATGCAGGGTCACGACCACGTGGGTCTCGTCCTCGACCTCCATCTCCACCGGAAGGAGTGGCTTGTCCTCTCCGTCGAGCAGCATCGAGCCGCTGCCCAGCACCATGACCTCGTCGCCCTTAAGCGGACGGTCGAGCGCCACGCGGTAGCGCTTGGCCACGTTCGATTTCGGGGCGATCACCTTGTGCAGGAGAGCCCCGTCATCGGTGAGCAGCAGGAGGCCGGAGGTCTCCTTGTCGAGACGGCCGATGGTGGACAGGGCCGGATCTCGCCGGCGCCAGCGCTCCGGCAGCAGGCCGTAGACCAGGGGACCGACCTCCTTGTGGGAGCAGGTCACGCCCAGCGGCTTATGCATCATCAAAGCGAGGCCGGGCGGCGGATCGAGGGGATCGCCATCGACGACCATGCGCCCGGACAGGTCGGGCGTCACGGCGATGCGCTGGTTGGCGTCGCGCAGCGGCGCCCCGTCGAGCACGATGAGATCGGCCTTGGCGAGAAGGCCGATCTCCCGGCGCGAACCGTAACCGAGATTCGCCAGCAGGCGATCGAGCCTGAGGCTCGGACTCTTGCTCACAGAGCCGCGCTCATTTGCGGGCTTCGTAGATCTTGTAGCCGCCGGCCGAGGCCTTCAGCGTAACGGCCTTGAAGGCGGCTTTCAGGGGCGCCTCGTAGGGCAGGTGCGTGTTGGCAGTGAGCCAGAGCGTGCCGCCGGGCCTCAACGTCTCGGCGGCGCGGCGGATGAAGACCTCGCCGAGAAAACGATCCTCGGTCCCGCCGTCGTGGAAGGGCGGGTTCATCACCACGAAGTCGAGACGCTCCAGGGTGACATCGGTGGAGCGGATATCGGCCCAGCGGATGTCGGCGCGGGGATCGCCCACGTTGCGGCGGGCCATCTCCACGGCGCGTCGGTCGATGTCGATCAGGGTCAGCGCGGTGACGCCCTGCGAGGCGAGGACGGCACGGGCGAGAACCCCGATCCCGCAGCCGAAATCGGCGCCCCGGCCGGACAGGGCCGGCAGGTTGGCCAGGAGCAGCGCCGTGCCCGGATCGAGCCGGTCCCAGGAGAAGACGCCGGGCTGCGTGCACAGAGCGAGGTTGTCGATGTGGCGGGGGGCGCCTTCCTGGATCACCTCGTCGAGGTCGATGATCGCGGCGGGCCGGGCGACGTCGCAGATCCTGTGATGCCGCTTGGCCGTCTCGGCCGGCTCGCAGCCGAATTCCTTCAACTCGCGACCGAGGCGGGCGCCGCCCTTGTCCTTCGGCGCGAGCGCGCGCAGGCGACCGCCCGGACGCAGGGCGCGCAGAGAGAGAGACAGGGCGTAGCGCCGCTCGATCGTCCCCGCCGGGGCCAGCATGGTCACGCTCTCGAGGCTGCCTTCGGCAATGTCCTCGAGCCGGACCGATCCGGGGATCAGCGGCGAGAGTTGAGCCGCCCCTGCGGACACGTCGGCGAGTTCGGCGGGAGGTGAACCATAGACGGCATCCGGGACGGAGGGAGAAGGCATCATTGACGGATCCGGCGCGACAGCACGCGCGCCTCGAGAGTCGGGCGTTGAGAGGAAGATAGAGGGTTCCGCGACTCGGAACCGAATGCGGCTTCGCGATTGGTAGCCGGCGATGGCCTCGTTGGAAAGGTTATCTTCGCCGCATCCGCTAAATTCGCAAAATCGAGCGAATCGGTTGGCAACAGCCTGTCAAGTCATTGCCAAGCTCTTCTGTACGGAATCGTTCAAAGCAAGCCGTTCACTTGCACCCACGCTTCGAGAACCACGCCCTTCCGCAAGACGATACTGTGATTTATGCGGCAGCGCAGCACGAGATGCGCATCGGTTACCTCGAATCATGCCGTGCCACATCGGGCCTGCCGTCATCCGCGTGGAAATTCGAGTCCCATTTCGCGATAGCGCGCCGGGTCGTCGGCCCAGTTTTCGCGCACCTTGACGTGCAGGAACAGGTGGACGGGTTGATCGGCCGCCTCGGCGATCTCGCGCCGCGCCGCCTGCCCGATCGCCTTGATGGTCTGTCCGCCCTTGCCGAGAACGATGGAACGCTGGCTCTCGCGCTCCACGAAGATCGTCTGCTCGATCCGGACCGAACCATCGGTCTTGGCCACCCACTGGTCGGTCTCTACGGTGGAGCGGTAGGGCAGTTCCTCGTGGAGCCGGTCGTAGAGCTTTTCGCGGGTGATCTCCGCGGCGAGCATGCGCAGGGGCGCGTCGGAGACCTGGTCCTCCGGGTAGAGCCAGGGGCCGGGCTGCATCATCCCGGCCAGGGTCTTCCGCAGCGTATCGATGCCGTCGCCGTTGAGGGCGGAGATCATGAAGGTATGGGCGAAGGCGATGCGCTCGTTGAGCGAGGCGGCGAGGGCCAGCAGACGGTCACGCGGGATCAGGTCGATCTTGTTGAGGATCAGGGCCTTGGGGCGGCGCACCTCGGGCAGGCGGGCGAGGATCGCCTCGACCTCCTCGGTCACACCCTTACGCGCATCGACCAGCAGGCAGATCGCGTCGGCATCGGCAGCGCCGCTCCAGGCGGAATGCACCATCGCCCGGTCGAGGCGGCGCTTGGGCGCGAAGATGCCGGGCGTGTCCACCAGGATGATCTGGGCGCTGCCCTCCATGACGATGCCGCGCACCAGCGCCCGCGTGGTCTGGACCTTGCGCGAGACGATGGAGACCTTGGTCCCCACGAGACTGTTGAGCAGAGTCGACTTGCCGGCATTGGGCACGCCGATCAGGGCGACGAACCCGGCACTCGAATCCGCCGGAATGACCGGCAGCGGCTTGATCTCGGGCAGCGCGGCCTGAGGGGGCAGATTGTCCTCGTCGTCGAAATCGTTGTGGTCGTCAGGCATCGGAGTCGCTTTCTTCACCGACGTCCGCCGACGTCTCCATTCCATTGAGGGGGGTCGTGCCAGCCTGCTGACTCACACCGTGAACCTCGCGGTCGAGGACGAGGCGGGCGGCCTCCTGCTCGGCGAGGCGTTTCGAAGGACCGGTGCCGTATCCGGGCTCCAGGCCCTCCACACGCGCGGCGATCCGGAAGACGGGGGCATGGTCCGGGCCGGACCGCTCCACCACGTCGTAGACCGGGATCGGCAGGGCGCGGCCCATCGCCCACTCCTGAAGAGCGGATTTCGCGTCGCGTCCGCGCGGCGCCGCCGTGTCGGTGCCGGGCGCGAAAGCGGTCAGGACGATGGCCTTCGCCGCCTCGTATCCGGCATCGAGGAAGACCGCGCCGAGGATCGATTCGCAGGCATCGGCCAGGATCGTCTGGTTGCGGCGGCCGCCGCTCTGGACTTCGCCCGGGCCCAAGGCGAGATGCGGTCCCACATCCCAGGCCGTCGCCACCGAGGCGCAGGTCTCCCGGCGCACGAGCCCGGCGAGACGCCGCGACAGGTCGCCCTCATCGGCCTGGGGGAACGCTTCGTAGAGCAGATCGGCGATGGCGAGGCCGAGCACGCGGTCGCCGAGGAATTCGAGGCGCTGGTAGCTTCCCACCCGTCCGCCGCCGCCGGCCTTGCTGACATGGGTCAGGGCCAGGGACAGGAGGGCCCGGTCGGCGAAGACATGGCCGATCCGCTCCTCGAGCACGTTCAGGCCGGGCTTCGGTCGCGGTGCGCGACGCGCCCGGCTGGAAGGACGCGCCTCCTCACCCACGATCGATCGTCCTAATGGATGCTGCTGAAGATGCGGCCCCACCGCACCTTCGTCGGCCATTGCCAAATCTGCCAGGCGGGCGTGCCTTCGTCGATGGAGAAGAAGATCATTTCGGCGCGGCCGACGAAATTCTCGAACGGGACGAAGCCGACATTGGCGAGATCGCGCGAATCCGTGGAATTGTCGCGGTTGTCGCCCATCATGAAGTAACGGCCGGGCGGCACAAGATAGGGTTCGGTATTGTCCCAGTAGCCGTTGTCGCCCTCGCGCTCGATCACCTGATGCACCACGCCGTTGGGCAGGGTCTCGGTGTATTGCTCGACCTTCGTCTCCTCGCCGTACGGACCGGTGGTCTCGTAAGGCGCGATGCGCTCGCGCTTCACCGCCACGTCGTTGATGTAGAGGATGCCGGCCTTCATCTGGATCTTGTCACCGGGCAGGCCGATGACGCGCTTGATGTAGTCGGTGGCATTGTCCTTCGGCAGCTTGAACACCGCGATGTCGCCGCGCTTCGGCTCCGCCGCCCAGATCCGGCCATCGGCCTTGAACGGCAGGTACTCGCTCAGGGGCAGAGAGTACTTCGAATATCCGTAGGAATACTTGGACACGAACAGATAGTCGCCCACCAGCAGCGTCGGCACCAGCGATCCGGACGGGATGTTGAAGGGCTGGAAGAGCAGCGTGCGCACCACGAGGGCGATCAGCAGCGCCTGGACGCCGACCTTGACCGTCTCCTTGATGCTCGCCCAGGCGCCAGTATCGGCCGCCCTCAGGTCTCGCTTCGTCTGGTGATCCACGCGCGCTCGTTCCATTCTGTCTGCAATCTCCGGCTCGACGCGCGAACCCGATCGACTGTCGGTGATGACCGGCGGTCTAGACCATGCGGTCGGGGGCCGCAACGCGAGCGGTCGCCGGCTCAGCATGCGCGGTCGGGAGGGGCAAGGAGGAGGGCACGGCTTCGATGATCACGAATGCTTGCGCCATGGGCGGATCGTCGGTGAGCGTCACGTGGATCTTCGCAGCATGCCCGGCGGGAATCATCGCCCGCAGGCGCTCCGCGGCGCCCCCGGTGAGACGCAGGGTCGGTGCCCCGCCCGGCAGACTCACCACCTCCATGTCGCGCCAGAACACGCCGTGGCTCATACCGGTGCCAAGGGCCTTGGCGCAGGCCTCCTTGGCGGCGAACCGCCTGGCATAGGAGGGCGCGCGGGCGGCGCGACCCTCCGATTTCGCGCGCTCGCCATCGGTATAGATCCGGTGGGTGAAGCGCTCGCCGTAACGCTCCAGGGACCGTTCGATCCGGCGGATGTCGCAGAGATCGGAGCCGATGCCGACGATCATACCGCAATCCCCGTCCGGGCCCGGTCCATGGCGGCACGCATGTCGCGGATCGCCTGGCCGAGCCCGTGGAAGATGGCCTCGCCAATGAGAGAATGGCCGATATTGAGCTCGGCGAGCTGCGGCAGGGCCGCCACCGGCCCGACGCTGTCGAGGGCGAGACCGTGGCCGGCATGGACTTCGAGGCCGATCCGCGAGCCGTAATCGGCGGCCCGCGCGATGCGGGCGAGTTCATGCGCCACCCGCACGCCATTGCCCTCCGCGACGGCCTCGCAATAGCTCCCGGTATGCAGTTCGACCACGGGTGCTTTGAGACGGAGAGCCGCGTCCATCACCGCCTCGTCGGGCTCGACGAAGAGCGAAACGCGAATACCGGCGGCGGACAAGGCCGCGATCCGGGGGGCGAGATGCGCCGCCTGCCCGACGATGTCGAGGCCACCCTCGGTGGTGCGCTCCTCGCGCTTCTCCGGCACGAGGCAGGAGGCGTGCGGCCGCAGGCGGGTGGCGATCCCCACCATCTCGTCGGTGGCCGCCATCTCGAAATTGAGCGGCACGGAGAGCCGCGCCATCAGCGCCTCGATATCGGCATCGCGGATGTGCCGGCGGTCCTCGCGCAGATGCGCCGTGATGCCGTCCGCCCCGGCCTCCACGGCGAGCAGGGCGGCGGCGACGGGATCGGGATGGAGTCCGCCGCGGGCATTACGCACGGTGGCGACGTGGTCGATATTCACCCCGAGGCGCAGGGGAACGGGGGGTGTGGCGGACATCATGCGGCTCCGGACGGCAGGCGAGTCCCACGAAAAAGAACGACCGGCAGAGGATGTGCCGGGCCGGCTCGTCCCTAAATAGGGGTAAGGCGACATTTTCGGGATAGGCCGCGCAATGGGAATTCTCGACGGCCTGTTCGGCCATGGCAGCGACCTTTCTCCGCAGGAGGTGCATGAAGCGCTCGGCGGTGTTCTCACCCAGGGCGAAGCGGTGCAGGTCGCCTTCCGGGTGATCCGCGATCTCATCGTCTTCACCGACCGGCGGCTGATCCTGGTGGACAAGCAGGGCATGACCGGGCGCAAGGTCGCCTACATGACTGTGCCCTACCGAGCGATCACCTGTTTCTCGGTGGAGACGGCGGGCAGTTTCGACTTCGATTCGGAACTGGCGATCTGGGTCTCAGGCCGGCCCGAGCCGATCAGGAAGACGCTCAAGCGCGGCGCCGACATCCTCGGTATCCAGCAAGCGATCGCCGCCTCGCTGAGGTGAGTCTTCTCCGGAACCGGAAAACCCGAGGCGATGTTTGCCCGTAGACGGCAAAAAAGCCAGCACAAGAAACCTCGGAGGAACCCATGAAGACCCTGAAACCCGCGCTTCTCGCCCTGCTCCTCACCGCAGGATCCTCCGGCATCGCGCTTGCCGACAAGCCCGGCGCGGACTGGATGCCGGCCGAGCAGGTCAAGCAGAAGCTGATGGAGGCAGGCTATACCGACATCACCGAGTTCGAGGCGGATGACGGCCATTGGGAGGGCGAAGGCATGAAAAACGGCGTGAAGATGGAATTCCACGCCGATCCGAAGACCGGCGCGATCCTTTCCGAGAAGCCCGACAAGTAGGCCCGACGACCGGCAAATAGACCCGACGACAGGATTGTCGCGGTCGTGATCTCTGCCTAGGACCGAGCGACTTAGGTCGAAGCGGGTGGGCGGCGAGTGATCGGCAATCTCGATATCCTGGGCCGCCTCCTGCTCGCGGCGCTGCTTGGCAGTGCCGTGGGCTTCGAGCGGGAGCGTCTCGCCTGGGCGGCGGGGATGCGGACGCACATGCTCGTCTGCGTCGGCTCCTGCCTGATCGTTATCGTCTCGGCCTTCGGCTTTTCGGACATTCTCGGTACGCCCAACGTCTCGCTCGACCCGTCGCGCATGGCGGCGCAGGTGGTGTCCGGCATCGGCTTTCTCGGTGCCGGTACGATCATGCTGCGCGGGGAGATGGTGAAGGGCCTCACCACGGCGGCGGGATTGTGGGCCGTGGCCGCCATCGGCCTGGCTGCGGGAACGGGCCTCTACGTGGCGGCGATTGCGACCACCGCCATCGTCCTGCTGATCCTGGCGGGGATGAAACCGCTCGAGGCGCGCTATCGCGAGCGCGCGCAGACCCGCACCCTCACCATCACGGCCAGGCGCGGCACGATCACCATCGAAGTCCTGCGCGGCCTGTCCGGCTCGTATGCCTCCCGTCTCCTCCAGTTCGTCGCGCAGCCGACGGCGGAGGACGGGATCGATACGATCGACGTGTCCTACGTCCACATCCCGGAGAAGAGCTTCGACGAGATCGTGGCCGCGCTCCGCGCCCGCGACGGCGTAACGAGCGTCTCCTAAGGCTTCAGTGCCGCAATTCGGGAAGGGCAAAGACCGTGAGTTGCCCTCCGAGCGCGGTGTAGCGCGACAGGCCGGCATAGCCGCCCACCGCGCCGGCCCCGTCCGCCGGATCCGTGAGGCCGGCGGCCAGGCCAATTCCCGCCCAGCCGCCGACACCCGAGAGCACGGCTACGTATTGCCTGCCGCTATGGAGGTAGGTCGTCACGTTGCCGATGATGCCCGACGGGGTCTTGAACCGGTACAGTTCGCGGCCCGTCCGCGCATCGACAGCCTTCAGGTAACCTTCGAGCGTGCCGTAGAAAACCACGTCCCCGGCGGTGGCGAGGGCGCCGGACCAGACCGAGAACGGCTCGGTGTTCGACCAGACGACCCTCCCGGCGACACCGTCCCAGGCGATGAACCGCCCCGTCTCGGGACCGTCCTCGGTCGGTTGCAGGGTCACGGTGGCGCCCACGAAGGGGATGCCAGGCGTGTAGGTGACGTGGAACGGCTCGTAGCTCATGCAGATATGGTTGGTCGGCACGTAGAACAGCCGGGTGATCGGCGAATACGCCGCCGGTTGCTCGTTCTTGGCGCCGATGGCACCGGGACAGATGCCGGTGGTGGTCTCGTCCTCTCCCGTCCTGTCGGGCGAACGGCGCGGATCGACCAAGGGTCGCCCGTAACGGCCCGAGCTTTTGTCCACGTCGATCCCGGTGGCCCAGTTCACCGCCGGATCGAATTTTTCCGCCACCAACAGTTCGCCGGTGCTCCGGTCCAAGGTGTAACCGAAACCGTTACGGTCGAAATGCGTGAGAAGCGGACGGACCGTCCCCTGAACCGTCTGATCCGTGAGGATCATCTCGTTGACGCCGTCGTAGTCCCATTCGTCGTGCGGGGTCATCTGGTAGACCCAGCGCATCATGCCGGTATCCGGGTTGCGGGCAACGATCGCCGTCGTCCACTTGTTGTCGCCGGGGCGTTGCTTCGGATTCCAGGTCGAGGGGTTGGCAGTCCCGTAATAGATGAGGTCGAGTTCGGGATCGTAGGAGTACCAGCCCCAGGTCGCCCCGCCGCCTGTCTTCCACTGGTCGCCCTCCCAGCTCGCGAGGGACGAATTCTCACCGATGGGCCGGCCGAGCGAGGTGGTCTTCTGCGGATCGACGATCATGTCCGCGTCCGGCCCCGTCGAATAGCCGCGCCAGAGCCGTGTCCCGGTCCGGGCATCGTAGGCGGTGATATGGCCGCGGGCTCCGTACTCGGCCCCCGAGATACCGACGATGATCTTGTCCTTCACCGGCATTACGGTGGCGGTGTTGGTCTCGCCGACCGCCGGATCGCCGTTCTTGACCGACCAGTTCACCCGGCCGGACTTAGCATCGAGGGAAACCAGGGTGGTATCGGCCTGGTGCAGGATGATGGCGCCGTCGGCATAAGCCAGACCACGGTTGACCGTGTCGCAGCACATCACCGGGATGACCGACGGGTCCTGCTTGGGCTCGTACTTCCAGACGATCACGCCGTCCTTGTCGAGGTCGAGGGCGTAGACGATGTTCGGGAAGGGAGTGTGGACGTACATTATGCTGCCGACGACGAGGGGGGCGCCCTCGTGGCCGCGCAGGATACCCGTCGAGAACGTCCAGGCCACCTGCAGCTGCTTCACGTTGCCGGCGTTGATCTGGTCGAGCTTCGAATAGCGCGTGTTGGCGTAATCCACCGTCTGGAGCACCGGCTCGTCGGCGGAGGCCGGGCCGAATGCGGACAGACAGAACAGGAGGGCGGCGACTCGGTTCCTGCCTCGCATCGGCGATCCTCCAACGTGGCGTGCGCGGGTTTGGAGGCCCCTCTAGCATCGGAAGCGGATCGGTTCGCGGGCTTCCTTGTCGCCGGGATCGCGGCGATCATTCGTGCCGTCATCCTTGCCATCCCGTCCGAACTCGTCTATGCGCCGCACCTCGTGTTCGCTCCGGCTGGGGGCTGAACGGACGGTGCCGGCATGTCCGGCATGCGGAGTTCGCTCCATCGTCCCGTGTCTCCGCCTTCGATCAACCGCTCGGGCCTTCAAACGGCTCGAAGGGCTTGGCGCCGGGCGAAACGCGTTGAACCGGCCCGACGATCGACACCCGCACATCCGTGCCGTCGGGCCCCTTTTGCTATGAAGGGCCCGTTATGCCTCTTTATGAACACGTCTTCCTGGCGCGCCAGGACGTGACGGCCCAGCAGGTCGAGACCATGGTCGAGACCTACAAGGGCGTCATCGAAGCCAATGGCGGCAAGGTCGAGAAGATCGAGATGTGGGGCGTGAAGTCCCTCGCCTACCGCATCAAGAAGAACCGCAAGGCGCATTTCACGCTCCTCAACGTCGACGCCCCCCCGGCGGCTCTCGCCGAGATGGAGCGCCAGATGCAGATCTCCGAGGACGTCCTGCGCTTCATGACCGTCCGCGTCGAAGAGCTCGAATCCGAGCCGTCGGCGATGATGCAGAAGCGCGACCGCGACGACCGCAAGGATCGTGAGCGCGGCCGTCGTCGTGACGACGAAGGCTTCGGTGGTGGTGGATTCGGTGGCGACCGGGATCGTGGCGACCGCGGTGATCGCGGCGACCGTCCCGAGCGCAGCTTCGGCGGGGAGAACTAAGCCATGGGTTTCGGTGCTGGACCTGGTGCGGCTCCTGCCGCTGGTGGTGGTGGTGGTGCGGGCGGCGGACGTCGCCCCTTCTTCCGTCGTCGCAAGACCTGCCCGTTCTCAGGCGCGAACGCGCCCAAGATCGACTACAAGGACGTCAAGCTCCTGTCGCGCTACGTCTCCGAGCGCGGCAAGATCGTGCCGTCGCGCATCACGGCGGTGTCGGCTAAGAAGCAGCGTGAACTCGCCCAGGCGATCAAGCGCGCCCGCTTCCTCGGCTTCCTCCCCTACGTGATCAAGTAAGCCTCGACCTCTCCACGAGGTCCCCTCCTCCCCCTCGTGGGGAGGAGTTGGAGGTGGGGGGTGATCCTCGGCTTATGCAGGCTGGCGGCGCCCCCCCACCTTCGATCCTTCCCCACGAGGGAGGGACGTCTACACACCGGCGGCATTGGCGCTGCCGGGCGTCGTTGGGGCGAGATGAAACGCCTCTAACCCTGCCCTCTTTCCGGGACAGCGGGACAGCGGGATCGATGAAACAGTTTCTTGGTATCGGCATCGGGGCGGGCCTCGTTTCCGCACTCCTCTTCGGCGTCCTGCTGAAGGGCACGCTGCTGTCCATCGTGCTCTACCTGCTCGCCCCGCTCCCGATCCTCATCGTGGGCCTCGGCTGGAGCCACAAGGCCGCCCTCGTCGCCGCGATCACGGGCGCCGTTGCGCTTGCCTTCCTGCAGCCCTTCCTCGGCCTCGGCTACCTCGCCTATCTCGCCCTGCCGGCCTGGTGGCTCGCCTATCTCGCACTCCTCGGACGTCCGAACGCCGACGGCACCATGGAATGGTATCCGACCGGGCGGCTCCTCGCCTGGACCGCCTGCACGGCCGGGGTCGCCTTCGTCGCCATTGCGGTCATCGCCTCGCCGAGCTTCGACACCTTCCAGACCCAGCTGCGCGGCATGACCCGCACGCTGGTGACAATGCAGGGCAAGCCCCGCACGACGCCCCCCGCCACGACACCGGCCGAGAGCCCGGCGGATAAGCCACCGGCCGAGAAGACCCCGGCTGAGAAGACCCCGGCCGAGCCTGAGACCAACGCGGCGCCCCCTGCCGAATCCGGCACCGACCAGCAGAACGCGGTGGCGGATGCCCTGGCGACAATCGCCCCCGGACTGGCGACGCAGGGCCTCGCCGTGCTGCTCACCTTCTATCTCTGGGCCGCGGCGCGGATCGTGCGCATCTCCGGCCGCCTGCCCCGGCCCTGGCCCGACATCCCCTCCACCGCGATGCCGCGCTCCGTCCTCGGCATCCTGGGAGCGGCCTTCGTGCTGGCCCTGGTGCCCGGCTATCCGGGCGTCCTCGGCATCGCCCTCATCGGTGCGCTCACCGCCGCCTTCGCCATGCAGGGTCTCGCCGCCTTCCACGACCGCAGCCGCGGCCGGCCCGGACGCATGGCCCTCCTGTTCGGGCTCTACCTGATCCTGTTCTTCACCCAGGGCGTCGCGCTGCTCGCCCTGACCCTGTTCGGCCTCGCCGACACCGCCTTCAACCGGCGCCGTCCCAAGGAGGACGCCGGACGAACCTGAGCCCCGTCTCCCGCATCGCGCGGCCGGGACTCTCTCCCCACCCAACCCCATTCAGACAAGGACCACGATTATGGAAGTCATCCTCCTCGAGCGCGTCGCCAAACTCGGCCAGATGGGCGAGACCGTGAACGTGAAGCCGGGCTACGCCCGCAACTTCCTCCTCGCCCGCGGCAAGGCCCTGCGCGCCACCGCCGGCAACAAGAAGCACTTCGAGACCCAGCGCGCCCAGCTCGAGGCCCGCAACCTCGAGAAGAAGAGCGAGGCGCAGTCCGTCGCCGAGACCCTCGAGGGCAAGAGCTTCGTGCTGATCCGCCAGTCGGGCGAGACCGGCGTGCTCTACGGTTCGGTCTCCACCCGCGATCTCGCCGAGGTCGTCACCGCCGAGGGCTTCACCGTCGGCCGCGACCAGTTCGCCCTCAACCAGCCGATCAAGACGCTGGGCCTGCACAATGTGCCGGTGGTGCTCCACCCCGAGGTCGAGGTGACCGTCACCGTCAACGTCGCCCGTTCGCCGGAAGAGGCCGAGCGTCAGGCCCGCGGCGAATCGACCACCGAGCGTGAGGCCTTCAACCTCGACGACCTCGGCCTCGAAGTCGGCGCCGCTCTCGCCGAGGCCGGCGACGACCGCGAGTAAGCTGCATCCACGACCGGTGGAGAACGGGGATCATCGCCGGAAGGGGTTGACTGGTTCCCGATTTGTTCCAGCATGGCGCCTGTCATCCCGAAAGGGGTGGCAGGCGTTTTTCGTGTCGCCGTGAGCGCACCCTCCATCCCACTCGGGCACCTCAGGATGAGGTGAGAAGGTGGCACGGAAGGCAGGTCGCGGGAATCGGCTAAGGTTCGGCTAACCATGCCTGGGCCATGGTCGTGCGGTAGTGGAATGGCGCGGCGAAGGAATCGCCGCCCGGTGTCGAAGAAGTCGGAGCCTCGAGTCAGCCCATGGCCCTGCCCAACGCCCTGACGGCGAACCTCCACAGCGTCACGCAGGAGTTTCGCGTCGCGCCCCACAACATCGATGCGGAGCAGGCGCTGCTCGGCGCGATCCTCGTCAACAACGATGCCTATTACCGGATCTCGGACTTTCTCCTGCCCGAGCATTTCATGGAGGATGTCCACCGCAAGATCTTCGAGGTCGCCGCCTCGCTGATCAAGGTCGGCAAGCTCGCGACCCCGATCACGCTCAAGACCTATCTCGGCGACGCCGATCTCGGCGGCCAGACGGTGATGCAATACCTCGCCCGCCTTGCGGCCGAGGCCACCACCGTCATCAACGCCGGCGATTACGGCCGCACCATCTACGACCTCGCCATCCGCCGCCGGCTGATCACCATCGGCGAGGATCTCGTCAACGGCGCCTACGAGGCGCCGGTGGAATCCTCGCCCCGCGACCAGATCGAGGGCACCGAGCGCCGGCTCTACGAGCTCGCCGAATCGGGCAAGTACGATGGCGGCTTCCAGAAATTCTCCGATGCCCTCACCGCTGCCGTGGATATGGCCGCCAAGGCCTATCAGCGCGACGGCAAGCTGTCCGGCATCGCCACCGGCCTGTCGGATCTCGACGCCAAGATGGGTGGTCTCCAATCCTCCGACTTGATCATTCTTGCCGGCCGCCCGGCCATGGGCAAGACCTCGCTGGTGACCAACATCGCCTTCAACGTCGCCAAGGCCTATCGGGGCGAGAAGCAGCCCGACGGGCGGATCGAGACCAAGAACGGCGGCATCGTCGGGTTCTTCTCCCTCGAAATGTCGGCCGAGCAGCTGGCTACCCGTATCATCGCCGAGCAATCGGGCGTGCCCTCCTACAAGATCCGCCGTGGCGACATCCGGCCGGAGGATTTCTACAAGATCACCGACGCGGCCCGCGACATGCAGACGATCCCGTTCTACATCGACCAGACCGGCGGCATCTCCATCGCACAGCTCGCCGCCCGCGCCCGCCGCCTCAAGCGTCAGAAGGGCCTCGATCTCCTCATCATCGACTACCTGCAGCTCCTCTCGGGCAGCGGCAAGAAGAGCGACAACCGCGTGCAGGAGATGACCGAGATCACCACCGGCATGAAGGCGCTCGCCAAGGAACTCGCGGTGCCGATCATCGGCCTGTCGCAGCTCTCGCGTCAGGTGGAGAACCGCGACGACAAGCGCCCGCAGCTCTCGGACCTACGCGAATCGGGCTCCATCGAGCAGGACGCCGACGTGGTGATGTTCGTGTTCCGCGAGGAATACTACGTCAACAACAAGAAGCCGCGCGAAGGCACCGAGGAGTTCTTCGCCTGGGAAGCCGAGATGAACCGCGTTCACGGCAAGGCCGAGGTGATCCTCGGCAAGCAGCGCCACGGCCCCACCGGCACCGTTGAGCTGCAGTTCGACGCCAACATCACGCGCTTTTCGGATTTGGCGAGCGAGGACCGCATGCCCGCGCGCATGTGAACGATTTGAAGGGGAAGATGTGACTCCGGTAGCCCCGAAGGGGTGGGGGAAGCGCGCTACAAAGATCGCCGTCTCTCTGGTCCACCCCGTGGGAGGCGGTAGACTCGTGGTCCTCACATGAGTTTTGCAGGCAGCGGAGAGTGCCCGATCACCGCACTCGAACGAGATCCCGCAATGGCGATCGCCGACCCGGAAGCCGCCATCCACGGCGCACGTCTCACCATCGATCTCTCGGCCATCGCCGAGAACTGGCGACGGCTGGGCGCGCAGGCGCCCCACATCCCCTGCGCCGCCGTGGTCAAGGCCGATGCCTATGGCTGCGGCCTCACCGAGGTCGCGCCGGTCCTGTGGCGGGCCGGCTGCCGAACGTTCTTCGTCGCCCATGCGAGCGAAGGCGTGACCGCGCGGTCCGTCCTGCCCGAGGCAGTGATCTACGTCCTCAACGGCCTCGCTCCCGGCAGCGGTCCGGCTCTCGTGGCGCACGGCCTACGCCCGGTCCTCGGATCGCGCGAGGAATTGGGCGAATGGGCGGCTCTGGGAGCCGAGATGGGGTGCTCGCTTCCGGCCGCCCTTCACGTCGATACCGGCATGAACCGCCTCGGCCTGACCGTCCCCGAAGCCCTGGCGCTCGCCGGCGACCCGATCATCGCAGCCGCAGGGATCGACCTGCTGATGAGCCATCTCGTCAGCGCCGAACTTCCGGACGAGGCGATCAACCGGCGCCAGTGCGACGTGTTCGCAGACGTCCGGCGGGCCTATCCCGGCATTCCGGGCTCGCTCGCCAACTCCTCCGGCTGCTATCTCGGCGATGGCGTCGCCAACGACCTGCTCCGTCCGGGCTACGCCATCTTCGGCGGCAACCCGACCCCGTGGCGGCCGAATCCGATGCGGCCTGTCATCCGCCTCGAAGCGTCGATCGCACAGGTCCGCGACGTCGCGGCCGGCGACGGCGCGGGCTACAATGCCCGCTGGACCGCCCCCGCCCCGCGACGGCTCGCCACCCTGTCGCTTGGTTATGCCGACGGCTACCCGCGCTCGGCGAGCGGGCGCGGCCATGCCCTCGTCGGCGGGGTGCCCTGCCCCATCGTCGGCCTGATCTCCATGGACCTCATCATCCTCGACGTCACCGACGCGCCCGCCGCCCGGCGCGGCGAACCGGCGATCCTGATCGGCGAGTCCCTCGACGTGGACAGTGTGGGGCGCGCCGCCGGCACCATCGGCTATGAAATCCTGACCGGCCTTGGTTCCCGTTATGTTCGCCGCTATGTAAGATCGATAGATTGATCCGGCGATTCCAAATCCATCCCCTCATCCTGAGGTGCCGAAGCGAAGCGTAGGCCTCGAAGGAGGGCTCCAGATAGCGCCGCCGGCCCTGGACGCCTCCTTCGAGGCCCGCTGTCGCGGGCACCTCAGGATGAGGGCGAGAGGGTGGATTCCGGCAAACTGCCGTCCGTGCTTCCTCAAAAGGCGATCATGGCCAAGATCCACCAGACCTTCGTCTGCCAATCCTGCGGCGCCGTCTACAATCGCTGGCGCGGGCGCTGCGAGGCCTGCAACGGCTGGAACACGATCGTCGAGGAGACGGGCGCGAGCGGCCCGCAGGCCGGTCCGGTCAAGACCCGTCCGAGCCGGTCGCATGGGCGCATCTTTCCCCTCGAAGGGCTCACCGGCGAGGCCCGCGAGGCGCCGCGCATTCCCTCCGGCATCGGCGAGCTCGACCGGGTGACCGGCGGCGGCTTCGTACGCGGTTCGGTGATCCTGCTCGGCGGCGATCCCGGCATCGGCAAGTCGACCCTGCTGATGCAGGCCACCGCCGCCATGGCGCGCACCGGCGAGCGCGTGGTCTACATTTCCGGCGAAGAGGCGGTGGCGCAGGTGCGCCTGCGGGCCGAGCGCCTCGGCCTGTCGAGCGCGGCGGTGGATCTCGCGGCCGAGACCAATGTCGAGGACATCGTCGAGACCCTGAGCCAGGGCCGCCCGCCGGCGCTGGCCATCATCGACTCGATCCAGACCATGTGGACGGAGACGGTGGAATCGGCCCCCGGCACGGTGACCCAGGTCCGATCCTCGGCCCAGTCGCTGATCCGCTTCGCCAAGACCACCGGCACGGCGGTGATCCTCGTCGGCCACGTGACCAAGGACGGGCAGATCGCCGGCCCCCGCGTGGTGGAGCACATGGTCGATGCCGTGGCCTCGTTCGAGGGCGACCAAGGCCACCATTTCCGCATCCTGCGCGCGGTCAAGAACCGCTTCGGCCCCACCGACGAGATCGGCGTGTTCGAGATGACCGATCGCGGCCTTGCGGAGGTTCCGAACCCGTCGGCGCTCTTCCTCGCGGGGCGCGACCACGCGGCGCCGGGCACGGCGGTGTTCGCCGGCATGGAGGGCACGCGGCCTCTGCTGGTGGAGATCCAGGCCCTGGTGGCGCCCTCCTCCCTCGGCACGCCGCGCCGGGCCGTGGTGGGCTGGGACCCCAACCGCCTGTCCATGGTGCTCGCGGTGCTGGAGGCCCATGGCGGCATCCGGCTCGGCACCCACGACGTCTATCTCAACGTCGCCGGCGGCCTGCGCATCACGGAACCGGCAGCCGACCTCGCGGTGGCGGCCGCCCTGGTCTCGTCGCTGTCGGGCGCGGCCCTGCCGGGCGAGACCGTCTATTTCGGCGAGATCGGTCTCTCCGGCGCCATCCGCCCGGTGGCGCAGGCGCCGTCGCGGCTGAAGGAAGCGTTGAAGCTCGGCTTCGCCAAGGCCGTCACGCCGCAAGGCCGCAACGAGATCGGTGACAGCTCCCTGCCCACGGAGGCCCTGCGCCACATCGCCGATCTGGTGGCCGGCATCGCCAGCGGCGCGCCCAAGCGCGGCCGGCCCGAGCGCAACCCGGCGCGGTACGAATACGAGGACGACGAGTGAGGCCGGACGCTTGTCCGCACCGGAGGGTGACGGCCGAGATTCCGCACGATATACAGGCGCGGCGGCGAGGGGGAGCCGCACGAGCCGGCGATCGTCAGCCCCTCTGCCCCGTGCGATCATAGCCTTAAATGCCGTTTTCCGTTCTCGATCTGGCCGTTCTTGGCATCGTCGTCATCTCGGCCCTGTTGGCGGCCGTCCGCGGGGCGACACGCGAGGTGCTGGCCATCGTCGCCTGGGTCGCCGCCGCTGCGGTCGCCTGGAAGCTCTATCCCCTGTTGCTGCCCACCGTGAGCCAGCACGTCTCGAACGCCACCGTGGCGCTCGTCGCCTCCATCGCGACGATCTTCCTCGCGACGCTCATCGTGGTCTCGATCATCACGGTGAAGGTTTCAGACATGATCCTCGATTCGCGCATCGGCGCGATCGACCGGTCCCTCGGCTTCGTCTTTGGCGCGGGACGCGGTTTTCTCATCTGCGTGATCGGCTGGGTGTTCCTGGCTTGGCTGGTCCAGGGCAAGATGCCCGATTGGGCGGCCCAGGCCCGTAGCCGGCCGATGCTTGAGAAGTCGGGGGACGCGCTGGTGGCGCAGCTCCCGGAGAACCCGGAGGGGTTCATCAAGCAGTTCAAGAAGTCCAAGGGCGAGGCGGCGGATCCCGCCGAGCCGGCGGCCGACGGCGATGCGGCACCCGCCCAGCGCCGGACCGAGGCCCCGGCACGGCGCTGACCTTCTCACGCAGCGCGTCTGATCTGCGTGGCATGCCGCTTGGTTGCGGGACCAAGGCCGACTAAATGACGGCTTCTTGTAGGAAGCTGCCGTCGTCATAAAACGGTCGCAGGATGCAAGCCGGTCCGTGGACGGTGCCGAACTCGGCAGCGGCGGGCCACCTTAGGATCGCAGAACCAGATGTCAGCACGCAGCGCGAGCGCCCGCCATTCGGTCGACGTGGTGGATGGGCTGGACCGGGACGGGGACACCCTGCGCGAAGAGTGCGGCGTCTTCGGCATCTTCGGCCATCCCGACGCCTCGGCCATCGTGGCCCTCGGGCTCCACGCCCTCCAGCACCGGGGCCAGGAAGCGGCGGGCATCGTGTCCTTCGACGGGCACATCTTCCATTCCGAGCGCCGGCCCGGCCTCGTCGGCGATTCGTTCTCCGATCGCTCCACCATTGAGCATCTCGAAGGCTCGGCCGCCATCGGCCACGTGCGCTACTCGACGACCGGCGGCACGATCCTCCGCAACGTCCAGCCGCTCTTTGCAGAACTCGCTAGCGGCGGTCTCGCGGTGGCCCATAACGGCAACCTCACCAACGCCCTTTCCATCCGCCGCGACCTCGTCCGCGACGGCGCGATCACCCAGTCGACCTCCGATACAGAAGTGATCCTGCACCTCGCCGCCCGCAGCCGGGCGCCGCTCATCGTCGAGCGCTTCACCGAGGCCCTGCGGCAGGTCCAGGGCGCCTATGCCATCGTGGCGCTTACCAACAAGAAGCTCATCGGTGCCCGCGACCCCCTCGGCATCCGCCCCCTGGTCATCGGCGAACTCGACGGCCGCTACATCCTCGCCTCCGAGACCTGTGCCCTCGACATCATCGGCGCGAAGTTCATCCGCGACGTGGAGAATGGCGAGATTGTCGTCATCTCGGAGGAGGGCATCGAGTCGATCCGCTTCGCACCGGCGCAGCCCATGCGCCCCTGCATCTTCGAATACATCTACTTCGCCCGGCCGGATTCCGTGGTGAACGGCAAAAGCGTCTATTCCGTCCGCAAGAATATCGGCCACGAACTCGCCCGCGAATCCGCCACCGCCGCCGATGTGGTGATCCCCGTGCCGGATTCCGGCGTGCCGGCAGCCCTCGGCTTTGCCCAGGAGACCGGCCTGCCCTTCGAGATGGGCATCATCCGCAACCATTATGTCGGGCGCACCTTCATCCAGCCGACGCAGTCCGTGCGCGAGCTCGGTGTGCGGATGAAGCATTCGGCCAACCGCGCCGTGGTGGAAGGCAAGCGCATCGTCCTCGTGGACGACAGCCTCGTGCGCGGCACCACCTCGGTGAAGATCGTGCGGATGATGCGCGAGGCCGGCGCCAAGGAGGTGCATTTCCGCATCGCCTCGCCGCCGATCACCTATCCGGATTTTTACGGGATCGACACGCCCGAGCGCGAGAAACTTCTGGCCGCCACTCACGATCTCGAGGGCATGCGCCGCTATATCGGCGCGGATTCCCTCGCCTTCCTCTCCATCGAGGGCCTGTACAAGGCCATGGGCGAGGAGAGCCGCAACGAATCCTGCCCGCAATATACCGACCATTGCTTCACCGGCGACTACCCCACCGGCCTGACTGACCTTGCGATTGCCGGGCCGAAGCGTCTCGCAATGCTCGCCGAAGCGGATTGACGCGACCATGACGAAGCCTCTCGACGGCCGCATCGCCCTCGTCACCGGCTGTTCGCGCGGCATCGGCCGGGCGGCGGCCCTGGCCCTTGCGGAGGCCGGCGCGCACATCGTGGCCGTCGCCAGGACGCAGGGGGCCCTGGAAGAGCTGGACGACGCGATCCGGCAGGCCGGATCGAGCGCGACCCTCGTCCCCCTCGACCTCACCGATTTCGACGCCATCGACCGGCTGGGCCTGAGCATCCACGAGCGCTGGGCGAAGCTCGACGTGGTCGTGGGCAATGCCGGCATCCTCGGCAACCTCACGCCCCTCGGGCACGTGACGCCCAAGACCTGGGCGCAGGTGATGGACATCAACGTCACCGCCAACTGGCGCCTGCTCCGCTCCGTCGATCCGCTGCTGCGGATGTCGGATGCGGGCCGTGCCATCTTCGTCACCTCCGGCGCCTCGCAGAAATGCAAGGCCTATTGGGGTCCGTACTCCGTCTCGAAGGCAGCCCTCGACGCCCTTGTGCGCACCTATGCGGCGGAGACCGAGACCACGCCGATCCGCGCCATGCTCCTCAACCCCGGCCCCCTGCGCACCTCCATGCGCAAGGCGGCGATGCCGGGCGAGGACGAGACGACGTTGAAGACCCCGGATGACCTCGCCCCGCATTTCGTGCGGCTCGCGAGCCCGGGTTGGGATCAATCGGGCAAGATCTACGATTTCCCCCGCGACCGTGTGCTGACGCCGCAGATGGCGGCATAGACTGGTTTACTTAGTCCCACCCGGCCACCTCATCCTGAGATGCCGCGAAGCGGCTTCGAAGGAGGGCTCCAGATCGCTCTGTGAGTTTTGGAGCCCTCCTTCGAGGCCTGCGCTTTGCTCCGGCACCTCAGGATGAGGTAGCGGGGTGGAATCGTGTCGAGTTTCTGAGAGCACCCGATCATGATCGACGTTCGCTGCATCTGCGCCATCGGCCTGCGCGGCCAGTTGGGCCTCAACGGGCACCTGCCATGGGAGGGCAATACCGATCCGCTCTTCGTCGAGGACGTGACGCGCTTCTTCGCGTTGACCATGGGCCACGTGCTCATCGCAGGGCCGAAGACCGTGGCTTCGGTACCGGACTTCGCCTTCAAGGACCGCACCATCGACGTGATCCGCAGCCACGAGGACCCGGAAGAGGTGCTCGCGCGCTATCCCGGCCGGCGCATCTTCGTCGGCGGCGGCATCACGGTCTGGAACGTCTACGCCAAGTACATTCAGAACTGGGACATCACCCGCCTGCCCTATGACGGCGACGCCGACCGCTGGTTCGACCCGGCCTGGCTGGTGGGCGGGGCGTTGCGGACCACCTGATCGCTGACCGTTCGGTGACCAAGCCCGATGGCGCGTGGGTGGAAAGCCACTATGCTATCGGCGTCTCGGAAGACGGAGGGAAGAATGGCATCCCGCGCGGTCAAGATCGTCGATGGTGGGAAGCTCGTCATTCCGGCATCGTTCCGGGAGAAGCTCGGCATCGCAGTGGGAGACACGGTGATGGTCGAACTCGCCGAAGACGGATTGCGCATCCGGTCGGCTTCGGCGGCCATCCGTGCAGCGCAGGACATCGTGCGCACATTCGCGCCCAAGGATGTCGTTCTCTCGGACGCCTTGATCGCCGATCGCAAGGGCGCTGCGGAGCGTGAGTGAGCGCATCGTTTTCGATGCCTCAGCCCTTCTCTGCCTGCTCAATGCCGAACCCGGCTGCGAGGCGGTCGCGGAGACGCTGCCCTTCGCCGTCATCGGCGCCGTCAATCTCTCCGAGGTTGTCGCCAAGCTGGCGGAGGTCGGTGGGTCGGAAGAGCGAATCGGCGAGGCCATCCGACTCCTTCGCCTGCCCGTAGAGGCTTTCGACGTTGAACAGGCGAAAATAGCGGGCCTACTGCGCGTGGAGACCCGATCCCTTGGTTTGTCTCTCGGCGACAGGGCCTGCCTCGCTTTGGCGCGGAGGCTCGCGGCGACAGCCGTCACCACGGACAGGGCATGGGCTGGATTACCGGCGCATCTTGGATTGTCCGTCAGGATCGTTCGCTGACCATCTCTCGTCCGTTCGTCGCTCGGAATGCAGCCGCTCGGCATCGAACGACGTTGTAGACTGGCAGGACCAGAGCCGCCCCTCAGATCATCGGATCGCGAATGACCGCGCACAGCTACCGTTTCGGCATCGAGGAGGAATACTTCCTGGCCGATGCCGAAACGCGAGGGACGCCGCGGCGATCGGTAAAGCCGTTCCATACCGAAGCGAGCGAGCGCCTGCCTGAGATCGGGCGCGAGATGCTCCAATGCCAGGTGGAGGTCTGCACCCCGCCCTCCACGGAGTTCAGCGAGGCGCGGGAGATCCTGGGACGTCAACGCGACGCCCTTGGCCGTCTCGCGAAAGGCCACGAGCTTCTGCTCTTTGCCGCGGGCACTCATCCGGTGGCCGACTGGGCGCGGCAATTGCCGACGAAGGGCGAGCGCTATCGCGGCATCCTGCGGGATGTGGGAATGGCGGGACGGCGCAGCCTAATCTGCGGCATGCATGTGCATGTGGAGGTACCCGACCCGCAAGCGCGGGTGGACCTGATGAACCGGCTGCTACCGTTCCAGCCCCTGCTCTTCGCGCTCTCGGCCTCGTCCCCCTTCTGGCAGGGCAAGCCCACGGGCCTCACCGCCTACCGCCTCAGCGCCTTCGGCGAGTTGCCACGCACCGGCCTGCCGCAGCTCTTCTCCGACCCCGGCGCCTATGAGCGCTACGTCCGCATCATGACCAGGGCCGGCTCGATCCAGGATGCGAGCTTCCTGTGGTGGTCCCTGCGCCCGTCGATCAAGTTCCCGACCCTCGAATTGCGGGTGGCGGATTCCTGCACGCGGCTCGAGGATGCCCTCACTGTGGCGGCGCTCTTCCGCTGCCTCGTGCGCTGCGTCGTGCGCCGGTCCGACCTCAATGCCGATCTCGACGGCGTCTCGCGGGCCCTGGCTGAGGAGAACCTCTGGCGCACCCAGCGCAGCGGCACGGAGGCCGAGATCATCGACGAAGCCAGCGAGGACGCCTTCCCCTTCGCCGACGCCCTCGACGCGATGCTGGCCCTCATCGACGCCGATGCCGACGCGCTCGGCTGCGGCGAAGAGGTCGAGCGCGCACGGACCATCGTCCGCGAGGGCACCAGCGCCGACCGCCAGATCGCGGTGTTCGAAGCCGCCCGCGAGACGGGCCGTACCAACCGGCAGGGGCTGGACGACGTAGTCGATTGGCTAAGTGAAACGACCTGCGGGTCGTGAGGCTCAGCCCTTGTTCTCCTTGTCGAACGGGTTCTTCGAGGTCCGCAAGGACAGCCGGATCGGCACGCCGGGGAGGTCGAAGGCTTCGCGCAGGTTGTTGACGAGGTAGCGGGTGTAGGATTTCGGCAGGCCGTCGAGCTGGTTGCCGAACAGGGCGAAGTGCGGCGGGCGGCTCTTCACCTGGGTGGCGTAGCGGATCTTGATGCGGCGGCTCGCCACCGCCGGCGGCGGGTTGCGCTGGGTCGCCTCGTTGAGCCAGTCGTTGATCTTCGAGGTGGAGATGCGCTTGTTCCAGACCTCGAAGGTCTCGGTGACGGCCTTCATCAGCGTGTCGATGCCGTCGCCGGCGAGGCCCGAGAGCGGCACCACGGAGACGCCGCGCACCTGCGGCAGCAGGCGGGTGCAATCCTCGCGCAGCTTCTTCAGCAGGCCCGGCTGGTCGGCCACGAGGTCCCACTTGTTGAGGCCGATGACCAGGGCGCGGCCCTCGCTCTCGATGAGATCGACGATGGTCAGATCCTGCTTCTCGAACGGGATCGTGGCGTCGAGGAGCACCACCACCACCTCGGCGAAGCGCACGGCGCGCAGGCCGTCCGAGACGGCGAGCTTTTCGAGCTTGTCGTCGATGCGCGCCTTGCGGCGCATGCCGGCGGTGTCGTGGAGCTTGATCCGGCGGCCGCGCCACTCCCAGTCGAGGGAGATCGAATCGCGGGTGATGCCGGCCTCGGGGCCGACGAGCAGGCGCTCCTCGCCGAGCATCCGGTTGATCAGGGTCGACTTGCCGGCATTGGGGCGGCCGACGATGGCGACCTTAAGCGAGCGGTTCGCGGGGTCGTCGTCGTATTCCTCGTCCTCGTCGTCGAGCTTGGGCAGGGCCTCGATGAGGGCGTCATGCAATTCGCCGATGCCCTCGCCGTGTTCGGCCGAGAACGGGATCGGGTCGCCGAGCCCGAGGGAAAATGCCTCGTAGGCCCCGGACAGGCCGGTGCCGCCCTCGGCCTTGTTGGCGATGAGCACCACCGGGCAGCCGGCGCGGCGCACGAGTTCGGCGAAGGGCTGGTCGGCGGGGAGGATGCCGGCACGGGCGTCGATGACGAACAGCACGACGTCGGCCTCGAGGATCGCGGTCTCGGTCTGCGCGCGCATGCGCCCGAGCAGCGAATCCGCGTCGGCCTGTTCGAGGCCCGCGGTGTCGATGACGCGAAACACCAATCCGCCGAAGTTGCAGTCGCCCTCGCGCCGGTCGCGGGTCACGCCGGGGCGATCGTCCACGAGGGCGAGCTTTTTGCCCACCAGCCGGTTGAAGAGGGTCGACTTGCCGACATTCGGCCGTCCGACGATAGCGACGGTCGGCATGTCCATGGTGGTCTCGATTCAGTCGTCGTACAGAAAAATTCGTCGTGCAGGCGGCGTGCCGGAACCGGCTCAGCGCGTCACGGGCGGGGGTGCGGCCGGCTCGGGCGCAGGCGCCGCGGTCACGGTGACCGGGCCGCCGGCCACGAGGGCGGCATAGACCTCGATGCGCTGGCGGAGATTGGCCGGCGTCTGAGGATCGGAAATGATCTGGTCGAACCAGCGCCCGGCGGCATCGTACTCGCCGCGCTTCAGCGCGACGAGGCCGAGCATTTCGCGGGCGGTGTGGCGGAACGCGCCGGCCGGCGCGGCGAGCCCCTGGAGGCTGGCGAGGGCCGGATCGGGGTTCGGCTGATCGAGGCGGATCAGCGCCGCGCGCAGACGGGCGAGGTCGCGCAGGCCGTCGCCGAGCTTGGTGTCGGCGGCGAGCGCATCGTACTCCGCCGCGCCGGCGGACGCATCGCGCTTGGCGGTCTCTGTGGCGGAGCGGAAGCGGGCCAGCATCCGGTAGCCGCCCGGAGCGTCGGCTTCCAGCGCCTCGAAGGCCTTGTCGGCCTCCGCGCCCTTGCCGTCCTTGGCGAGGCGGTTGGCGGCCTCGAACTTCTCGGACGCGGCTTCGGCGCGGACCCGCTGGTCGTGCTGCCAATAGCGATAGCCGCCGACGCCGGCCACGACGAGAATCGCCACGGCGACGATGAGACCGCTGTAGCGCTTCCAGATCTGTGCGACCTGATCGCGGCGATAGTCTTCGTTGACCTCGCGGATAAACTCGTTGTTCTCGGCCATGTCGTCTCACGCCGACCGCGATACGATCGACGGCCTTGAGGAAAACCAAGCCCGGCGCCTAGCACAGCCAGGCCGGCTTGGCGACTGGATAGCTTGGAGAGCAGCCGGTCGCCGGTCTCAGGCCTGCCCCGGCCAGGCCGAGACGCCGATCACCCATTGATGCAGGTACTTGGCGAAGACGAACCAGACCACGAAGCCGACCGCCACCGCGATGGCGTCGTTGCGCCAGCCGGCCGGAGCCGCGACGGCGCCGTGCTGAGCGGCCACCGCGCCGGCCGAGCGGGCGCGGCGCTTGGCGCTGATCCGGGCGATGACGGCCCAGGCGAGGAAGCTGCCGAACAGCAGGATCGAGCCGAGGTCGCCATTGGCGAGGAGATGGGCCGTCGCCCAGATCTTCACCGCCAGCAGCATCGGGTGCTTGGCCCGCGCCCGGATATGGCCGGGCAGGTAGGCGGAGGCCAGGGCGATGAAGGCGAACAGCGTCAGCAGCAGCGCGAGATGGCGCATGAAGACCGGCGGGTTCCACACCTGGATGTAGCCGTCGGCACGGTACTGGCCGAACCCGTAGGCGATGAGCACGATGCCGAGGACCGACAGGAAGGTATAGCCGAGCTTGAACCGGCTCTCCCCCACCTCGTTGATGACGCCCGCGCGTTTGGCCCTCAACATGGAGAAGGCATGCGTGCCGAGGAACAGCACGAGGCCGAGGATGAGGATGAGCATGGGACGCCTTCGAATCGCGCCTGTGGATCGTTCGATCCGCGTTAGGCCGGGTGAAGCAGACTGTAATGGTTCAAAACCCAAACTCGGCCCGATGTCCAGGCTCACCCGATGACGCGGCTCCTCGCCCTCCTCCTCCTCGTCCTGCTCCCGTGCGGTGCCGCGGCGCGGTCCGAACCGCCGTTTTCCGCACTCATCCTCGTCGGGGCACCGACGACGATCTTCAAGGCCGGCCGCGATGCCTGCGATGGCGCGGACGTGCCGGACGCTTCCGCGCGCGCCTTCCGCGACGCATCGGGCAGCATCGCCCTGTTCGGGATGCACTATCGCAACCGGGCCTTGCGCGGACCGAGCCTCGACCAGCTGAAGCTCGACTGCGCCGTTGTACTCGAATCCGGCGAGAAGGCCGATCCGGCGGCCTATGACGACCGCTCCTGGATCACCGCCACATGGACCGAGGACGGCAAGGCGATCTCGGCCCTCCTCCACCACGAGTACCAGGCCAACGAGCACGAGGGTCGCTGCCGCTCGAAGGTCTATATCGAGTGCTGGTACAACACGATCGTCGCCGCCTCCTCTGGCGATGGCGGGCGCAGCTTTTCCCGCGCCAAGCCCCCCGTGGTGGTGGCCGGGGCGCCGTTCCGACAGGAAGTCGGCCAGGGCCGGCAGCGGGGGTTCTTCAACCCGTCGAACATCGTCGGCGACGGGCGCTGGCGCTACGTGTTCATCGCCACCACCGGATGGTCCACGGGGGGCAGCGAGCAATCCGCCGGGGCCTGCCTGTTCCGCACCGACACGCCGTCCGATCCGGCACGCTGGCGCGCCTGGACCGGGCTCGGCTTCACCGCCGCCTTCCCCGATCCCTACATCAGGCCGACGTTGCTCTCCGAGCCGTGCAAGCCGCTGGAGCCGTTCGGCCTGCCCGTCGGCGCCGTCATACGCCATCGCGGCACGGGGGCCTGGATCGCCGTGTTCATGGCCGGGGCCGGCGGCACCGTCCCGGAATCGGGCTTCTACTGGACGACGTCGCGGGATCTCCTGACCTGGGACCAGCCGCGCCTGCTGCTCGCCGGCGCCACGCTCTACGACGATCCCTGCACGGCCAAGGGCGATCTCATCGCCTATCCGTCGATCCTCGACCCGCAGGCGACCGGCCGCAATTTCGACGATGCAGGCGACACCGTCTTCCTCACCTACGTGACGCTCCGCCGGGAGGGCTGCACCGTGACCTCGGACCGCGACCTCGTCCGCAGGCCCTTGGCGATCAAGGTCTGGCCGTGAAACGGGACGCGCCTACCTCCGTGCGAAACGGACAACCTTTCACACCGGCATGGAAGACCCTCGCATGACCGAGCATTGCGTCGCCTGGGCGGATCAGGCCGAGACCACCGCGCCGAACGGCGTCGCCAAGCGCCATCTCGACGGCGAAGGCGCGAGCCTCGTGCGCATCACCATCCCGGCCGGGACCAAGGCTCCGCGCCACAGCCATGCGCACGAGCAGTTCGTCCAGGTGCTTGAAGGCTCGGGCACCCTGGAGACGGAACAGGGCACGAAGGGTTTCGGGCCGGGCAGCGTGTTCCACTTCCCGCCGGACGTCTGGCACGCGGCCGAGTTCGTCAGCGAGACGGTTCTGGTGGAGGTGAACCTCGCCCCACCCTCTCATTCACGCTTCGCCTGAGGACCTCTCCTGCATCAGCGCGATGAGGGCGCGCAGGGTGGAGGGCACGTGACGGCGCCCGGGATAATAGAGATGGAATCCCGGAAAGGCCGGGCACCATTCTTCCATCAGCCGCTTCACCCTGCCCTGCGCCAGGACGTCTGCCGCATAGCCCTCGAAGACGAAGGCGAGGCCGATGCCCCGAACCGCCGCCTCGACCATGAGTTCCTGGTCGCCGAAGGTCAGCGGTCCCTCCACCTCGACATCGCAGGCCACCCCGTCCCGCTCGAACTCCCATTTGAACAGGCGGCCGTCGGGGAAGCGCTGGCGAATGCAGGCATGGCCGGCGAGATCCTGCGGTCGACCCGGTGTTCCGCGCCGGTCGAGATAGGCGGGCGAACCGATGACGGCGAAACGCTGGGGTCCGCCGATGGGCAGGGCGATCATGTCCTTCGCCACGCGCTCCCCCATGCGGATCCCCGCATCGAACCCGTCCGCCACCACGTCGGTCATCGCATTGTCGCCGATGATCTCGACGGCGAGATTCGGATGACGCGCGAGGAGGCGCGTCACCAGCGGCATGAGAATGAGCCGGCAGGCCGCGTGAGGGGCATTGATCCTGAGGCTGCCGGTGACCTCGGCGCTCAGCAGACGCGCGGCATCCACTGCGTTGCCGATCTCGGCGAGAGCCGGACCCAGCCGCGCCAGGAGAATCGCGCCCGCTTCCGTCACGGCGACGCTGCGCGTGGTGCGATGGAGCAGCCGCACGCCCATCCGCGCTTCGAGGCCGCGCAGGGCGTGGCTCAAGGCCGAGGGCGAGACGCCGAGCTCCGTGGCAGCTTTGCGAAAGCTGCGATGGCTCGCCACGGACGCGAAGGCGGCGAGATCCGACAGATCGGCGCGCTGCATTGGTGAAACTCGCTCAGCAGCTCATGCGGGATTGTCCGGCTTATCGGATGAACCCGGCCCTGTCAGGCTTCGCTTCGACCGCGAACAGGAAATGTCCCATGCAGAAGCGTCCCCTCGGCAGCACCGGCCTCACCCTCTCCGCCCCGGGTCTCGGCTGCATGGGCATGTCCGAGTTCTACGGCCCGGCGGATGAGGCCGAGTCCCTGGCGACGCTGAACGCTGCCCTTGATCTCAGCTACGACTTCCTCGACACCGCCGACACCTACGGGCTCGGCCATAACGAGAATCTGCTCGGCCGCTTCCTCGAACATTGCCGCGAACGGGTGGCGCTCGCCACCAAGTTCGGCATCGTGCGCGATGCGGCCGGGTCGCGCCGGATCGACAACACGCCCGCTTACATCGCGACGGCCTGCGACGCTTCGCTGAAGCGCCTGCGCGTCGAGACAATCGATCTCTACTATTGCCACCGCCGCAACCCGGAGACGCCGCTGGAGGAGACCATCGGCGCCATGGCGAAGCTCGTCGAGACAGGCAAGGTCCGAGCCCTTGGCCTCTCGGAAGTGTCCCCGGCGACGTTGCGGGCCGCCCATGCCATCCATCCCATCGCCGCCGTCCAGAGCGAGTACTCGCTGTGGAGCCGCACGCCGGAGGAGGGAATGCTGGAGACCTGCGCCGAACTCGGCGTAACCTTCGTGGCCTATTCGCCCCTGGGGCGCGGTTTCCTCACCGGCGCCATCGATCCGAACGCCCTCAGCGCGGGCGATTTCCGCAAGGGCAATCCGCGTTTCCAGGGGGAAGCCCTGGCGCAGAACCGGCGCCTTGCCGAAGCGCTCGGCCACTTTGCCGCCGCGCGCGGCGTCTCCGCGGCACAGGTCGCTCTCGCCTGGCTCGTGACCAAGGCGCCCAACGTGGTGCCGATCCCCGGCGCACGCCGAGCGACACGGCTCGCCGAGAACGCGGCGGCCATGGACCTGGCTTTATCGACGGCGGAGATCGCGGAGCTCGACACCCTTTTTGCACCGGCGGCGGTGGCGGGCGCCCGCTATGCCGCCGGCGGGACGGCGGGGATCGAAGCTCTCTGATGATCGGTGATCGGTGATTGGGCCGTCGAGCACCGCTCTTCACCAAAACACCAGGAGGATCATTCGCTGGAAGTCCCAAACCCGATCGGCTATATGACCATCTATATGGTCAGGAGCGTGATATGGATGCCGTGAGTCTGGCAAATGCCAAGGCACATCTGAGCGCGCTCGTCGACCGGGTGGAGGCGGGCGAGTCCATCGACATCACCCGGCGCGGCAAGTCCGTAGCTAGGCTCACCTCCGTGGCCAGGCAGCGCAAAAGGGTCGATGCCGCCCTGCTCCAGGCCCTGACGGCGACCATGCCGCCGCAGCTCGAGGCCGCCGCCGCTCTGGTACGGTCCATGCGGGATGGCGATCGTTACTGATGCTGTATCTCGACACGTCCGTGATCGTCGCGGCGCTGTCCAACGAAGCGATGACGCCGCACGTTCAGGCTTGGTTGGCGAAGCAGAATCCGGCGCTGCTCGTGATCAGTGACTGGACCATCACGGAGACGTCCTCTGCTCTGGCGATGAAGTTGAGGACCGGGCAGATCAGCCTCGAACAGCGCGCTGCGGCACTTGCCCTCTTTAACAGGCTGGTGGCCGAAAGCTTCGCCGTACTCCCGGTGTCGGTCGGGCATTTCCGGACGGCGGCGACGTTCGTGGATCAGCCTGCACTCGGGCTTCGCGCCGGTGATGCGCTGCATCTGGCGACCGCATTCGCGCATGGCGCCACAGTGCACACGCTCGACTGGCAGCTTGCTGGAGCCGGTCCGCCGCTCGGCGTATCGACGCAATTGATGGGGTGAGAAAAGCTCCATCGCGCGCTACGCTACCCACGATATCACCGCCGCCTGCCCCTCACTCCCACTCGACGTGGATTTGTCATCGGTTCGCTTGCAAGACGAGGCGGGTGATGAGCTGGATATGCCTTCATCGTAAGGACGTGCCGGGCAGTCCGGTCAGGCCTTCCAAAGCGGATGTATCACTGGAAATATCCGAGAGGCCGATATGGGCCGCTCACAGAAACGCGCCGTTCAAAACTAGCGGTCGCGTGCGAGTGAGCGCGGTCTGGCGCGCTTTGAAGTGCCGGCCAGAGATGCGGACCGCGACCTTATACGGTCTTTAGCCCGTCACCTTGCGGAGGCCGGCCCAAAGGCCAGCGGCTCCGTGCGGCAATCACTCAAACCATCGGCGGCGAGCCGCCGAAGGAGGATGGAATATCGCCTTGCTGACCGTCGCCGAAACCCGTCGAGGACTTCTAGAGACGCCGACCAGCAAATGCCGCGATCGGCTTGAAGCTTGGTTCGCCGGTCCAGAGGGCCCTCAGGCACTGTTCACTGGCCACGTGCTGCCCGCCGACGTGAAAGCCGGTCTGATCTAGGCTCGGCTCATGGCGTCCGGCAAAGAACAGGGACGACCGCGCACCGCGCTCGACACGATCATCGCCGCCGTGGCCGAGGCTCACGGTTGCACCGTCGTGACCGATCATCAAAAGGATTTCCCCGACATTGAAGTCATCAATCCGCGTCGCGGAACAGCGAGATGACCAACATTCAGGCTCTTGAGCAGATTGAAAACGCGCATGCCAGCTGCTCGCGTTCATGAACCGGCCTGAGGCGCAAAGCGGGCTTGCATCGCACGCCACGTCTGGCGTTCCCGCCGATATGGCGCCCAGAATTCAAGCCACTGCCGTGCGTGACTCACTCCCACTCGATCGTCCCGGGCGGCTTCGACGTGATGTCGTAGGTCACCCGATTGATGCCCTTGACCTCGTTGATGATGCGGGTGGCGACGCGGCCGAGGAAGGCCATGTCGAAGGGGTAGAAATCCGCCGTCATGCCGTCGACCGAGGTCACGGCGCGGAGCGCGCAGACATGGTCATAGGTGCGGCCGTCGCCCATCACGCCCACGGTCTTCACCGGCAAGATCACCGCGAAGGCCTGCCAGATCGTGTCGTAGAGCCCGGCCTTGCGGATCTCGTCGAGATAGATCGCATCGGCCTTGCGCAAAGCTTCGAGCTTCTCGGCGGTGATGGTGCCCGGGCAGCGGATGGCGAGGCCTGGGCCGGGGAACGGGTGGCGGCCGACGAAGGCTTCCGGCAGACCGAGCTCCTTGCCGAGTACCCGGACCTCGTCCTTGAACAATTCGCGCAGGGGCTCCACGAGCTGCATGTTCATGCGCTCGGGCAGGCCGCCGACATTGTGGTGGCTTTTGATCGTCACCGAGGGGCCGCCGGTGAAGGAGACGCTCTCGATCACGTCCGGGTAGAGCGTGCCCTGGGCCAGGAAGGCCGCGCCGCCGATCTTCTTCGCCTCCTCGTCGAACACGTCGATGAACAGGCGGCCGATGGTCTTGCGCTTGATCTCCGGGTCGCTGACGCCTTCGAGTTCGCCGAGGAACAGCTCCTGCGCCTGAACGTGGACGAGCGGGATGTTGTAATGGTCGCGGAACAGCCGCACGACCTCGTCGGCCTCGCCCATGCGCAGCAGGCCGTGATCGACGAAGACGCAGGTCAGCTGGTCGCCGATCGCCTCGTGGATCAGCACCGCCGCCACCGAGGAATCGACGCCGCCCGACAGGCCGCAGATCACCCGCTCCTTGCCGACCTGGGCGCGGATCTTGGCGATGGCCTCCTCGCGATAGGCGCCCATGGTCCAGTCGCCGGTGCAGCCGGCGATGTCGCGCACGAAGTTGCGGATCAGCAGGGCGCCGTGCGGGGTGTGCGCCACCTCCGGGTGGAACTGGACCGCGTAGTAATTGCGCGACTCGTCGGCCACCGCCGCGAAGGGCGCGTTCTTCGACAGGGCGACGGTGGTGAACCCGTCGGGGAGCTTGGTCACCCGGTCGCCGTGGCTCATCCAGACCGGATAATGCTCGCCCACATGCCAGACGCCCTTGAACAGGGGACAATCCGAAATGATTTCGATCTCGGCGCGGCCGAATTCGGCATGGTGCCCGCCCTCGACCTCGCCGCCGAGCTGAGCCGCCATGGTCTGCTGGCCGTAGCAGATGCCAAAGACCGGCACGCCCGAATCGAACACCACCTGGGGCGTGCGGGGCGAGGCGTCGCTCGTCACTGATTCTGGGCCGCCGGACAGGATCACGCCCTTGGGCTTCGACTCGGCGAAGGCCTCCGCCGCCTTGGTGAAGGGGACGATCTCGCAATAGACCCCCTCCTCGCGCACCCGCCGCGCGATGAGCTGGGTCACCTGGGAGCCGAAATCGACGATGAGGATCTTGTCGTGGTCGGTATTCATGGATCGGAGTTAGACGAGCCCCTGCCGCCGTGCAACGCGCAGGTTCCGCAGGGCGCGCGCCGCCCACATGCATCGGGCGCGCCCATCGCCCGTTCGCTCACGGGCGGAGGAAGCCGCGCCGCCGCATCCAGGTCAGGAACAGGCCCGACCAGGCCGCCGCCGGAGAGCCGGGCACGCCGAGGCCGAAACCGTGGCCGCCGCGCTCGAACAGGTGCAATTCGGTGGGCACCAGGGCGCCGCGCAGGGCGGAATACATCAGCAGGCTGTTGTCCACCACGGCGATGGGGTCGTCGGCGGCCTGGGCGAGGAAGGTCGGTGGCGCCTTCTCGCGCACAAGCGTCTGCACCGAATAGGCCGAGGCCTTCACCGGGTCGGGCGGGTCGCCCGCGAGGATGCGCCTTGTGGAGGTCCGGTCGAAGGGCGGAAGCAGGGTGATGACGGGATAGATCAGCCCCGCGAGTTCGGGCCGCGCCGAGAACGCGTCGCTGGCATCGAGCCCGGCATAGGTCTCCGCCGAGGCGCGCATGGCCGCCTCCCCCATCAGGTGCCCGCCGGCGGAAAAACCGAGCACGCCGACCCGCTCGGGGTCGATGCCGTAGGTCACCGCCCCCGCCCGCACGAGGCGGAGCGCCCGCTGCACGTCCTGGAGCGGCGCGTCGGCACCGGCCGCCCAGCCCTCGCCGGGCAGGCGGTAGACCAGCACGAAGGCGGTGATGCCCACGGTGGCGAGCCAGCGCGCCACCGGGATGCCCTCGTTGCCGATATCGATGCGGCGATAGCCCCCGCCCGCCGCGACCACCAGGGCCGCCCCGTTGGGCTTCGGGGCGCGCATGACGAGGAGGCAGGGCCGGGCGACGTTGCTGATCACCCCGTCGCGGCTCTCGTCGAACCGCCCATCCGCCGCGATGGGACCGCCACCGCCGGGGGGCAGGCCGGGCCACAGGTCGATCACGTCGAGATTCGTGCCCGGAGCCGGAACCGTCTCGGCGCGGGCCTGCGCACCGCCGGACAGCATCGCCGCGGCTGCGGCGACCAATGTCCGGCGGTCGAGGCGCATCAGCCGCGCCGTTCCAGGGTGGCGAGGTAGAAGCCGTCCGTTCCGGTGAGGGCCGGGCTCATCTGCAGGCCGTGCTCGGTGAACCGCACCACCTCCGCGAGGCCCGGCGCATGGTCGGCGGCGATCCTCTCGGCCGGCAGGACCGTGAGCCCGCCATTCGCCCGTGCGAGGATGCCGTCGATGGCGGCGTCGTTCTCCTCCCGCAGCAGGGAGCAGGTGATGTAGGTGATCCGCCCGCCCGGCCGCACCAGGCGCGAGGCCCGGTCGAGCACCTCGGCCTGGTCCGTGACGCGGGCGCTGAGGGAGCCGGGGCGCAAGCGCCACTTGGCATCGGGATTGCGCCGCCACGTCCCGGTGCCGGTGCAGGGCGCGTCGACCACCACCCGGTCCACGGTGCCGTCGAGGTCGCCGAGCACATCGGCCCGCGCGCGTCCGCCGCGCGGGGTGCGGATCTCGGCCTCGGCACCGGAGCGGCGCAGCCGCTCGTGGATCGGCGCGAGCCGGCGCGGATCGTCGTCGGTGGCGATGAGCCGTCCGCTGTTCTGCATCATCGCCGCGAGGGCGAGGGTCTTGCCACCGCCGCCGGCACAGAGATCGACCACGGTCTCGCCGGCACGCGCGCCGCTCAGGGCGCCTGCGATCTGCGAGCCCTCGTCCTGGATCTCGTACCAGCCGTCGAGGAATTCCGGTTCCACATGCAAGGCGGGGCCGCGCCCATCCTCGCCGAGCGGAATGCGCAATCCGTGCGGCGCATGCGGCGTCGGCTGGGCCGCCAGATGCGCGAGCCCGGCCAGGGCGGTCTCGCGGTCGCGCTTGAGGGTGTTGATGCGGATGTCGAGGGGCGCGCGGCGGGCCAAGGCGCGCAGTTCCTCCAGAAGGGTCTCGCCGAACAGGTGGCTGAGCGAAGGCAGGATCCAGTCCGGCACGTCGCCGGCCACGTGGGGCGGTGCGTCCGCGAGCGAGCCCTCGGCGATGGCCGTGCGCTCGGCATCGGTGAGGGGATCGGGCGCGAAACGCTCACCGGAGAACAGCTCGGCGATGGTAGGCGCCGCGAGTCCGTGCTGCAGCCGCAGCATGCCGATGAGGGTGGCACGCGGGGTCTCGTCCCCCATGATCCAGGCGGAAGACGCCCGGCGGCGCAGGGCGTCGTAGACGAGGCTGGCGATGGCGGCGCGGTCGCCGGAGCCGGCGAAGCGGTGGGCGAGGCCCCAATCCTTGAGGGCGTCCGCGGCCGGACGGCGTCGGCCGGCGATGTCGGCGAGTACTTCGATGGCGGCAGAGAGGCGAGCGGGAGGGGTCAGGACGAAATCCTCAGGGTTAGGGAAGCGTGACCGGTCACGGCCGTCGCCGCGATACGGTCACGCTTTGAGCGGGGGGCCGACACATTAAGGACGAGCTTCCGGCGGGATCGGCCGTCAGACAGGCAGGGTGCCAGACCCGTCTCGTGCCCTTGCTGCGCCCGAGCCCGCTGCGTCAACGTCCGGAGCCTCGCAATCGTCATGTCCCCCATCGTTCATCTCACTCTCGCGGGCCTCGTCCTGCTCAGCGTCGCCGCCTGCTCCACCGCGCCTGCCGTCGACCTGACGCCGCCGCCGCAGCGCCCCTACGATGCCAAGACCCAGCTCGAATACGGCAACCCGCCGCCTCCGCCCCCGGCTCCGCGCTACTGAGCGTCCGCCTGTCCGGGGCCGCCGCTCAGGCGGCCTCGCGCGCCCGGCGGTTCTCGTAGGCCTTGAGATGGGTGTAGACCCGGTCGAGCATCGGGTGCGCCCCGTCGCGGCTACGGGCGATGAGGTCGCCGATGATATGATCGGCCTCGATCCGCGCCTTGTTCTCGATGTCGCGCAGCATCGAGGCGGTGAAGCCCGAGCCTTCCGCCGTGAGGCTCGCGCGCGTGTTCTGCATCACCTTCTCCCGCGGTGCGTAGCCGGCATCCTCGGCGATCCGGCGGCACTCCTCCATCAGCGCCTCGATGAAGCCGAGGCCGCCCGGTGCGGCGACGATATCGCCAATGGTGGCGCGCATCAGGCAGCTCGCCCCGGCGAGCGTGGCCAGGAACGACCACTTCTCCCACATTTCCAGCACCATCGCCTCGCTGAGGCGCGCCTGGAACGTGACGCCCTGCATCAACGCCTCGATCCGCTCCACCCGCTCCGAGCGCCCCCCTGCCCGCTCGCCGAAGGTGAGGGTATGTAAGGGGCTCATCATGCGGATCTCGCCGCCGGACGTAACCGTCGCCGCGATGGCGCAGGAGCCGCCGAGAACCCGCTCCGGCCCGAAAGCGGCGTCGAGAACATCGAGATGGCGCAGGCCGTTGAGCACGGGCAGCACCAGCGTCGCGGGACCCACGGCCGGGGCCACATCGGCGATGGCGGCGTCGAGGTCGTAGGCCTTGCAGCTGAGCAGAACGAGATCGAAGCCGCCGCCCTTTCCTGCCGCGAGATCGGAGGCGGTGAGCGTCGCGGGCTCCGCGATATGGATGTCGCCGGCCGGGCTCTTGACGCGCAAACCCGAGGCGGCGAGCTTCTCCGCCCGCGCCGGCCGTACGAGGAAGGTGACGTCCCGCCCGGCCTCCACGAGACGCGCTCCGAAATATCCACCGGTGGCACCGGCACCGACGACGAGCACGCGCATGGGACGATCCTCAATCTCGTTGAGCCTCCCTCCTTATCGGACGAGGGAGGCGGTTTTCCAGGCGTGTATTCAATTTCCCGAACCTCAGACCCCGATGGGTGCGAGAAAGATGCGCACCGCGAAGACGATCCACATCGCCAGGAGCACCAGCGCCCCGAGCGCGTAGGCGCGGAAGCGGGAGGGGACGTGGTTCGAGGTGACGTAGACGCCCGCATGGACGGCGCGCGACGCCACGAAGATCCAGGCGAGGACGACGAAGAGCAGATCGGCCTTCTTCGTATAGAGCGCCAGCGGCACCAGGGCGAAGAACAGCATCGGCAACTCGAACTGGTTCGAGAACGCATTGGCCGATCGCTGCGCGCGGGGCGGCCAGCTGCGCTCGCCCATGGAGACGTCGCCGGCCGTCACCGAACCCGCCTTGATCTCGGCAAAGCGCACCCTCCCCAGCCAGAACATCAGCACGAAGGTCAGCAGCACCTGCGCGAAGACGGGGGCGAGGATAGCCTGGACGGTCATGACAAGTCCTGATGCAGCGGCGTCAGCGCCCGAGGGCGACGAGGCCGAGATGCGCGACGAGGATCGCGCAGCCGAGGAAATTGATGACGAAGACCCGGCCCCTGAGGGGCACGTCGTCGGTAAGCGTCTGGACGGCGGTATGGATCACCCGGCCAACGAAGAAGAGCCAGGCGGCGCCGATATCGACCCATGTCACCCGGTCGAGGGCCGCGAGCAGGGCGACGCAGGCGAAGACGATGACGGGCAGTTCGAACTGGTTGGCGAGATTGCGGGTGATGCGGGCGATCGGTGCCGGCTCATCGCGGCCGAACTCGAAACAGCCGAACTCCACCTCGCCGCGACGCACCGCCAGAAGGCGCGCCGCGGAGAGCCAGACATAGAGGCCGAAGGTGAGCCCGATCTGCGCCAGGACGGGCCAGAGCACGAGGTGGCGCAGATCGGTCATCGGGCCGGGCTCAGGCGCGGCTGGGGTAATTCGGGCTCTCGCGGGTGATGGTCACGTCGTGGACGTGGCTCTCGCGCAGGCCGGCATTGGTGATACGGACGAACTGCGCCTTGTCCTGGAACTCGGGGATGGTCGGGGCGCCGACATAGCCCATGGCGGCCCGCAGGCCGCCGGCGAGCTGATGCAGCACCGCCGCCACCGGCCCCTTGTAGGGCACCTGTCCCTCGATCCCCTCGGGAACGAGCTTGTGGGTGTCGCTGACCTCGGCCTGGAAGTAGCGGTCGGCCGAGCCGCGGGCCATGGCGCCCACCGAGCCCATGCCGCGATAGCTCTTGTAGGAGCGGCCCTGGTGCAGGAACACTTCGCCCGGTGCCTCGTCGGTTCCGGCCAGCAGCGAGCCCAGCATCGCCACGGAGGCGCCGGCCGCGATCGCCTTGGCGAGATCGCCGGAGAACTTGATGCCGCCATCGGCGATCACCGGCACGTCGGCCCGGTCGGCGGCCTCGACGGCCTCCATCAGGGCGGTGAGCTGGGGCACGCCGACGCCGGCCACGATACGGGTGGTGCAGATCGAGCCCGGGCCGATGCCGACCTTGATCGCGTCCGCGCCGGCATCGATCAGCGCCTGCGCCCCGTCGCGGGTGGCGACGTTGCCGGCCACCACCTGTACAGCGTTGGAGAGCTGCTTCACCCGGCGCACGGCATCGAGCACCTTGATGGAATGGCCGTGGGCGGTGTCGACCACGATCACGTCGCAGCCGGCATCGATGAGGCGCTCGGCCCGCTCGAACCCGCTATCGCCCGTGGTGGTGGCGGCGGCGACCCGCAGGCGGCCCTGCTCGTCCTTCACCGCGCCGGGATAAGCCACCTGCTTCTCGATGTCCTTGACCGTGATCAGGCCGATGCAGCGGTAATGGTCGTCGACGACGAGGAGCTTCTCGATGCGGAACTGGTGGAGCAGGCGCTTGGCCTCCTCCTGGTTCACGCCCTCGCGCACGGTGATGAGCCGGTCGCGGGTCATCAGCTCGGCGACGGTCTCGGAGGGGTTCGTGGCGAAGCGCACGTCGCGGTTGGTGAGGATGCCGACGAGCTTGCCGCGCGAGCCGTTGGGGCCGCGCTCCACCACGGGAATGCCCGAGATGCGGTTCAGCTTCATTAGCGAGAAGGCGTCGGCCAGGGTCTCGTCGGGATGGATGGTGATCGGGTTGAGCACCATGCCCGACTCGTATTTCTTGACGAGGCGGACCTGCTCGGCCTGCTCGTGCGGCTCGAGATTGCGATGGATGACGCCCATACCGCCGTTCTGGGCCATGGCGATGGCCATCGGCGCCTCGGTGACGGTGTCCATGGCCGAGGCCAGGATCGGCATGTTGAGGTGGATCGTGCGGGTCAGCCGCGACGCGACGCTGACCTCTGTGGGCATCACCGAGGATGCGGCGGGACGGAGAAGCACGTCGTCGAAGGTCAGGCCCTCGATGATGGAATCCGCGGTGATACGAGCCATGTGCCAACTCCCGAAACGGTGAGAGGCGCCGGGCTGAAACAGCCGTCGACGCCGAATGCGTTGGCACGGCGCAGTATCATGGGGCCGGACCCTGCGCAAAGGCAGGATCGCGGCATCGCAACGGGAAAACTCAATTGATCGGGTCGCGGGGGCCCTTGTCGGTCCATTCCGGCGGCAGGCCGATGTAATCGCCCACCATTCCGTCGATGCCCGGCGCCCGGCCGAACTGCTCGCAATCCGGATCGAGGGGAGCCTCGCCCAGGGTGGTGATGCGAATGCGGTTCCAGCTCGGGATCGCCACCGGCTCCTTGAACGGGTCGCGCCCAGTCACGAGGAGCGTGCCGAAATCCTGGCCGAACTCGCCGGCGAGATCGTAGGCGTCTCCGGCCGCCGAGAAGCGGGCCTGGTTGGTGAAGGCGTTGGCGCCGCCGCCCCAGATCATCGCCGCCCGCTGCTGATGGCGGCTATCGAGAGCTTCCGCCTCGATGGTGATGCTGCCGAGGCCGATCGGGATGCGCGGGATCGGCACGCGGCCGACAGCCGTGGCGAAACCGACGCCGACCTGGGACGCGATGGTGATTCCCGCCGAGGTGGCGATGGTCGCGCCGGCCGCGGGGACGTTGGTGAGTTCGACGCGGGTGACGGCAGACCGGATTGTGAGGTCGGCTTTCTTGGTGGAAACCACGTCGTAGCGCAGCGACAACTCGTAGCAGAGCGCGCGGTCGGCCGCGTTGGCGATCAGCCGGCGCTCGACGCTGTTGAGACCGGGGCCGGAAATCGATTCCGGAAACGTCGCCGGAACGATGCGGACCGTCCGCGTCGCCGCGAGGGTCTGCGGCTCTGCGTAGAGCTTCGCCCCGGTCGCCACTTCGGTGCTCCCGTTGAGGCGGTCATAGCGGGTGAGCGAGCCGGATTCATTGAGGATGACGGTGCCGCAACCGGCGACCATGAGGAGCAGGCCCAGAGCCCCACCGAAGAGGGGCGAGCGTCGACAGGTTTCGAACCGCGAGGGCATTCAATAACTTTCACGCAGAATGGCGGCGGTGGCTCGCTCAGCCGAAGCGATGCGAGACAGCCGAATTGTTGCTGAGCTTAAGGCGGTATCGGCGCCCCCGAAAGCCGGCCCCGCCGACCGGATGACTTGAAGCCCGCACCTGTGGCTCAGGGGTCACGGTTGTCGAACACGTGCGACACCGCACGCGTCATCCACAGCGGCTATCATTTGTGTGCGCATTCGCTTCAGGATTGGGCCGAGACCCCATTCGAGAGCGTGACGGAACCGGGCGGCTTCGGCCGCGCTACTACACGATCCCCATGCGCCCATCACAGATCGTCCCCCTCGTCGTCGCCACCGCCCTGTTCATGGAGAACACGGATTCCACGGTGATCGCCACCGCGCTGCCGGCCATCGCCCGCAGCCTCGGCGAGGATCCGATCGCCCTGAAACTGGCGCTGACCTCGTATCTGGTCAGTCTCGCGATCTTCATCCCGATCAGCGGCTGGATGGCGGATCGCTACGGCGCGCGCACGATCTTCCGCGCCGCCCTCGTCGTGTTCATGGCGGGGTCGCTGGCCTGCGCCGCCTCCGATTCGCTCGGCTCCTTCGTCGCGGCACGCGCGTTCCAGGGCATGGGCGGGGCGATGATGGTTCCGGTGGGACGCCTCGTCATCCTGCGGGCGGTGCCGAAGAGCGAACTCGTGAGCGCTCTTGCCTACCTGACGATCCCGGCCCTGATCGGTCCGATCATGGGGCCGCCGCTGGGCGGGTTGATCACGACCTATCTCGACTGGCGCTGGATCTTCTTCATCAACATCCCGATCGGCCTCGCCGGGATCGCGCTCTCGACGCTCTATTTCGAGAACGTCCGCGAGCCGTCCCGGCCGCCCCTCGACATCCTCGGGTTCGTGCTCTCGGGGGCCGGTCTCGCCACGCTGATGCTCGGCCTCGCCTCTCTCGGACGTCATCTTCTACCGGATTACGTCTCCTGGGGCTGCCTCGGCGGCGGCGCGGTCCTGCTCGCGCTCTACCTCGCGCATTCGCGCCGGGTGCCGCATCCGGTGATCCGGCTCGACCTGCTGCGATACCCGACCTTCCGCGCGGCGGTGACCGGCGGCAGCCTGTTCCGCATCGGCACCGGGGCGATCCCGTTCCTGCTGCCGCTGATGCTGCAGATCGGCTTCGGCCTCGATCCGCTGCAATCGGGACTTCTCACCTTCGCCGCGGCGGCGGGCGCACTCCTCATCAAGATCATCGGCCCGCGCATCCTGCGCGCCTATGGGTTCCGCCGGGTGATGCTGTTCAACGCCGTCGTTGCCTCGGGTTTCCTCGCGGTGAACGGCCTGTTCACGGCGCAGACGCCGCATTGGCTCATCATCGGCATCCTGCTCGTCGGCGGCTGCGTCCGCTCGCTGCAATTCACCTGCGTCAACGCCATCGCCTATGCCGATCTCGACGCGCGGGAGATGAGTTCGGCCACCAGCCTCGCCAGCGTCGCGCAACAATTGTCGCTGAGCCTCGGCGTCTCCATCGGCGCCCTGGCCCTAGAGACCGCCGCGGCGCAGCATGGCCGAACGGCGATCGAGGCCGGCGATTTCTGGCCCGCCTTCCTCACCGTCGCGCTGATCTCGTCCGCCTCGCTCTTCGCCTTCCTGCGGCTGAAGCCGGATGCGGGCGCGGAGGTCTCGGGTCAGCGCCTCGCGTCGAAGGGCGCGTAGGCCGCGGGGCTCACGCCGCGCGGCTCGACGGCCGGGCGGGACTGCGCTTCGGTCCCTTCGCTGATTTCGCATTGGCGTTGGCGGATTGCGGCCGGGCGGGAGCAGACGCCTCGCGGGACGAGCGGCGCCAGCCCTGCCAGCTCCAGGCTCCCGGACCGGTGAGGGCATAGATGAGGAAACCGCCGGCCAGGCCGAGATCGGCCAGGAACAGGGTCCGCTCGGTCATGGCCGCCGCGCCGGAATAGGCCCAGAACCCGTGCAGCAGCACCGCCATCGCCACCGCGAACCCCGCCAAAGCAAAGCCGGTGATGCGGGGCAGGACACCGAGGATCAACGCCAGCGGCCCGAAGACCTGAACCACCACGGCCGCGGTGGCCACGGCATTGGGAGACGGCATTCCGGCCCCGGCCAGCGCCAGCGCGAAGCCCGAGACGTTGAGCGCACGCGCGATGCCCGTCGGCAGCAGCGCCGCCGCCAGCAACAGGCGCGACGCGAGGAGGATTCCGTCCTGGCTCCGACCGAACACGCGCGAACTCCGTCCCTGACCCATCGAGATCGGGACATTGCGCGAGACCGGCTGAAGACGGCGTTAAGGGGTTTGGACCGGGCTCATTCGGCTGGGGAAACGGGTGAATCGGACATGGCTATGGGGAGGAGAACACGATCGGTCCGTAATCTTGGGCACCATGCAGGATGTGGACGATGTCGATCGTTGCAGCGCTGACGCGATAGAAGATGAGATAGTTTCCATGCGTTCGGACGCGGATCCCCATGCGCTCGTATCGGCGGACAAGGGGGAACCCGAAAGGCGCATCGGCCAGACGCTCGCAGCAGGCGATCAAGTCCTGAACGAATGTGGCAGCGCGAGCCGGATTATCGCCGGAAATGTAATCGCCGATCCGTTCGAGATCCGCTTCGGCGGAGTCCGCGAAGACGACGATCATGCCTTGGTGACGGTCGACCGGCTGCCGTACCGTGTCGCGAGACGCGTGGCGACTTCGTTAGCGGGGCTGTGTCGGCCTGCATCGACATCGGCAAGCCCGCGGTCGATGGCGGCATCGAGCGCCGACAATTGATTCTCCCGCTCCTCCAGGAGGCGTACGCCCTCGCGCAACACGTCGCTACGGGAGGAGAAGCGCCCGTTCTCCACGAGTGTTGAAACGTAGCCCTCAATCTTGGGGCCAAGGTCGGCACTTATCGGCATCGCCGCCGCTCCCTGTCTACGAGAGGCCATGGTCTACCACCGGTCATCGCTCGATCACCGATACCAGTTGTCCAATGTCCGGCGAAGGGCATTTTGCCCACCGGTCACCGTTATGCCGCTCACCTCGACACCCCGCGAGACGGGCTGAAGACGGCGTTAAAGGGTGGAGACCCAGTTCACTCGCCCAAGGAGCGATGCTCCGCCTTTGCCAGCGAGCGTTCATGAAGCAGCACGGCGAGCCAACCGAGGCCGACGGCGAGCAGCGGCGTGACGATGAAAGCGATCGCGTAGGAGGCGCTCATCGATCGAGCTCTTTTGGAGTCGCCTGCTTTTCAGGCGAGGATAGGCGGGGCGTACGTGGATTTCAACTTCTGGTCCGTGGCGCATCCATCGATCCTCACCCCGACACCCCACCCCGGAACAACCGCCCGCGCTCGGTCCAGGCGACCACGAGAAGCGCCGATCCCCCGAGCCCCGCATAGCCGAGGCCGAGGGGCAGCACCGTGCCGTCGAAGGCGTGGCCGATGACGAAGCCGCAGAAGGCGCCAAGGATGGTGGTGTAGAATCCGATGAAGGACGAGGCCGTGCCGGCGATCTCGCCGAGGGGCTGCAGGGCCAGCGCGTTGAAGTTCGGCATGGCGAAGCTAATCATGAACTGGTTGCCGGCAAGCACCGTCAGGAACAGCCACAAGGGCGGATGCCCGGCATAGGCGAGGCCGATCCCGACCTGGGCCAGCGCCACCGCCACGAACAGGGTGAGGCCCACATGCGAGAGAGGCCGCATCCCCAGCCGCCGCACCAGGCGGGCATTGACGAGGGTGGCGGCTCCCATGGCACCGGCCACCAGGGCGAAGGCGAGGGGAAACAGGGCGCCGAGCCGGTAGAGCCCGGTATCGAAGAGCTGCTGCGCCGAGCCGACATAGCCCATGATGCAGCCGGTCAGCAGCCCGAGGGCAGTGGCGTAGCCGACCGCCACGCGGGTGCGGAAGGTCAGGGAGACCGCCTGGCCGATCGACCGCAGGGAGAGCGGACGCCGGAATTCCGGGTGCAGCGTCTCCGGCATGCGCCAGGAGAACCAGAGGGCGAGGATGCCGGCCAGGGCCAGCATCGAGACGAAGACGTAGTGCCAGGAGCCAAGCAGCAGCATCGCCCCGCCGATGGCGGGCGCGATCATCGGCACGATGAGAAACACCATCATGATCAGCGACATGACGCTGGCCATCTCGCGCCCCGAATAGCGGTCGCGGACGATGGCGGTAGACAGCACGCGCCCGCCCGCCGCCCCGATCCCCTGGATGACGCGGGCGGCCAGCAGCCATTCGAAGGACGGCGCGACCATGGCGAGTCCGGTACCTGCGCCGTAGACCGCGAGGCTCCCGAGCAGCACCCGCCGGCGCCCGAGGGCGTCCGAGACCGGCCCGTAGACGATCTGGGCGAAACCGAAGCCGATCATATACACGTAGACGAGAAGCTGTAGCGCGTTGGGATCGGCGACGGAGAACCGCGCCTGGATCGCGGGAAAGGCCGGCAGCAGATTGTCGATGGAGATGGCGGTCACCGCCATCATCAGGGCGACGATGCCGACGAATTCGCCGAAGCCCGGGCCGCTCCAAGTCGGACCGCCCTCCGGAAGAGCCCGTTCCGATACCGGCCGGCCGCTCGGCGGAACCGGCCTCAAAGGTGCAGTCACTGGTCCTGAGCCTCGCTGCGGTCGCCGGCTCCTGCGCCGGCGACGTCGTGATGGAAAGTCAGCGGCCCGACCTCCGGTTGCGCCGGCCCCTCGCGAGCCGGCATTCCTGGAGACCGGGTTCGGCTCGGCGGGGAGCTACTGCCCGCCGCCGGCCATCTGACCGAGCTTGTCGATGTTCTTGGTGACGAGGGCGATGTTGCCGTCGGACGGCTTGGTCGGCTCGCCGGCGGCGATCGCCTCGTTGATGTCCTTCAGCGCGGCGGCCTTGTCCTTGGGCTTCATCTTCGTGTCGGCCTCGATGGCGGCGGCCTGCTTCTTCAGCAGCGGCACGACGCCGACATAGGTCTTCGTCTCAGGGTCCACGCCGTCCAGTACTGCCTCGACGCTGTCGGCTGCGTCCTGCAGGTCATCGACGCTGGCAAAACCGTTCTTCTTCGCGATCGCCACGGCCTGGGCCTGGACCTTCGGATCGGGCTTGTCCGCGTTCCCGCCGGGGAGCTTCGCCAGTTCGGGCTGCGCGGCCACGAGGCCGTCGATCAGCGCCTGGGTCAGGGCGACCTCCTTCTGCTCCTCGGCCTCGGGAGCCGGAGCGGGAGCGGCGGGGGCGGCCTTGGCGGGTGCCGGCGCCTTCTGCGGCGCCTGGGCAAAGCCGACCTGCGGGACCAGGGCGGTGGCCCCGAGACCGAGGGATGCGGCCAGCATGACGCGAGTGGTGCGGCTCATGGATATCTCTCTTCCTGTTGCATCGTGTCGGTTGAACCGCGATCGGCGGATCAGGTCCGGCCCCGACGGCTTGCGTCGTACGGGGCACGAAGACGGGCCATGTTGCGGAGCTTCGGGGCAAAACGGTGATCTCGGCGCCGATGCCGATCACGGTTTCGCGGGTAGGCCGCTGATGCGGACAGGGGATGGCCCGCCCGCGCAACCACGCCACATTTCTTCGCGACCTTGGCCCCGCGACCTTGACCGGATCGTCGCCGACGGATCATCGCGTCTCATGTTTCTCCGCGTTCTCGCCTGCGCTTGCGCCCTGTCGCTGCTGCTCGCCGCCCCCGCCGCCGCGCAGGAGGGGCCGCCCGGCGCAGCCATCGGCGGCGAGGCGGAGGCGTTCGCGCGCAAGGCCGCCGCTTTGATGGATTCCCACGCGGAAGGCGGCGTCTTCTCCGGCGCGGTGATCGTGGCACGGGACGGCATCCCCGTGTTCCGCCGCGCCTATGGCCTGGCCAACCGGGAATGGGCCGTCCCCAACACGCCGGACACCCTGTTTCGCATCGGTTCGATCACGAAGCAGTTCACCGCGGCGGCGATCCTGAAACTGGCCGAGGCCGGTTCCCTCTCCCTCGACGATCCCGCCATCCGCTACCTGCCCGAACTGCCGCCGGCCTGGGCTGCGATGACGATCCGGATGCTCCTCAACCACAGTTCCGGCCTGCCCAACGTTACCGCCCTGCCGGGCTACGCGACGCAACTCGGCCGGCTCGAGCGCGCGCCGATGGAGACGGTGGCCCTGCTCTACCGCGAGGATCTGCTGTTCCCGCCCGGGACCGGCCACGAATACAGCAATACCGGCTACATCCTCCTGGCGGGCCTGATCGAGCGGGTCACCGGCCAGAGTTTCGCGCGCTACCTCACCGACGCGGTCCTGGCGCCGGCCGGGTTGTCCTCGACCCGTGACGCCGATCCGGGCGCGATCCTCCCCCGGCGCGCCACCGGCTACCGCCGCGAAGCGGGCGAGTGGCGCCAGGCCCTGCCGCTAGCCGCCAGCGCACCGTCGGGCGCCGGCATGCTCGCCTCCACCCTCGACGACCTCGTCGCCTGGGACAGGGCGCTGTTCTCCGGCCGCGTCCTGTCGGACGAGTCGCGCCGGGCGATGGTGACGGATTACGGCCACGGTTACGGCCTCGGCTGGTACATCGGCACGGCCTACGGACGCCGGCTGTGGTCGCATGGCGGGTTCATCAGCGGCTTCAGCGCGATCAAGGATTCCTACCCCGATCTCGGGCTCACCATCGTGGTGCTCGGCAATACCGAGATCGTGCCGGCCCAGGCCCTCTCGCGCCAACTGGCGGCGCTCTATCTCGGCGAGCCGGCGCGGACCGAGATCAGCGTCGGCCGGGCGGTCCTCGACCGCTATGTCGGTTTCTACCGGACCGGCCCGCGCTCGGTCCTCGGCATCACCCGCGACGGCGACCGCCTGATCGCCCAGGGCCTCGGACAGGGATCGGGCGAGCCCCGCATCAGTCTCACCCCCGAGAGCGACAGGGCCTTCGTGGGGCAGGACTTCGTAGGGCAGGACTTCGTAGCGCGGGACGGGGCGATCCGCGTGGCGTTCGACATCGAGCCGGACGGGCGCCCGACCGGCGTCATGATTCACCGCGACGGCATCGAGCGGGCCGGCCCGAGGATCGACCGCTCGGTTGCCCGGCGGATCACCGCCCGACGCTTCACCCGGCTGCCGCCGGGACGGTGAGTGTCCAGCCGAGCCATTTTGAGGGTTTTTTCCAAAGGTTAACCTCATCCTGAGGTGCCGCGTAGCGGCCTCGAAGGAGGCCTCCAGTCGACGCGCGATTTCTGGATGGCTCCTTCGAGGCCCTTTGCTCAAGCAAAGGGCACCTCAGAATGAGGTGATCTAATAGGATGATCGATCTTGGCTAAACTCTCGCCGCGGCACCGTACTCCGAGGGAGAACCGACGGTGATCGGGAGTTTTGCGAGGTCTTCCAAATCGCCGGCCCGCGGCATCGCCAGACCGCCGCAGAGGCGCTAGACTGCCCGGGCGCGTGGCTCCCCGCCACAGAAGCGGGACCACGCGCCGACCCGCTCGATGCCGTCCCGCTCGATGCCGTCGATCCGAGCCGGTTTGGCCAAAAGTCTATCTTGATTTGGCACCGCGTCCGGCCTCTGCTGGCGCTTACAAGAACAACATGGAGGATACGCACATGAACAAGCCGGAATTCCTGTCGTCAGGTACCAAGGCGCCGTTCTCGGCCCGTTACGAGAACTTCATCGGCGGCCAGTGGGTCGCCCCCGTCAACGGCCGCTACTTCGAGAATACCTCGCCGGTGACCGGCCGCGTCATCTGCGAGGTCGCCCGTTCGGACGCGCAGGACGTGGAGAAGGCCCTCGACGCGGCCCATGCCGCCAAGGAGGCCTGGGGCCGCACCGCGCCGGGCGAGCGCGCCCTCATCCTCAACCGCATCGCCGACCGGATGGAGGAGAATCTCGACCTGATCGCCCTCGCCGAGACCTGGGACAACGGCAAGCCGATCCGGGAGACGACCAACGCCGACATCCCCCTCGCCATCGACCATTTCCGCTACTTCGCCGGCTGCGTCCGTGCGCAGGAAGGCTCGATCTCCGAGATCGACCACGACACGGTGGCCTACCATTTCCACGAGCCCCTGGGCGTCGTCGGGCAGATCATCCCGTGGAATTTTCCCATCCTGATGGCGGTGTGGAAGCTCGCCCCGGCTCTGGCGGCGGGCAATTGCGTCGTCCTCAAGCCCGCCGAACAGACCCCGGCCTCGATCCTCGTCGTCGCCGAACTCATCGCCGACCTGCTGCCGCCGGGCACCCTCAACATCGTCAACGGCTTCGGCCTGGAATGCGGCAAGCCGCTGGCCTCCTCGCCCCGCATCGCCAAGATCGCCTTCACCGGCGAGACGACGACGGGTCGCCTGATCATGCAATACGCCTCGCAGAACCTCATCCCGGTGACGCTGGAGCTCGGCGGCAAGTCGCCGAACATCTTCTTCGCGGATGTGGCCAACGAGGATGACGATTTCTTCGACAAGGCCCTTGAAGGCTTCACCATGTTCGCCCTCAACCAGGGCGAGGTCTGCACCTGCCCCAGCCGCGCGCTGGTGCACGAGTCGATCTACGACCGCTTCATGGAGCGGGCGATCAAGCGCGTCGAGGCGATCACCCAGGGCTCGCCCCTCGACCCGACCACGATGATCGGCGCGCAGGCCTCTTCCGAGCAATTGGAGAAGATCCTGTCCTACGTCGATATCGGCCGCCAGGAAGGCGCCGAATGCCTCACCGGCGGTGAGCGCAACGTCAAGGACGGCGAATTCGCGGAAGGCTTCTACATGAAGCCCACCGTGTTCAAGGGCCACAACAAGATGCGCATCTTCCAAGAGGAGATCTTCGGACCCGTCTTGTCGGTGACGACCTTCAAGGACGATGCCGACGCGCTCTCGATTGCCAACGACACGCTCTACGGCCTTGGCGCCGGCGTCTGGACCCGCGACGGGACACGCGCCTACCGCTTCGGCCGGGCGATCCAGGCCGGCCGCGTCTGGACCAACTGCTACCACGCCTATCCGGCCCACGCGGCCTTCGGCGGCTACAAGCAGTCCGGCATCGGCCGCGAGAACCACAAGATGATGCTCGACCATTACCAGCAGACCAAGAACATGCTGGTCAGCTACTCGGCCAAGAAGCTCGGCTTCTTCTAGGCCCTTCGGAACGAGACCACCTTGCCCCGGCTGGAAACGGCCGGGGCTTTTTCATGCCCCGGTCTCTGCGCGGACGCTATTCGCGCCAGCCGTAATCGCGCGCCTGCGTCGCCGCCCGGTGGAACACCAGCCGACGATCGTATTCGAGCGGGTCCTTCGGCTGGACCAGGGCGCCGGCGGGCACGTTGAGCCAGTCGACGAGGCGGGTCAGCATGAAGCGGAGGGCCGCGCCCCGGCACAGGATCGGCAGTGCCGCGACCTCGTCGTCCTGCAGGCGCCGCACGGATTGATAGCCGGCGATCATCGCCTCGCCCTTGTCGGGGAAGAACGTGCCGTCGGGCTCGAAACACCAGGCGTTGAGGCAGATGGCGAGGTCGTAGGCGAAGGCGTCGGTGCAGGCGAAATAGAAGTCGATCAGGCCCGACAGGTCGTCGCCGATGAAGAACACGTTGTCGGTGAAGAGGTCGGCATGGATCACGCCGGAGGGCAGGCCGCGCGGCCAGCCGGCCTGGAGCACCGCGAGGTCGGCACGCACGCGCTCCGTCAGGCTCTCGGAGACGGTGTCGGCGGCGGGGCCGGCCGCCAGGAACAGCGGCTCCCAGGAGTCGACGGAGAGGTTGTTGGCGCGGGTCATACCGAAATCGCTGCCGGCCCGGTGCAGCCCGGCGAGAGCGACGCCCAGGGCCCGGCAATGGTCGGCGGTGGGGCGCTTGACCGAGACGCCCTCCAGGAAGCTCACGATCACCGCCGGCCGGCCGCAGAGTTCGCCGAGCGCCACGCCGTCGCGCTTCGCGATGGGCTGCGGGCAGGCGAGGCCGCGGGCGGCGAGGTGCTGCATCAGGTTGAGGAAGAACGGCAGATCGCCGGCATCCACCCGCTTCTCGTAGAGGGTGAGGATGTAGGAGCCGGCGGTGGTGTGCAGGAAGAAGTTGGTGTTCTCGACGCCCTCGGCGATGCCCTTGTAGGAGAGCAGCGTGCCGATCTCGTATTGGGCGAGGAAGGCGGTCAGCGCCTCGTCGGAGACCTCGGTATAGACGGCCACGGGCTTCGCTGACGTTGGAGGGCAGACATGAGAAGGGGCGCCCTTCGGCGCCCCCAGCGACAAAAACGAGCGACGTGGCCTACTCGGCGGCTTCGCTGCGCAGTTCGCGCGGCAGCGGGAAGGACATGTCCTCCACCACCGTGGAGACCGTGTCGACGGTGACGTCGTAGCGGGCGGCGAAGGCGTCGATGATCTCCTCCACCAGCACCTCGGGGGCCGAGGCGCCGGCGGTGAGGCCGAGCTTGCGGATGCCCTCGAAGGCCGGCCAGTCGATCTCCTCGGCGCGGAGCACGAGGCGGGTGATCGGGCAGCCGACGCGCTCGGCGACCTCGCGCAGGCGCTGCGAGTTCGAGGAGTTCGAGGAGCCGACGACGATCACGGCATCCACCAGCGGGGCCACCTGCTTCACCGCTTCCTGGCGGTTGGTGGTGGCGTAGCAGATGTCGTCCTTGTGCGGCCCGGTGATGGTCGGGAACTTCTGCTTCAGGGCGGCGACGATGTGGCGGGTGTCGTCCACCGACAGGGTCGTCTGCGTCACCCAGGCGAGGTTGTCGCGGTTGTCGGGTTCCAGGGCGGCAATCTGCTCCAGATCCTCCACCAGGGTGATCGAGCCCTTGGGCAGCTGGCCCATGGTGCCGACCACTTCCGGGTGACCGGAATGGCCGACCAGCAGCACGTGGCGGCCGCGCTTGTGGTGGATCTCGGCCTCGCGATGGACCTTGGTCACCAGCGGGCAGGTGGCGTCGATGGTGACGAGGCCGCGATTGTCGGCATTGGCCGGCACCGTCTTGGCGACGCCGTGGGCCGAGAAGATCACCGGGGCGTTGCCGTCCGGAACCTCGTCGAGCTCACGCACGAACACCGCGCCCTTACGCTTCAGGCTCTCGACCACGTATTTGTTGTGGACGATCTCGTGACGCACGTAGACCGGAGGTCCGTAGATCGCCAGCGCACGCTCCACCACGTCGATGGCACGGACCACACCGGCGCAGAAGCCGCGTGGCGCGCAGAGCAGGATCTCCAGAGGCGGCTTGGCCGAACCGTCGGGAAAGGTCTTCGAGAGAGGATCGCTCATGATAGCCGGGATGTGGCGAGGCGAGGCCGCCCCTGTCAACCACCTATAGCGCAAAATGCACCATGGTGTCAGGGCGGACGGAGCACACCGGCAAAGGATCGGGACTGTCCCTCCCTTGCGTCACTTACCTGCGCCCCAGCATCCGGTCGCTGATGATCCGCCGCTGGATCTCGCTCGTTCCCTCGAAGATCGTGGTGAGCCGCGCGTCGCGCCAATACCGTTCCACCCGGCGTTCGGTGGTGTAGCCGTTGCCGCCGTGGAGCTGCATCGCCCGGTTGGTGACGCGCACCGCCATCTCGGTGGCGAGCAGTTTCACCTTGGCCGATTCGCTCTCGGCCGCCTCGCCCTCGTCGAGAAGGTGGGCCACCTGTTGCCAGTAGGCGCGGGCCTGATCGACCTCCGCCGACATGTCGGCCAGCGCGAAGCGCAGGGCCTGGAACTCGCCGATCGGGTGGCCGAACTGCTCGCGCTCCTGCAGGTAGAGCTGGCAATCCTCCACCGCCGCACGGGCGACGCCGACGGCGCGGGCGGCGGTGTGGACGCGGGCGATGTTGAGACCGCGCTGCACCGAGGCGAAGCCACCGGAATCCGCATCCGCGCCGCCGTCGCCGTAGAGGCCGGTAAGGCGGTCGCCCTCGGGCACGCGCACACCGTCGAGTTCGAGCTCGAAGGTGAGGAAGCCGTGATAGCCGATCTTGTCGATGACATGGCCCGTCATGCCCTCGGGGAAGGTGCCGGGCTTCTTGACCACGAGGAAGGGTTCCAGCCCGGCCGAGCGCGGCTCGCCCGGCTCCGGCTCGCGGGTACGGGCCAGGACCTCGATGAAGTCGGCGGCGAGTGCGAACCCGGCCCAGCGCTTGGTGCCGGTGAGCACCCAATCGTCCCCGTCGCGCACCGCGCGGGTCTGGACGCCGGCGAGGTCGGACCCGGCGGTGGGCTCGGACAAGGCGATGCCGCCGATCCACTCGCCGCGGGCGGATTTGCGCAGGAGAGCGCGGCGGCGCTCCTCGTCGAGGGTCTGGGTGCCGAGCCCCTGGCCCCGCGCCAGAATGCTGCCGACGGAGAGCCAAGCGCGGGCCAATTCCTCCGAGACCAGGCAATATTCGAACACGCCGAGGCCGAGACCGCCATGCTCGGCCGGGATGGTGATGCCGAACCAGCCCTTCTTCGCCATGGCGTCGATGAGCGAGCGCGGCATCTCGGCCTTCTGCCGGTCGAGCTCGTCGGCCAGCGGCAGCACCACGTCACGGGCGAAGTCGCGGGCCTCCTGCTGAAGCCGGGCGCGCACCTCGCTGCGCCAGGGCGAGAACAGTTCGGGCGGACGCGGCTGCTTCAACTCCGGCTTCGACATGGGTCCTCCCGACCTGTTTTTTGAGCTTTGCCGTATCTCTTCAAAGCCTCGGCCCGGGCGGTGGGTTCCGGGCAGGGCCAGCCGGACCCTGATCAAACCGCCCCCATGGCGTCCTCCAACACCGAAAACGTCCTCGGATCGGCGCAATGGGCCACGTTGAAACGCAGGAACTCGCGGCTGCCCGTCCCGGCGCTGAAGGCGGCGCCGGGGGCCAGCACCACGTCCCTGGCGAGGGCGCGGCGCGCGACATCGGCGGAATCGAGCCCGTCCGGCAGGCGTGCCCACAGGAACAGGCCCCCGCGCGGCTCGGTCCATAGCGTGAGGCCGCAGCGTTCGAGGCGCCGCGCCGTCTCGCCCATGGCGCGGGCGAGCTTCTCGCGGATCTCGGCGAGGTGGCGGCGATAGGCTCCGTCGGTGATGAGGCGATGCATCAGCGCCGCGGAGAGATGTCCGTTGCCGAGGCTCAGGGCGAGCTTCAGGTCGATCAGCCCCTCCACCCAGTCGGGGCGCAGGGCGATGTAGCCGCAGCGGATCGAGGCCGAGAGGGTCTTGGAGAAGCTGCCCACCGCGATCACCCTGTCGAGCCCGTCGAACCCCGCCAGACGCGGGGCCGGGTCGGCTTCGAGGTCGCCGAAGATGTCGTCCTCGACGATCAGCATGTCGTGCGCCTCGGCGAGCTTGAGGACGTGGTGGGCCACGGCCGGGGCCAGGGTGGCGCCGGTGGGGTTATGGAGCGCGGAATTGGTCAGGTAGAATCGCGGCCGGTGCTCGACGATCAGCCGTTCGAGTTCAGCGACGTTCGGCCCGGTGGGTGTGAAGGACACGCCCACCACCTTCGCCCGGTTCGCCCGCAGCAGCGCATGGTAATTGAAGTAGCAGGGGTCATCGACCAGCACGGCGTCGCCGGGGTCGAGGAGGAACCGGCACAGCAGGTCGACCGCCTGAGTCGCCGAATCCGTCAGGACGATCTGGTCGGCCTCCGCCTCGACACCCTTGTCGGCGAGACGCCGGGCGATCTGGCTGCGCAGCGGCGGAAAGCCGAGGGGCTTGTCGTAGCAGATCAGGTTCGAATCGGGGTCGCGGGCGATGTGGCGCAGGGCGCGCCGGATCGCCTCCTCGGGCATCCATGACGACGGCAGCCAGCCGGAACCCGGCTTCAGCAGGTCCGGCCCGGATTGCATCGATTGCCGGGTGATCCAGAGCGGGTCCACGGCCCGGTCGAGCTGCGGCCCGATCTCCTTGAGGCAGAGCGGGCGGGTCTTGCCCGCCACGTAGAAGCCAGAGCCCCGGCGCGCAACGATGGCGCCTTCCGCGCCCAAGCGCTCATAAGCCTCCACCACGGTGGATTTCGACACGCCCATGGATTCGGCAAAAGCCCGCACCGAGGGCAGCCGCGCGCCGGGCATGAGCTGGCGCCCGGCGATCCGCTCCGTGATCGCGGACGAGACCGTGTCCACCAGGGTGAGCGTCGTCCGCGCCGATCCCGCCATCTGTACTGCTCCACCGTCCGGACAATTCTGGCAAAGCGTACTGGACTGTCCCTGTCTCCGCCAGGGGCCTCGAGCGCATCACCGTCGAAAGTTCACGACGGACGAGACGAGGACGACCGATGACCACGCTCCTGAAGCCGCAATCCACCACCTATGCCGGCGCTCTCCCCGGGCGGCTCGCGCAGCTCGCGCGCCAGCTCCTGGCGAACGCCGCCGCCGGCCTGTCGCGCCAGGCCATGAACCGGCGCGTCCTGCGCAAGCTCTCGGTGATGTCGGACCGCGAGTTGAAGGATATCGGCCTGATCCGGCAGGACGTGACGGATGCAGGCACCGGCGAGGCCGATGCCTCCCAGTTCCTGATCGGCCGCCGGGACGAGAGATGGGAGGCACGCCGCCCCCGAATCGTTAAGATCTGATCAAGATGGCGAAACGTGCATTATTGAGCATGACTTCGAATTCGCCATGCCGCCAAACTGGTCATTCGGTCGGTGATTGAGGTTTATCCGTGGTCTGGTTCTACCAGACCTGCAGGCACCGCAAGTCTATTGAGGCTAAGTGTTCGATCGCACGTCATTCACGGCGAAAGGGGCGCACATCACCCCCATCACCTTCCTCGCCGTGCATCACCGTCCTCATCGTGAACGTGCGCCGAGAACTTGGATACTAGGATCATGAACAGCACTCTCAACTGGACCCCGGGCGACGCAGCCGCCGAGCAGGTCGGCCGGGCCACCCGCTTCGTCGGCAGCCTTCTCACCAAGGCCGCCTCCGTGTTCTCGCGCAACGATGCCGACGAGCGCGGCCTCGTGGAGCTCGGCTCTCTCTCCGAGCGGGAATTGAACGATATCGGCCTAACCCGCTGGGACGTCCTCGACGCCTACGACGCGCATACGCCGTCGGACGCCACGAAGATCATCCTGGCCCATCGCGCCGTCCGTCAGGTGACGCGCCGCTTCGCCTGAACCGCGTGCCGCTCCGCACCGGTGATGGTTCCGACACCGCCCGTCCACGCCATGCAGGCGTGGCGGGGGCGGTGCCCCTGGTCTAAGAGAAGAGCACGGCGACGCGCCTGTGGCATCGGCCGCGGGCGACCCCACTCCTCACAGACCGGATCGACATGGCGAGCGCCTCCACCCATGTGAGCTTCCTGCCGCCGGTGCTGACCTTTCTGTCGGCGGCGGTGATCGGCGTGCCGATCTTCCGCCTCATCGGGCAGAGCGCGGTGCTGGGATACCTCGTCGCCGGGGTCATCATCGGCCCCTTCGGTTTCTCGCTCATCGCCGAGCCGGAGACCGCCGCGAGCGTCGCGGAGCTCGGCGTCGTCCTCCTTCTCTTCATCGTCGGCCTCGAACTCGAGATTTCCCGGCTGATCTCGATGCGGCGCGACATTTTCGGGCTCGGTGCGGCGCAGCTGCTCCTGTGCACGATTGTGCTGGCCGGCGCCGGTGCCCTGTTCGGGCTCACCCCGGCCGCGAGCCTCGTCATCGGCGTCGCCCTCGCCCTGTCGGCCACGGCGGTGGCGCTGCAGCTCCTCGAGGAACGCGGAGACCTCGGCACGCCCTATGGCGGCCGCGCCTTCGCGGTGCTGCTGTTCCAGGACATCTCCGTGGTGGCGATCCTCGCCCTGATGCCGCTCCTCGCCTCCACCGGCAGCAGCGGCAACGATGCGTGGCTCGGGCCGGCGCTGACATCCACCGGAACCGTGGGTGCGGCCCTCCTCGCCGTGGTGCTGGTGGGCCGCTACGGCCTCAACCCGTTCTTCAGCCTGCTCGCGGCCAGCGGCGCGCGCGAGGTGATGACGGCGGCGGCCCTCCTCGTGGTGCTCGGCACCGCGATGCTGATGGAGCATGTCGGCCTGTCGATGCCCATGGGCGCCTTCCTCGCCGGCGTCCTGCTCGCCGAATCGAACTTCCGGCACCAGCTCGAAGCCGACATCGAGCCGTTCCGCGGCATGCTCCTCGGCCTGTTCTTCATGAGCGTGGGCATGTCCATCGACGGCGGCCTGCTCAGAAGCGCGTGGCCCGCCCTGCTCGGGGCGACGGCGGCGGCCATCCTCATCAAGGTCGCTCTTGTGGCCGGCCTGTTCCGCCTGTTCGGCTCGCCCTGGCTCGATGCGGTGCGCGGGGCGGCGATCCTCGCGCCGGCCGGCGAGTTCGCCTTCGTGCTGCTGCCGGCGGGGGCCGAACTCGGGCTGATCGACCAGCCCTCCACGCGCTTTGCGGTGGCGCTCGCCGCCCTCACGATGCTGGTCGGCCCCGTCGCCGCCAAGGCCCTCGACGGCTACCTGTCCCGTCACCGGCCGGAGGCGGCCGAGCATGCCCCCGACCAGATCGAGAGCACCGAGGCCCGCGTCCTCGTCGTCGGCTTCGGCCGCTTCGGGCAGATCCTGACCCAGGTGCTCCTCGCCGAGGGGATCAGCGTCACGGTGATCGACAAGGACGTGGAGCAGATCCGCAGTGCCTCGCGCTTCGGCTTCCGCATCTATTACGGCGACGGCACCCGCCTCGACGTGCTGCGCGCCGCCGGGGTGGGCCGGGCGGAGCTCCTCTGCATCTGCGTCGACGACCCGCAGGCCGCCCTGAAGATCGTCGACATCGTCCATGAGGAGTTCACGGCAGTGCGCACCTATGTCCGCGCCTACGACCGGATGCACTCGGTGGAACTGATGAACCGGGACGTGGATTACCAGCTGCGCGAGACGGTGGAATCGGCCATCGCCTTCGGCCGCGCCACTTTGGAAGGGCTCGGCATCCCGGCTGACGCAGCCGCCGCCACCGCCCAGGACGTGCGCAAACGCGACATCGCCCGCCTCGTCCTTCAGCAGGCGGGCGCCCTGCCGGAGGAATCGCGCTACATGGGCGGTAGCCCTGAGATCAAGCCCGAGCCGCTCACGGTGCCCAAGCGCCCCTCGCGGGCGCTGAGCACCGAAACGCGTGACATCATCGGCATGGAGCGGCGCGAGGCGGCGACCCGCACGCTGCAACCCCAGGACACCCCGTCGGATGCCTGACACCCGCAAGACGTCGGGGAATCCCGTCGTCCGACAGGAGGCCGGACGGTTCGTGACCGGATCGATCCTGCGCCACGTCGTGGTGATGACCGGCACGGGCTCCATCGGCCTGATGGCGATCTTCGTGGTCGACCTGCTCTCGCTGATCTATGTCTCCAAGCTCGGTGACCCGACCCTTACGGCGGCGGTGGGCTTTGCCACCATCGTCCAGTTCTTCGCCATCGCCATCAATATCGGCCTGATGATCGCCGCCGGCGCCCTGGTCTCGCGGGCGATCGGCGCCGGCGACGAGGCCGGCGCCCGGCGGCTCGCCACCTCCGCCTCGATCCACGGCATCGTCGTCTCGGGCATCCTCGTCCTCGCGATGCTGCCGGTCCTGCCGTTCATCCTGTCGTGGATCGGCGCCGACGCCGAGACGCTTCCCGTGGCCGAGCGCTTCCTCTGGATCGCCCTGCCCTCGAACCTCCTGATGGGGCCGGGCATGATGTTCTCCGGCCTGCTGCGCGCCATCGGAGCGGCGCGTCAGGCCATGTACGTGACGCTCGGCGGCGCCATCGTCACCGCCGGTCTCGACCCCCTCCTCATCTTCACGGCGGGTTTGGGGATCGACGGGGCGGCGATCACCACCTGCGTGGCGCGGGCGACCTTCGCCCTCGTCGGCCTATGGGGCGTGCGTCAGCACCGGATGCTGGCCGTCCCCACATGGGCGGACGTGATCGCGGACGCGCCCATCGTGTTCAGGATCGCCCTGCCGGCCGTGCTCACTAACCTCGCCCCCTCCGTGGCGAGCGCCTTCATCGCCCATGCGCTCGCCAAATTCGGCGCCGTGGCGGTGGCCGGCAACGTGGTGATCGACCGGCTGTCCCCGGTGGCCTTCGGCGGGCTCTTTGCCATGTCCGGCTCCATCGGTCCCATCCTCGGCCAGAACTGGGGGGCCGGGCGGTTCGACCGGATGCGCGGCGTGCTGCGGGACGGGGCGCTGGTGACGGCGGCCTATGTCCTGGTGATCTGGGCCGCCCTGATCGTCTTTCGCGGACCGCTGACGAGCCTGTTCGAACTCACCGGCACCGCCGCCGAGCTCTTCGTCTTCTTCTGCCTCGTGAGCGGGGGCGTGTGGTTCTTCACTGGCCTGCTGTTCCTGGCGAACGCCTCGTTCAACAATCTTGGCTTTCCCTTCCTCTCGACCTTCCTCAACTGGGGCCGGGCGACGATCGGAACCGTGCCCCCGGCCCTCCTCGGAGCCTATCTGTACGGCCCCAAGGGCATCATCGCCGGGGTGGGCTTCGGCTCCGTCGCCTTCGGGGCGATCGGGATCGCCCTCGCCTTCCGGACGGTGGCGCAGCTGGAGGAACGGTCCGGTTTCGCGCCGAAACTCCCCGCCGAGGCCGATGCGGATGCCTCCGGAGGCGAGATTCCGGCCCCGGAGAGGCCGAACGCACTGGTTTAGTGCCGGAACGGGCATGATCCCGGGCTGGTAAGTACGGCTGGGATGCGACAGAGTTCGGCTCTCGACAGCAGGCGGACGCAAGCCTGACCGCGATGGGATCATGAGGCCGCCGCCATGTTCAACCTGTTCGATCTCATGCAGGCGCAGGGTGGCATGGGGGCCAACGGTTTCGGCCAGCAATTCGGCCTGTCGCCGGACCAGACCCGCCGGGCCATGGAAGCCCTGATGCCGGCCCTGACCCTCGGCCTTCAGCGCAACGCCGCCGCCGATCCCACCGGCTTCACCCAGATGTTCAGCTTCATGGATCCGAGCGCATCCACCACCGCGCAGGCCAAGCCGCAGATGGACGCCATGATGCGCCAGCTCTTCGGCTCGCAGCATCTGGGGCAGGCCGTGCTGCAACAGGCCGCGGCGGTGAGCGGCGTCGCGACGCCCGCCCTGCGGCAGATGCTGCCGCTCATGGCCGGGATGGTGGTGGCGGGGATCGTCCACGTCATGATGAACCCGAGCCCGGCG